>CAZCOF010000089.1:0-6199 GCA_964500095.1 uncultured Oscillospiraceae bacterium
TTTTCGTTTTGGCAATTCCATTATTTAATCCTCAAAATATAGCAATTTATATGGTGGTATTTCCAACGCTTTAGCTATTCTAAATAAGGTATCTAAAGAAATCGCTTTATAAATGTTAGGAGCCTCAATTTGACCAATGAACGATACTCCGCAATCTAAAATTTCAGCAAGTTGTTCTTGAGTAAGAGATTTTAATTTTCTGTAATAAGATATTTTTAATCCGATTTTTATATAATTATCTTTGAATTCTATATTCAACTTAAATCACCCAATATAATTTTATTATATTGACAAACAAATATAAATATGATAAACTTGATATAATTATTACCATATAAATAATAATTATATCAAGTTTATGGAGGTAAAACAAAATGAGAAAACGATTACAAGGATTGATTGCAGGTGTGTTGATTGGTGTAATGCTAACAAGTGGTGTGGTGTTTGCTAAAAACATTCAGGAAACAATAAATGCAGTTTATATGAATGTTAAATTGGTTATTGACGGCGAGGAAATCACACCGAAAGATGTAAATGGAAATGTTGTTGAACCGTTTATCTATAATGGAACAACATATCTTCCGGTAAGGGCAATCGGTGAAGCATTTAACAAAGATGTTCATTGGGACAGTGAAACTGCAACTGTTTATGTGGGCGATATTGTAAAACCTGCAAAAGAAGTTTACTTGTATGATAAGCCATATTTAGAGTGCGGAAATTCATCGGAATTTATTGCGGGAAGTTCAAAAAAGTTTTCTGAAATAGAACATATTTCAAAGAATTTCATTGGATTTAATCTGGAAAAATACGAAAAAAATATTGAAACACAACGTTATGAATATGGTAATTATGTTACATACACATTAAATGGATTAGCCAAAAAAGTAAAAGGAACTTTTATGCCACCAGAAAACAGAAATGAACGTGAATACCAATTTAAGTTTTATAACGAAAGCAACAAACTACTATATCAGTCTCCAATTATGGCAGGAAATACCGCACCTATTGATTTTGAGTTTGAAGTTAAAAATGCTCTAAAGTTAAAAGTTGAATGTACGGCAAGCAGTTCTACATATGGACCTACTTGTACGATTAATAATTTTGTAATACTTACAACAGACTATTAATTGTCCGGTACTGTAACAAGCAGGGAAAATGTATCACATTTCCCAAATTATTTAGGATATCCTAAGACCTTATAAAACGGGCGATTCGTGAATCGCCCCTACGACAAAAGGCAGAAACGAAATCAATCGTTTCTGCCTTTTAAAATTACTGTCCCTCAGAGTACACTTCATAAGCCACAGCTTTTTTGATGAGTTCTTATTATTCTTCCCAGAAAGGAAGTACCATACCAAGACCCTTTTCCTTTGCGTCTTTATAGCAGCGTGTAACAACCGCCAAGTCTAAAATACCTGCGCCAACAGCGTTAAAGTAGATGATTTCATCATCAGATTCACGTGGTGCTTTTGTACCGTTTAATATTTCTCCCATTTCTGCGTGGATGTCTTCGTCTTTAACAAGACCGTCTTTCCACATCAGGGCTACTGTACTGATCATACGATGCTTGATTCCTTCCCAGAAGTCAACGCAGATTTTGTCAGAGCGCTTGATACATTCATTGTCTACTTCGTAGTCTGCCATATTCATAACAAGGCTACCCTTTTTGAGCCATTCACCCTTGATAAAAGGTCTGTCAGCCAGTGTTACACAGTCGATGATATCACTTTCTCTTACTGCTGCTTCAGGTTCGTCAACAATAATTGTTTTAATATCAGGGTATTTTTCATTAACGTGCTTTTCAAATCTTTCAGAGCTTTCTCTTCTTATATCATATATGTAGAGAGTTTTAATTCCGGGACGAGCAACCTTAGCTGCCTCTAACTGTGTAACGGCCTGTGCACCTGCACCGCACATTGTCATAACAGAAGCATCTTCTTTAGATAATAACTTAATTGCAATACCGCCTGAAGCACCTGTACGCATTGCACTTACCTGTGTACCGTCAGCAACACATACGGGAAGCTTTGTATCGGGGTCATTTAAAATCATTGTAACACTGGCACGAGGAAGTCCTTTTTTGTAGTTCATCGGACCGCTGCCAATCCATTTGATACCTGCCATATCGTATTCGCCGCCAATGTAACCGGGCATAGCATTAATTCTACCCATTACGTTTTCGTCTTCAGGAGTTGAGCCCCAACGTGTAACGCACTTTCCGGGAGAGATAACATCGCCTTCCTGTGTCAACACGTACGCACGTTCTACGTCGTGTATAGCTGCTGCCATATCCATACAGCCGGCTTTTTCCATTGCTTTGTTGTTTAAAAACAAAATATCTGCTTTAGCCATAATATACCTCCAAATATAATTTAATATTAGATACTAAACAGATTTTAACAAATAATCAGACAAATGTAAAGAATATTATAAAATAAAGTTGCAACATTTTTAAAAATGGTGTAAAATAAGTTTATAAACATTCAAGAAGGTGAGCCACTTTGGAATTACTGCAGTTAAGATACTTTTATGAAAGTGCCAAATCAGAAAGCTTTGCAAAAACAGCGGAAAAATATATGGTCCCTACTTCTTCTGTTTCCGCTTCTGTTAAACGTTTAGAATCAGAGCTTGGAGTAAAGCTGTTTGACCGCTCCTATAACCGTATTTCACTTAATGCAAACGGCAAGAAATTCCAGCAGTCAATATGTGCGATTTTAAGCGAGCTTGACAACGCTGTCACAACCATTACCACCTTGCCTGCTGATGACAGGGAAATTAAAATGTTAGTACGTGCAACACGGCGAAAAATAATCGACCACATCGTAGAATATAATTCAAATCACCCCAACGTGAAGTTTAAAACGGTCTTTGACTTTTCTGAAAGCGATTTTGAAAAGTACGATATTATAATAGATGAAAAGGCAGACATTTACAGCGATTTTGACAATTTTGAGCTGTCAACATTAAGAATTCGCTTGAAGGTTTCTTCCCAAAGTTCTCTGCGAAACGAAAAGCTCACACTAAAACAGCTCAGCACACAGCCGTTCATTTCATGGGGCGAACAGAGTAATATGCACAAAATCTTGCTTCGTGCCTGCAACAACGCAGGCTTTACGCCAAACATCATTGTACACAGCAACGATATAGAGTGCAACGAAAAGCTCATCAGTTCAGGAATAGGTATAGGCTTAGGAAGCACCACAACAAAAAACACTGCGTTTTTAGATATATCCGACTTTGATGAACGCTATACAATCTACTGCTACTACAAGGCTCAGTCAAATTATGGAAACGTTGAGCATTTTTTAAATTTCTTAAAAAGCAAATAAGAAAATCTCGGCTTTATGCCGAGATTTTCTTATTTATTCCGTATACAACATAATACGGTAAGAACAGATGCACAAGAATTGCCAAAGGCGTATAAAATTTTTGAGTTGATAAAAACAGAGCATTTCCCAGTCTTCCCGGAAATCCTTTTGAAATGAACATTAAATTACAGTCAAACATATTATTTACAATTAACGCCGCCAAACAAAGAACCACCACAACCGAAGCGTACAGCAGTATATCTCCTTTTTTTAGCTCTGTGTATTTTGTAATAAGCATCAAAAGTCCCACATATACCATAGAGCCGTGATACAAAAAGCTGTGAACGCTCACAAAATGAAAGGCGGGATAATCCGAAAGTGATGTAGTGGGAAATATCAAAAACACGATACCGCCAACTAAAGAGCCTGTCATTAGTGTGACATCGCCTGCTCTTTTAACTTTTCCTTTTCCAAAAGCAGACAAAAGCCCTGCGTACAAAAATATACTGCAGTAAAAAAGCGGCAAATAGCTTTCCAAAAACATATAATCCCCACAATAAAGCTTATATCCTATTCTGAAAAACTCAAATATCCACGCTGTGATTACAATAAATTTAATAATTCTTTTTATCTCAGCTTGTTCTCTGTTTTTAGAACAAAACAGCAAAACAATAATCGCTAAAACAGTTAAAAAGAGCAAACAAAAATGTCCCGCAGTAAACAAGCCGCATTCTTCATATTCTCCTATTTTCGAAAAAAACACCTGTACTTACCTTCTTTTTGATTGATTTTTACAATATTTTATCATATTCTTTGCTTTTCTTCAATATCTAATTATAAAAAAGGCGGTTCGCGGAGACTTCAGTCCACTGGACTGTCATTCAATACCGCTCACTTCGAATCCGCCTGACATAATTAAAAGACATACGACAAAAGTCGTATGTCTTTTAATGGTGGAAGAGGGTGGATTCGAACCACCGAAGCTACAAGCAACAGATTTACAGTCTGCCCCCTTTGGCCACTCGGGAACTCTTCCGCAATATTAAAAACTCCCAAAACCCTTGATATTACTGGATTTTGGGAGTTAAGTCTATTTAGCATTAAAATCAAAAAATTAAAATTTACAAGTTTTCTAACGCATTTCTAACGCAATCTGTTAGAAGTCTGTTAGAAAATTCGGACACAATTATCAATACAAAATTTACTTTCCTTTAATCAAATAAATCGTACATATCTTTCTATAAATGTGTATATTAATAAAAAAGTATTGTACTGTTTTTATGATATCTTTATGAATTTATCGGCAAATTCCTTATAAAATTTTATATCAGCATATTTCTTTCTTCTCAAGCCTACCTCTCTTAACTTTGGATATTTTTCTTTTTTAAGATCATTGTTATAATTTCTTTCACAGATCTTAATATTGTTATGTATCATTTTATTATAAAATATAGTGTTGATTTCACTCCTATTTTTTTATCATATTCAATGTCTTCATTTATGGCTTTTATATAATAGCCTTTAAATGCCTTTATATTATATTTTGATAACTTCTTATTCACAGCATTAAAATAAGATACTCTTTTATTCCTGTCCCATCTCGAAGAGGATATCAACTCTTTTTCGCTTTCACACTTGAATTTTTTCAAAACCTCTTTTTTTATACTGTTAATAAGGTGTTCCTCTTCCTTCTTTGCAAGTCTTACAAAATCTTCATAAATCTCATTTTTACTAAAAATATCCTCTAAATATTCTCTGCAATCTGTATATTGAGAAATATCAACTCCCTTAGATATATCTTTATATAACCAAGGAAAGACAACCTTGTTTAACTTAGCAGGACACCCTTCTATTGTATTTTTTATATTTTGAATGAAATCTTTAGGAAAATAAATCATTAGTCCCTGTTCGTAATCAATAAGGTTTTTCTTCTTAAGTCTTTCTAATGATTTCTCTATCATTTTAGTGTATGAACTTTGAGCATAACTTGTAAAATAGCTAACCACTTTAAATTTCCTTTCGAGTTTCTCTTCATCCAAATCATCGTTAGTTGTACAAATCTCATGAAGCCAGATATTGATAGCTTTCCAATCTTTTATATATCCATAAAATTTAATAACATCTTTCGATGTAATTCCTATTCTTTCCGCTATCTGAGAATTGCTTACAACTTCCCCTGCTTTTAGTTCTGACAAAATTTCAGGATCTAATTTTTGAGGAAAACTGCTACCCCTAACAGAAAAACATTCTCTTTCTTTTTCATATTTTTCCGTTATAACGATCTTTTGTGTTCCTTCTACTTTTTTAAAATCAAAGTATTTTCTCCACCTCTTATTCTGAGCTTCTTTAGAGTTTGTTTGAGTGATATATGGTTCACCTAAAAACTTGCTCAATTCTTCTCTGTTTTTGAAGCACATTCCTACTTCTAAATTTTCTTTTATGAATTTAATATCCATAAGAAAACCTCCTTTATATTTTATTTAAACTTATTTCCATATATCTCTTCTCTTTTTTTGATATATAGAATTTTATAAAATTAAAAACCTCTTATGACAAGTTTCCAAATCGTAATTGTTCGGGTTCTTGTTATAAGAGGTTTTCTTTTAACATAATAAAGCTTGCACGAAAATTTGTACGCAAATAAAAGCCTCTAAGGCCCGTAGATTTGATAAATCTGAGATTTAACGCATACTCCTTTTCGTTTGCAGTTCATTTCCATAATTTTGTGTTTAATCTCGCAATATTCAGTTTATTATATTATACCAAATCCAATATGTATAGTCAATGTAATAACACCATTGTTTACAATTTAGCAGCAAATTTTTTTGTCGGTGTGTCCGAACACCCGATTGATATATAAGTTGAAATGTTTTTTGACCCAAAAATGTAAA
>CAZCOF010000090.1:0-6178 GCA_964500095.1 uncultured Oscillospiraceae bacterium
TGAATTTTACCTAAAATCAGAAGAAGAAATGACAAAGCTTTTCGGTGCAATTCCCGAAAGTATAGAAAATACTCAAAAAATTGCAGATATGTGTAATGTCGACTTCGAGTTCGGTGTTTTAAAGCTTCCTGAATATGATGTCCCCGACGGTTTTACTGCTTATGAATATTTAACAAAGCTTTGCGAAGATGGGCTAAAAAAACACTACGGTGAAAATGACGACGCAAAGAAGCGTCTTTATTTTGAGCTTGACGTTATAAAAAATATGGGCTATGTTGACTATTTTTTAATAGTCTGGGACTTTATAAAATATGCTAAAGACAATGGCATCCCCGTAGGTCCGGGAAGAGGGTCGGCTGCAGGCAGTATAGTAAGTTATTGTCTTGGAATTACAAACATCGACCCGATAAGGTTTGAGCTTTATTTTGAGCGTTTCTTAAACCCTGAGCGTGTGTCTATGCCCGATATTGACGTTGATTTTTGTAATGAAGACAGACAGCGTGTTATCGATTACGTTGTTGAAAAATACGGAAGAGAGCGAGTTTGTCAGATTATAACCTTTAACAAAATGAAAGCCAAAAACGCAATCCGTGACGTAGGTCGTGTTTTGGATGTTTCGTATGCCGACACCGATGCAATTGCAAAAATGATTCCGTTTGACCTTAAAATGACTATTCCTAAGGCGCTTGAGTTAAATCCCGACTTAAAGGCAAAGTATGAACTTGACGCAACAGCTAAAGAACTTATCGATGACGCTATAAAACTGGAAGGACTCATTCGAAACGCAGGGACTCACGCAGCAGGTGTAGTTATTGCAAAAGAGCCTGTAACAGAATATCTGCCGCTTCAAAAGAACGATGATGTGGTAATTACCCAATTCCCCAAAGATACAGTTGAAGAGCTTGGTCTTTTGAAGATGGACTTTTTGGGTCTTCGTAATCTGGGAATTATAAAAGATGCTATTGCTATCATAAAAGATTCAACGGGTAAAGACATAAATATTGACGAAATTGACCTAAACTGCGAAGGCGTATATAAAATGATAGGCCGCGGCGAAACAGAGGGTGTATTTCAGCTTGAAAGTGCCGGTATGAAGCAGTTTATGAAGGAGTTAAAGCCCGAGAGCATAGAAGATATAATAGCAGGAATTTCACTCTATCGACCCGGTCCGATGGATCAGATTCCAAGATATATCAAAAACAAAGAAAACCCCGACAAGGTAGAATATAAGCACGAAATCTTAGAGCCTATCCTAAACGTCACCTACGGCTGTATGGTGTATCAGGAGCAGGTTATGGAAATTGTGCGAAAAATGGGCGGATACTCCTTAGGACGAGCAGATTTGGTTCGCCGAGCAATGAGCAAGAAAAAAGAAGACGTTATGAAAAAAGAACGTGCTAATTTTATCTACGGCATCACAGACGACAACGGAAACATCGAGGTTGACGGTGCGATTCGTCGCGGTGTTACAGAAGATGTTGCAAATGCGATTTTTGATGAAATGATGGACTTTGCTCAATACGCTTTTAACAAATCACACGCAGCGGCTTATGCGTTCGTAACGTATCAGACAGCGTATTTAAAGCATTTTTACCCTGCCGAGTATATGGCAGCGCTCCTTTCTTCTGTGCTTGACAGCCCTGAAAAGGTTGCAAAATACTCACAGGAAGCTTCCCGTATGGGAATTAAGATTTTGCCCCCTGACATAAACAAGAGTGTATCAGGATTTAAGGTTTCAGGTGGAGATATCAGATTTGGTCTTGCCGTTATAAAAAACGTCGGTATTGGCTGTATCGACGGTGTTGTTGAAGATCGATGCCAAAACGGCGAGTACAAAAGCTATAAAGACTTTGCAAAAAGAACGATTAAATCAGGCGTTACAAAGCGTGTTCACGAGTATTTAATCAAGGCGGGGGCATTTGACTCATTGGGCGATACACGTTCTTACCTTTTGGCTGAGTTTGAAAGTATTATTGATTCGTATTCCGATGATTTAAAACGAAATGTCGAAGGTCAGATAAATCTTTTCGGTGATGATGAAGAAAGCTTTTTGGGTACAACGCCAAAGGACGTTCCTGAGCTTTCTCAAAAAGAGCTTTTAAAATACGAAAAAGAGAGCATCGGCTACTACATTTCAGGTCATCCGTTAAAAGAATTCGAAAAAGAAATCGAAGAAATCTCGACTGTTTCGTTTGCGGATTTCATTGATGATGAAAATACGCAAAACGGCACTCTTTTTGACGGTATGCCCGTTAGGGTTTGTGCCTTAGCTTCAGGAGTTAAAACAAAGGTGACAAAGAACAACAAAATTATGGCGTTTGTAACTGCAGAAGACTTAACCCATCAGGCTGAAGTCATAGTATTTCCGAATGTATATGACCGTTCAAGAAAGTATTTAACGGAAGACGCACCTTTAATAATTTCGGGGAAACTGAGCTTTCGTGAGGATGAAGAACCGAAGATATTATGCGATATGGTAGAACCCTTAACTCACGGAGCTGCGAAAAACGGCGTTACACTTCCTAAAGTTTCCGCCGAGCTAAAGGCGGATAAAAAGCTCTATTTGAAATTTTCAATCGGCAAAGACTATTTGTTAGAAAAAGTCACACCGATACTTTCGTTGCACAATGGAAATATCCCTGTATACACCTACAGCGAAGAAAAAAAGCAAACCGCTTTAGCTCCCAAAAATATGTGGGTTTCAGAAAGCGACGAACTGTTAGATGAACTTAAAAAAATACTAGGCACACAAAACGTCGTATTAAAATAGGAGAAAAAATGGCTAATTTAAATTCTAAACTAAAGGGTAATATTATTTTGTTTATTACCGCTATTATATGGGGTATATCGTTTGTTTCGCAGAGCGTCGGAATGGACTATATCGGCCCCAATACATTTATGGGAATAAGAACCACTATGGGGGGACTTGTTTTACTTCCGTTTATATTTTTTAGTGATAAAGCTAAGAAAAAAAGCGGTACATACGAAAAAACCAACTTTAAAAAGCTTTTGTCATACGGTGTTCCCTGCGGTGTGTTTTTGTGCATAGCTTCAACCTTGCAGACTTATGGTCTACAGGTTACAACAACAGCAAAAAGTGGATTTTTGACCGCTTTATACATAATTTTTGTTGCAGTTATCGGCGTTTTTGATGGTAAGAAAATAACGTTAAAAATCGCATCAGGCGTGGCGTTGTCTGTTGTCGGAATGTACTTTTTGTGCCTTTTCGGTGAAGAAATTTCGTTTAATTGGGGAGACGCACTAACGCTTTTGTGTGCTGTGTTTTTTGCAGGGCAAATTCTTTTAATTGATAAATTCATAAACGACATCGACGGCGTAAAGCTTGCCTGCACGCAGTTTTTAACGGCAGGTATAATAAACCTTATAATAATGTTTATTTTTGAAAAGCCCGAAATGGGAAATATCTTATCCTGCACTGTGCCGCTCTTGTATTCAGGTATTATGTCGTGCGGTGTTGCGTATACCTTCCAGATTATCGGACAAAAGTACACAGACCCGACGTCAGCATCTATCATTATGTCGCTTGAGTCTGTTTTTGCTGCACTTTCAGGCTGGGTGATTTTGAATGAGAGAATGACAGCCGTTCAGATTTTTGGCTGTATATTTATGTTTTTGGCAATTATATTGGTACAGTTGCCGAGTAAAAAATAGTAAAAGGTGCTGCAGCAAACAATTTTGCTGCAGCACCTTGTTTTTTAATCCCCGAATTTTTCTTTTATTTCTTCGTTGATTTTGGCGTCCATTCCGTCGGGTAAATACTTCATATCGGTTTCGTGGATAGATAGTGTAGCTATGTCAGGTTTGTCGTAGCACTGCGGAAAGTTAACTAACCAATAGCCATTGGTGCGATTATCCAAGCATATCCATCCCTGCATACCTTTGTGTATACCTTCTTTTACGTATTTTTCTTTTTCTACGATTACTTCTACGCAATCCATCATTTTCATATTACTTACCTCCGTATGGTGTATTTAGCTGAATATGTCCGTTTGGATAAGCAGTCCATCCTGATATAAATGATACCATTTCACTGCTGCCTTTTTTTGGAATCTCTACGCGGATACTTATTCTTTGTCCGTTTTCATCAAGTTTTCCTAAGGAATATTCTCCGTTAACATATTTTTCTATGCCCTGTTTTTCAATAGTTTCTTGCAACCATTCAGAATCGTCAATTGTGTAACCCCAACTTTCAAATGCCTTTTGCTTTTGATGTTTGTAAAAATTCTCTGGATCAAACAAGTATGGATTAAACTTACTGTATGCACTATCCGCTGTCGCTTCATTGACAACACGGCTGTAGGAAATCGGTTTTGTTTCACAATGGCAGAAAAAATGCTGTGGCAAGCGTGGTTTTTTATCTTCTAAAAACCAACACTTATCAAGCTTTAAGCAGGTTTTGCAGTGGCTTTTTCCTTTCTGTAGATGTATCCATTCTACCCATTTTGTACGGCTTTCGCCTGCTGCCTGTTTAAAGGCTGTCATAAATTCTTTTAGTTTTTTCACCTTGTCTCCTTTCTTCTATGACAGGTGAACTCGAGTTCGGTTTAATTTTATTACCATTTTTTCAAAATGTCAATACAGCGGGGAAACCTTTGCACTATTTTGCACATTTTAAAATAAACTCTTGCAGTAGATATCAATTTATGGTAGAATGTCAAGTGAAATAATTTATGAGATGATATATAACGAAATTAGGTATAGAAATATATCGGGCATTTTCATATAATTTCATAAAATCGCATAAAACTCCTTAAAACCCAGTGCCCGAGCGGCTTTCAAAAGAATTGATTTTCATAAAAGTTTATATAACTTTATAAAACTCACCGCCAAAATGGTGTAGTAAATGGTGTAAAAGCCAGAGAGACTTTTTGAAAAAGAGACAAGTGCAACTAAATATTTTTTCATAAAAACTGTGACTTTGCAGGTCGCAGTTTTTGTATTTTACAAGAAATCAAAAATTCCTTTATCGGAAAAATAAAACGGATTTTTAACAAATAAAAATATTGATATTTTTCCTGTAATGTGTTATACTATATACAGATAAACACAAGGAGATTGGTTTTATGAAGTATTTATCAGTGGCAGAAATAGCAAAAAAATGGAATTTAACAGACAGAAGTGTCAGGAAATATTGTCAAGACGGAAAAATCCCCGGTGCTTTTTTAACGGGAAAAACCTGGAATATTCCTGAAGACAGCGAAAAGCCTGAACGGGCAAAAAGAAAGTCAAGTAAGCCCCGGACACTTCTTGATATATTAAAAGAGCAAAAAGACAGTAAACTTTCAGGCGGAATATATCATCGCATACAAATAGACTTGACATATAATTCAAACCATATCGAAGGCAGCCGCCTCACCCACGACCAGACAAGATATATTTTTGAAACTAATACTATCGGCATAACGGATGAAAGTGTGAATGTGGATGACATTGTAGAAACCGCAAACCATTTCAGATGTATTGATTCTATTATTGATAATGCCAAATATGAGCTTTCAGAAAAATATATTAAGGAACTGCATCTTATTTTAAAAAGCGGTACAAGTGACAGCAGAAAAGACTGGTTCAAAGTCGGTGATTATAAAAAGCTCCCAAATGAAGTTGGCGGCATGGAAACAGTTCTCCCTGAAAATGTTCACACAGAAATCAGGAAGCTTTTAGATGCGTATAATGCAAAAAAACAGATTGTATTAGATGATATTATTGATTTCCATGTTCAGTTTGAGTGCATACACCCTTTCCAGGACGGCAACGGACGTGTTGGCAGACTGATTATTTTTAAGGAATGTCTTAAGCATAACATCACCCCTTTTATAATTGATGAAGAGCATAAAATATTCTATTACAGAGGCCTGAAAGAATGGAATAACGAAAAAGGTTTCCTGCGTGATACAATTCTTTCCTGTCAGGATAAGTTTTATGAAATTCTTAAATATTTCAGACTTGATAATATTGCTATAATGTGATATAATATCCAAAGTTACGTTGCCTTTCATTTAGTTTTGATAAGAAATAATTACAGCTTTTGGTGTAAAAAATGGCGAAGTAACTACATATAAAACGCTGAAAATACTGATAAATCAAGGAGATGTGATATATAATGAAATTAGGTATAGAAATATATCGGGCATTTTCATATAATTTCATAAAATCGCAT
>CAZCOF010000091.1:0-6141 GCA_964500095.1 uncultured Oscillospiraceae bacterium
GTAGTACAAGAATATTTGTATGGTGGCGGTGGATATAAGTATCTCGCAAAAAAAACAGCGCAGCAGTCATCGAAACTACTACGCTATAAAAAGTCTAACTTTTTGGGGTTACATCAAACCTTGCCTTTTGTGTTGATATGTTATTTTTTCTTCTTATGCTGAATCTTTTTCTTTTCAACCACAACTGTATGTGTTGCAGAATATATGCCTGTATAAACAGCGAGCACAACAAAGTAAACAGCCATTAAGATTAACGATACAACAATCGCATTCTGTATCGTAAAGCCGGGAAATGCGTTTGTTAAAAAGGGTATCTTATGGAAATACGAAATTAACGCACAGGGAATGATTACAGCAAATGGAATAGTTGAGTAGATTTTAAGCTTGGGCCACTTTTTAAAGCCGAGTACTAACATTAAAACGGCAACAACCAAAGATACTATGCCCAAAATGCCTAAAACATTCTTTACCTGCACCGGATAACCTGCCTGAGCGAAGTTATAAACATAGAGTAAAATCAAAGCACCTGCTAAAAGTATGCCGAAGTTTAAAATTAATCTGTTGTTTACTCTTTCGCTTTGTTCTTTTGTAATAACTGTTTTTTTCATTTTTTGACCTCTTTCATTTATTGTTTATTTTAATTCATTGAATTCATACATAACGGTAGCAAGCACCGTGTGTCCTGCTGTTTCTGTACGCAGGATTCTTTTGCCGAGTGTTACTGTTTTTATATCTGCATCGTAAAACTTCCTGACTTCTTTGTCGTCAAGTCCGCCCTCAGGTCCTATAAAAATGCCTACGGATTTGGGCGAATTCGCAGATAAAACTGATTTAATTGATGTTTCTGTTTCACATTCGTATGCTGCAATTGTCAAATCCAATTGCTTTGAAAATTCAATAGCTTCTGCTACGTTCATAACATTGCATATTTCGGGAATTCTGCCGCGCCCGCATTGCTTTACAGATTCTGATGCGATTTTTCTCCAGCGTTCAAGCTTTTTTTCTTCTGATTTTTTGTCAGAAATCTTAACAACCGAGCGTGCGGTTGCAACGGGAACGATACGTGATATGCCAAGCTCTGTACATTTTTCTATTATGTAGTCCATTTTGCCCTGCTTTGGAATTCCCTGAAAAAGCGTGACCAAAACTTTTGGCTCTGAAAGGCAGGGGAGAACATCTAAAATGTCAAGCGATACGCTGTCTTTTGAGCACGCTGTTACTTTAGCCAGAAAGTCAGTACCGCAGCCGTCGCATAAAGTCAAAGTTTCGCCGACTTCGGTACGCAAAACCTTTGCAATGTGTACGGCATCTCCGCCGGTGATGGTGATTTTTTCGTCTTTTATATTTTCTTTATCAATAAAAAATTTAGGCATAACAGCCCCCTTATATTAAGGATGTCAAAAGTTTACATACGTTAAGTATAACAAAAATTTTTTAGTATTTCAAGTTTTCTTACAATTTAATTGCAAAAATTAAAAATTTATTGACAAATCCTTTATTTAAATATACAATTGTTAGTATAAAATTGAGATATTTTGAGATAGTTTGACCTTTTCTCAAGTTCACGGGAGGAATAGATATGGCGGCAATTCAGGAAATCTTTTCATCACTCGTTTTTAACGACCACGTTATGCGTGAAAGATTGCCTAAGGAAACCTATAAGGCTTTAAAGAAGACAATTTCTGTGGGTAAGCCTATTGATAAAAATATTGCAGATGTTGTGGCATCAGCTATGAAGGATTGGGCGGTGGAGTTGGGTGCAACCCACTATACACATTGGTTTCAGCCTTTGACGGGAATTACTGCAGAAAAGCACGACAGCTTTATTTCTCCAATGCCTGACGGAAGCGTTATTTTGGAATTTTCGGGAAAAGAGTTAGTACAGGGCGAATCTGACGCATCAAGCTTTCCTACAGGCGGACTTCGTGCGACATTTGAAGCTCGCGGTTACACTGCGTGGGACCCGACGTCTTATGCGTTTATAAAAGAGGGCGTTTTATGTATTCCTACGGCGTTTTATTCCTACGGCGGCGAAGCACTTGATAAAAAGACACCTCTTCTTCGTTCTATGGATGCTTTAAACGTTCAGGTGTTAAGAATATTAAAATTATTCGGTAAAGACGTAAAACGTGCGACCGCAACAGTTGGTGCAGAGCAGGAATATTTCTTGATTGAACGTGAAATGTTTGACAAAAGAAAGGATTTAATATTTACAGGAAGAACGCTGATAGGTGCAAAACCGCCTAAGGGTCAGGAAATGGATGACCACTACTTTGGTAATTTAAAGCCCCGTGTAAGTGCCTTTATGAAGGAGCTTGACGAAGAACTTTGGAAATTGGGCGTAACTGCAAAAACCGAGCATAACGAAGGTGCACCGTCACAGCACGAGTTGGCTCCTGTATATGCTACTACAAATATAGCTGCAGACCATAACCAGATTACAATGGAAGTTATGCAAAAGCTCGCAAATAAGCATAATATGGTATGTCTACTTCACGAAAAACCATTTGCCGGCGTAAACGGAAGCGGCAAGCACAACAACTGGTCTATATCAACAGACAAGGGAAACAACCTGTTTGATCCCGGCTCGTCACCTATGGATAACGCACAGTTTTTGACATTTTTAACAGCTGTTATTAAGGCAGTTGACGATTATCAGGAATTATTAAGAATTTGTGTAGCTACGGCAGGAAACGATCACAGACTCGGTGCAGCAGAAGCACCGCCTGCCATTGTTTCTATGTTTTTGGGCGAGGACTTAGAGGCTATACTGGATGCTATCGTAAAAGACGACGGCAAATACATACACAAGGACAAAGAAGAGTTTAACATCGGTGTTTCTGTTTTGCCGAAAATTTCAAAGGACGCAACAGACAGAAACAGAACATCGCCGTTTGCATTTACAGGCAACAAGTTTGAATTCCGTATGGTTGGTGCAAGTGACTCTATTTCTGATGCTAACGTTGTTTTAAATACAATTGTTGCAGAAACTCTCTGCCAGTTTGCAGACAGACTGGAAAAAAGCGAAAACTTCGATGAAGATTTACACGATTTAATAAAAGAGACGATCACAAAGCACAAGCGTATAATATTCAGTGGAAACAGTTACTCGGAAGAATGGGAAAAAGAAGCAGAGAAACGCGGTCTTTGTAATTTTAAGACGACAGCTGATGCCCTGCCGCATTTTGTGTCGGATAAAAACGTACAGCTTTTTACAAAGCACGGCATTTTTACAGAAGTTGAAATGCGTTCGCGTCACGATATTCTGCTTGAAATATACAATAAAACAATACGAATTGAGGCTCGTACGATTATAGATATGGCAAAGCAGGATATAATTCCGGCTGCACTTTTTTATGTAAAGGATTTGTCGGTTGCTGCTGCCAATAAAAAGGCAATTGGCATTGAGTCGCCGCTGGAAGTTAAGCTTATTTCAAAAATTTCTGACCTTTCCGATAAACTCTATGAAGAAGTTATAAAGCTTGAAAACGACAGAGCAGAGCTTAAAAAGATAAAGGATGTAGAGAAAGCTTCGTTCTTTAATAAGGACATAATTTTAAACGATATGGCAAAAATAAGAACATACGCTGACGAGCTTGAAAAAATCGTAGCTAAAGAATATTGGCCGTATCCGACGTATGCTGACCTTTTATTTGGTGTAAAATAGTGTTTATTGGGTGCTGTTTGACAGCACCCAAGTTTTTGGATTGGGAGAATTATATGTTAAAAAGATTATTTGGCGGAAAAAGATACTGGGGTGCAGTTTTAAACATTGCCATTCCTATTGCCGTGCAGAATTTACTCACAAGCTCATTTGTTTTAGTAGATACTTTAATGATTGGCTGTCTTGGGGATGTGAGCTTGGCATCTGTTGGTATGGCGGGGCAATGGAGCTGGCTTTTGAACCTTACGCTTTTTGGGTTTTCATCAGGTGCGTCGGTGTTTTTTTCGCAGTTTTATGGAGATAACAACTTAGCCGGAATTAAAAAAACCTACGGAATAGTAATGTTTTTCCTTGCGATTTCAGTAGCGGTGTTTACTGTTTTGGGATTTTTAATTCCAAAGCCTATAATAAGCATATTTAATCGTGATGACGCCGTTTTGGAAATTGGTGCAGCTTACTTAAAGATAGCGGTGTTTTCATACCCTGCGATTGCCTTAAATCAAGTAGTGGGCGTGCTTTTGCGCTCGACCGGAAGAGCCAAACTTCCAATGTACGTAGCAGCACTTACTACTGTATTAAACGCAATTTTAGACTATGCTTTGATTTTTGGTAAATTAGGTTTTCCGCAGCTTGGAATCGAAGGTGCTGCAATTGCTACGTGCATTTCAGCGTGGGTTGGACCGATTGTTTTAATGTCGGTTTTAATTTATCAAAAAGACGAAATCGTATGTGCGTCGACTCAAGAACTTTTTGACTTTACAAAGGCAGATGTAAAACTGTTTTTTAACCGTGCGTTACCCGTATTAATCAACGAAACACTATGGGGCTTGGGAACATTTGCACTTAATGTGGTTTACTCAAATATGGGGTATGAATACTATGCGGCAATGACGATACTTAAAACCTTTGATAACATTGTGTTTGCGTTTTTTGTCGGTCTTAATAATTCCTGCTGTATTATGGTAGGTCAGGAAATAGGCGGCGGACAAATAAAGATGGGGTTAAAAGATGCCAATCGATTTGTAATTTTGGTGCCTTCGCTTGCGATAATTACATCGACGGCGGTGGCGGTATTCAGAAACGAACTGGTAAATATCTTCAATACCGCAGGTACGATTACCGAAACTACGCTTGATGTTGCGGCTGTGATAATGATAGTTTATTCAGTCACATTTCCCGCAAGAAACCTTTTATATGTGATAATTACGGGAGTTTTCCGCTCGGGCGGTGACACTAAAACGGGAATGAAATATGACCTTTTCTGCCTTTGGGGAATAGCTGTTCCGGTGGCTGCGATTTCGGCATTTATATTAAAACTTCCGTTTGCTTTGGTGTATGCTTTAAGTATAGTTTTTGAAGACATCCCCAAGCTTATATTGTGTTTAAGACATTTTTTGTCAAAGCGTTGGGTAATGCCTGTTACTGAAACGGGAAAGCGTGCATTTTCAGAATATAAAAAAGAAAAAGGTTTAAAAAATTTATAGCGGGGGTAAAGATATGAATTACATTAAAGTACGTGATATGAATTTATCACAGATAGTTTTAGGAACAGAAGGGTATGACGAGCGAATTGACAGACGTACGGCTTTTAGTCTTATGGATACGTATTTAGAAAACGGCGGTAACGTTATTGATACCGCAAGGCTTTACAACGGCGGAAAAAGCGAAGCCTTAATAGGTGATTACCTAAAGGGAAAAAAAAGAGATGAAATATTCGTTTCTACAAAATGTGCTCATCCGCTGACGTTAGCTGATTTATCTCACGTAAGACTGTCAAAAGAAGAAATTGAAGATGATGTCACAGCAAGTCTTAGTGCCTTAAAGACGGATTATATTGATATTTTATGGCTTCACAGAGATGACCCGACAAAAGATGTAGGTCCGATAATTGACACATTAAACTTTTTGGTAAAGGCAGGAAAAATAAGACACTTTGGTGCATCAAACTGGTCGTATGACAGAATAATGGAGGCGAACAATTACGCAACAGATACAAACCAAACAGGCTTTTGTGCTTCTCAGGCACTTTATAATTTAGCAACACGCTCTTGTGTATGGGACGAAAAGCTTGCCTATATAGAAGATGAAAAAGAAAAGTACGATAAAGGGTTACTTCCCGTATTTGCGTTTTCATCACAGGCAAAGGGATTTTTTGAAAAATATGCAACCGGCGAACTTTCCCAAAAAGCAAAACAAAGATACCTAAACGACGAGTCGATAAAGACATTTGACAAGATAAAGGCACGTGCTGAAAAAGAAAACAAAACCATATCATCAGTAGCTTTAGAAATGCTTTGTGAACGAAGTAATTTTGATGTTTTTCCAATCATAGGACCGTCAAGACTGTCACAGCTTAAAGATACCCTTGATATAAGATAAAAATAACTGTGTAAAATGCGTTAATGTTGTGATACAATTGATGGGTGACAAATAAAAAGGAAAATGAACTCCAAATATGATATAATGTTTAATAACCA
>CAZCOF010000092.1:0-6132 GCA_964500095.1 uncultured Oscillospiraceae bacterium
GCTTGTCCGCCTATGCTTTTTTTGTGGCAAGCTTTTTTAAAATTTTCACTCATAATAAATTGCTCTCTTTCACAAAAAAATCTTAAATACATTCTATCATACAACTGTAGAAAATACAATTAAAATTTTATTAACTTTTCTTATAAAAGCGAATTTGTTTGTCAATAATATTTTTTAGGAGGAGCGATTATGTTAAATACGATAATGTCAATCATTCAAATATGGCTTTTGTGTATTATGGGAATTTATTTTTATTCTATGATACGCACCCAGAACGCTAACAAAAGCTCAATAAATAAAGATTCATTAAATGAACTCAACAAGCTGAAAAAACTGCAAAAAATTTCACTTACAAAACCGTTGTCTGAAGTAACAAGACCAAGCGAGCTGGAAGAAATAATAGGACAATCGGACGGGATAAAAGCGTTAAAAGCCGCACTTTGCGGAAAAAATCCGCAACATATTATAATTTACGGACCGCCCGGAGTAGGAAAAACAGCCGCAGCAAGAACCGTATTAAATGAAGCAAAGAAAAATCCGACATCTCCGTTTACCGATGAGTCAAAATTTGTAGAAATTGATGCAACAACACTAAGATTTGACGACAGAAGTATAGCAGACCCCTTAATGGGTTCTGTTCACGACCCTATATATCAGGGTGCGGGGGCATTTGGTCCTGCAGGAATACCGCAACCAAAACCCGGAGCGGTTACAAAGGCTCACGGCGGAATACTTTTTATAGATGAAATAGGGGAGCTACACCCCATACAAATGAATAAGCTCCTAAAGGTTTTAGAAGACAGAAAGGTGTTCTTTGAATCGGCTTATTACTCGAAATCAAACAGAGAAATCCCTGTATATATCCACGAAATTTTTCAAAAAGGAATGCCTGCAGATTTTAGACTCGTTGCAGCAACAACAAGCTTGCCCGAAGAATTACCGCCGGCTTTACGTTCTCGATGTACAGAGATATTTTTTAACCCGCTGTCAAAAGAAGAAATAATAAAAATCGGCGAAAATGCAGCAAAAAAAGGCAATTTTAAGATTTCAAATTCTGCCATCAATCTGATTTCACATTTTTGCGACAACGGGCGAGAAGCGGTAAATTTAATCCAGACAGCAGGATCTTATGCCAACATAGAAAAAAGAGACAATATAACTAAAGAAGATATAGAATGGGTAGCAGAATGTTCGCATTTTACCGCTATATCGGAACAAAAGGTATCTGCAGAAGAAATTGTAGGCAAGGTTAACGGATTGGCTGTAAGCGGAGCAGGAAAGGGCACTTTAATGACAATAGAAGCTAAAGCTCACGAAACGGAAAAGGGTAGGGGAAGTGTCAAAATTACCGGAATAGTCGAAACAGAAACTTTGGAAAGACGAGGTCAAAAACTAAACAGAGAAAGTACAATAAAAGCATCTGTTGAAAATGTTTTGACACTTTTATCGGAACGATATAACACAAACCCCAAAAATTACAATATTCACCTTAATTTTCCCGGCGGTATGCCGGTCGATGGTCCATCAGCAGGTGTTGCGATTTTTATCGCACTATATTCAGCAATCCACAACATTCCTGTTAAAAATGACATTGCATTTACCGGTGAAATTTCTATTTTTGGAAACGTTTTACCGGTTGGCGGCGTGAAAGAAAAAATTGAAGCAGCAAAAAACGCCGGAGTCGAAAAAGTATATATACCAAAAGAAAACGATAGAAATTATTTACACAAAACAGGAACAAATGTAGTTTCGGTTGCAAATATTTCAGAAGTGACAGATGCAGTGTTTAAAAATCAAACTGAAGAAGAAAAATCTGCATTTTTTTCAAATCCGGATGCGGTTTTAACTGCAGAAGGCATAAATTAAAAGAGAGTCTAAAGACTCTCTTTTTGTGCTATTCTTTTTCTTATTACAATGTAAGAAGTAACCAATATAGCTATTGCCGCAATCCACGATATTGCGTATGAAATAAACAAACTTTCCAATGTTTTCAGCGTGGCAAAAACAGTAAAAATCCATACAATACGTATGCCTACAACACATACTATTGATATTATCATAGAAACAACCGTTTTCCCTAAACCACGCAGTGCACCTGTCGCTGTTTCCATTAATCCACAAAGGAAATATATATGAAAAATGTATTTAAATCTTAAAATACCATACGAAATAGCACTTTCGTTTCCCGGAGCGTATATTCCAAGTAAAAATCTTTCAAACGGGATAACAGAAATGCTAGCCACAGCACCTATTAAAAAAACAAGACCTGACGATATTAATAACGTTTTATCCATTCGCTTGTGTTGTTTGGCACCGTAGTTTTGTGCAACAAAGGTAGTTGTAACGTGGCAAAATGCATTCATTGCTGTATATAAAAAGTTCTCTATATTAGAAGCCGCTGCATTGCCTGCCATAACTACAGAACCAAAACTATTTATCGAAGATTGAATTATAACGTTAGAGCCTGAAAAAACCATAGACTGCAGTCCTACCGGAATACCTTTTTTCAGTACTTCTATAAATGCGTCTTTTTTGATTTTCAATTCCTTTAAATCAAGATATATAAATCCTTCATTTTTCAACAATGTTATCACGATTAAAACAGCAACAAGATATTTGGAAATTATAGTCGCCCAAGCAACACCTGCAACGCCCATATTAAAATTTATAACAAAAATCAAATTTAAAACAACATTTAAAATTCCCGATATAGAAAAATAAATAAATGGTCTTTTTGTATCACCAACACAACGCAACAGTGCTGTGCCGTAATTGGCAACCATTAGTCCCGGAGTTCCTAAAAAGTATATTTTCATATACAAGGTCGCCTGTTCAATTACATCGTGCGGGCTGCCTGTTAAACTAAGCAATGGTCTTGAAAGAAAAAAACCTAAAACGCCGAACAAGATACCGCCAAACAAAGCAATCAATAAAGATGTATGTACAGTGTCAGACGTTTTTTGATGGTTATTCGCACCAATGTACTGAGAAACAACAATAGAGGCACCCACTGACAAGCCTATAAGCATATTTATTACGACATTTATCAAGGGACTTGTAGAGCCTACTGCTGCAAGCGCTGTTTCTCCTGTGTATCTTCCGACAACAATAACATCTGCTGCGTTGTATAAAATCTGAAGCAGATTAGTGAAAATCAACGGAACGGCACATCTTACAATTTTGGGGAATAAAGACCCTTCACACATATTTATTTCATATTTTGAAGTCATAAATTACATCTCCCGATTGCTTATTTTCTGTACTTAACTCAGTATATCACGATAAAAGTTTTTTTCAACCCTTTTTCAAAAAGTTTTTATTTTTCTTGAAAATCAGAAAAATTAGTGCTATACTTAGATAGAAAAATATATTAGGGAGTATTTGTTATGACTAATATTTTGATAGTAGGTTTAGGACTTATAGGCGGTTCGTTAGCTAAGGCTTTGGTAGGTTTTCCTGACGCAGTTGTTTACGGCGTTGATTTAGACAAAACAACGCTAAATGCTGCTATAAATGATAAAGTTATCGTTAAAGGATACATAAATGCTGATGAGATTTTATCCGATATGGATGTTGTTTTTCTCTGTCTTACACCTGAAAAGACGGTTAGTTTCATAAACGGCAAAAAATTTAAAGACGGCGTTTTAGTAACAGATGTCTGTGGTGTAAAAGGATATATATTTGAAAGTATAACTAACAAAAGCATCGATTTTATAGGCGGACACCCTATGGCAGGAAGGGAAGTCGGCGGGTACGAAGCTTCTCTAAAAACACTTTATAACGGTGCAAATTACATTGTTGTAAAACAGGATGCAAACACAAAAGAGCACCTTGAATATTTAGAAAAAATAATTAAATATATCGGCTGTAAACACATAACATATACAACAGCGGATGACCACGACGAAATGATTGCCTACACAAGTCAGTTGATGCACGTTGTAGCGGCTACGCTTTGTGATAATGACGCTTTAGACAGAGCTGAAAGCTATTCTGCCGGGTCTTTGAGAGATTGTACAAGAGTTGCGAAATTAAACCCCGATATGTGGTCTGAGCTTTTTGTAGAAAATAAAGACGCACTGTCAGAGCAAATCAGAATTTTTATGTACAGCTTAATGAAAATAGATGATTATATAAAAAAAGGCGATAAAGAAGGTATAAGAAAATTTTTGGAAAATACCTGCGAAAGAAAGAAACGCTATTTAGCTGAAAAAGAAAAATATGATAATGAATAGAGAAGTGTCCCTAAATTGATAAAGACAAGTTGCCGACTTTTAGTTTTTACATATAATGTAGCATAACGACTAAAGGAGGTAACGGTTATGGGATGCGATAGAGGTTTATTCGGTTTTGGCAATGATAATAGCTGCTTATGGATTATCCTTATCATTGCTTTATTCGTTTTCTGCGGTTGTGGCTGCAACGACTAATTAAGTAAATTGTAACAAAAACGACACAGTTCATTCTGTGTCGTTTTTCTTTACATCTGCCAACGGATTACAGTTTGCCGCTGTTCTTAATTGCTCGTCATCTAAATGAGTGTAAATTTGCGTTGTAGAAAGGTTGGTATGACCCAGCATTTCTTGTAAAACTCTTACGTCAACATTTCCATATCTGTACATCAGTGTTGCTGCAGTATGACGCAGTTTATGGGCTGAATATTTAGATGAGTCAAGACCTGCGGCTTCTAAATGTAATTTTACAACGTGCTGTACTGTTTTAACACTCATACGTTTTTTTAAACGACTTAAAAACAGTGCGTCTTTATCAGGGGCTTTTACACCATCTTTCGGACGTTCGTTTTGTATATAGTCCGCTATGGCTTTTTGGCAGGCGTCATTTAAATAAACAGTACGTTCCTTACTTCCTTTACCAAAAACAGTCAATTTATCATCTTTTATGTTTTTCATATTAATACCGCACAGCTCCGATAATCTCAGACCACAGTTTAAAAACAGCGTTAAAATCGCATAATCGCGATATTTTTGGTTGCCGTCTACATTATCTAATAGTTGCTTGCTTTCATCTAGAGAAAGGTATCTGGGTAAAACTTTCGGTATTTTAGGTGAATCGAGTTCGGCTGCAGGGTTAGTCTTGACTAACTTTGCTTTTGTTACCATATATTTAAAGAAAGAGCGAAGCGAAGAAACCTTGCGTGCACGAGAATTGGCATTATTAAGTCTTTCACGAAGAGTATAAGAAAGATATTCATATAGATCGTGCAGTGTTATTTCTTCTATGAAGCTTACAGGAATATCTTTAATCGAAATTTCATCAAAATTTTCAATTTCTGCTTTTCCTTTTAATACTAACATATAACGAAGAAAAGTTCTAAGGTCAAAAAAATACTCATCAACAGTATTAGAAGATTTACCTTTAATAGTTTCCATATAAGTTATGAAATCACGTAGATAAAACGGAGCGTCATCAAGGAGCTGTCTGTTTTTCATAAAATCACTTCCTTATAATAAGTAAATAGGTTGTGTTTAAAATAAAGATAGGCTAACCGGCAGAGTTTAAATATCTTCCTTCATTAACAACTTTCAAAACTAGCAGGACTTATTTCCTATACTCCGAATTATACAAAATTCTTATTTTGTATAATTCGATATATTTAAATTATATCATTACTCTTTTAAGATGTCAATGAAATTTGCTGTTTTGTAATATAAAAATAATAAACCCTGAGTACATCGCTCAGGGTTATATCTATACATTCGCCGTGTCTGACAAAAATCAATATTGTAGCCAACACTATAAACTTCTCTCCTATAAGAAAATAAGGACTAACTTACGCTAGTCCTGTAATTTCTAAATGATTACGCAATTGCATTAAGCTTAAGTGCTAACTGAGACTTCTTTCTTGAAGCTGTGTTCTTCTTGATGATGCCCTTAGCTACTGCCTGATCAATCTTCTTAACTGCAACCTTAAAAGCAACTTCTGCTTCTACTTTGTTACCGCTGGCTACGATTGTTTCGAACTTCTTAATGTATGTTCTTAATGCAGACTTAACCATGTGATTTCTTAAAGTTTTTGTTTCGATAACTTTAACTCTTTTTTTAGCTGATTTAATGTTCGGCAAATTTTTCACCTCCAACCAAACGTACTCGACTTTAAGTATTTTAACACAT
>CAZCOF010000093.1:0-6096 GCA_964500095.1 uncultured Oscillospiraceae bacterium
CACATTGAATTTTGATTTTCTATTTTTTATGGTCCGCATGTATTATATCAATACATTTTTTAAATTTTTTAAAACGCGTTTTTTGTCAAGAAGTAAATTCAGGAAAACAAAAAACAGCAAATTTTCACAGAAACCGCAAAGGTGCGAAATAAACGCTTTTTTGCTCGAAAAAACACAAAAAATGAACGTTTTCTGCTTTAAAATTTAGCGTTTTGCACAAAAATATGTATAAAATTTATGCAATTAGACGGACAATTTGCTGTTGACAGTAGACTTGCAAATAGGGTATTATGTTAGTTGGAGATGTGTTTAATACAGTACTCAAAAAAAGGTTGGTTAGGAGGTAATTATGAAAAAGGTTATTCTCGAAATGAAAGGGATTGACAAAAGATTTTCAGGCGTTCACGCATTAAAATCAGCAAATCTGGAATTATGTGAAGGCGAAGTTCACGCACTTATGGGCGAGAACGGTGCAGGAAAATCTACACTTATGAAAGTGCTGTGCGGTATACATAAGCGTAATGCCGGAGAAGTGATTTTATTCGGCGAATCCGTTGACTTTTCGAACATTAAAGAATCTCAGGATGCGGGAATCAGCATCATTCATCAGGAACTTAATATGATGAATCACTTGACAGTTGCACAAAACATTTATATAGGAAGAGAACCCATCAAAAACGGCATTTACATCGATGATAAGAAGATGGAAGAAGATGCAAGGGCTCTTTTTGAAAGAATCGGCATTGACATAGACCCGTCAGTTAAGGTGGGCTCGCTCACAGTCGGCAGACAGCAGATGGTTGAAATTGCAAAGGCGGTTTCTTATGATTCGAAAATTTTAATTTTAGATGAGCCTACAGCGGCGTTGACACAGACGGAAGTAGAAGAACTGTTTAAAATAATGAATGACCTAAAGGCAAAAGGCATAGGTATGATTTATATTTCGCACAGAATGGACGAAATAAACAGAATTTCCGACAGAATTACGGTTATGCGTGACGGCGAATATGTAGGAACGCTTAACACTAACGAAACAACAAAAGACGAAATCGTAAAGATGATGGTAGGCCGTGTTATCTACGGCGATAAAAAGGAAAAGAGCAATGTATCGGAAGATGCTCCTGTTGTTTTGGAGGTTAAGAATTTAAATCGCGGAAATGAAATTAAAGACGTAAGCTTCAAATTAAGAAAAGGCGAAATACTTGGTTTTTCCGGTCTTATGGGTTCGGGCAGAACAGAAGTTGCAAGAGCGATTTACGGTGCCGATCCGATTGATTCGGGCGAAATTTATGTAAATGGCAAAAAAGTTGACATAAAATCACCCGACAAAGCAGTAGCACAGGGTATTTGTTATCTGTCAGAAGACAGAAAACGATATGGACTTTTGCTTGATAAGTCGATTGCTGAAAACTCAGTATTAAGCTCTTTAGAAGATTACATCTCTATGGGCTGGATAAACGACGGAAAAATTGAGCGTGCAGCAATGGAAACAAACGAAAAGCTAAAAACGAAAACACCTTCAATTAAGCAGAAATTAAAGAACTTATCAGGCGGTAACCAGCAGAAGGTTATCATTGCACGCTGGTTGTTGCGCGATTCTGAAATCTTCATATTTGATGAGCCCACGCGTGGTATTGACATTGGTGCAAAGAGTGAAATGTATGCTTTAATGGAAGACCTTGCATCACGCGGAAAATCAGTTATTATGATTTCTTCGGAGCTTTCCGAAGTTCAAAGACTCAGCGACAGAGTTTTGGTTATGTGCGAAGGAAGAATCACGGGCGAGCTTGACATAAGTGACGCCACACAGGAAAAAATAATGGCTTACGCCACTATGAGAGGAGAACAATGATGAAATTAAAAAAAGGCTTAAAGGGAAGCTTGGGACAAAACGTCATCACAATAGTTGCACTTTTGGTGCTTGTAATTATTTTTGCAGCGTTAAATCCCAATTTCCTGAGTAAATATAACATAGTAAGTATGGCACAGTCCTTAGCTCCTTATGCAATTATGGCACTTGGTGTAACGTTCGTTATTGCAACGGGCGGAATCGACCTTTCAATCGGTACCGTTTGCATCGCTGCAGCGGTTGTTGCAGGTAAGCTCTATATGGGCGGAATGCCCCTGTGGGCGACAATTCCCGTTATGATTGCAATCGGTACAATGTTTGGACTTATAAACGGTATTTTAGTTGCAAAATTAAAAATACCTGCATTCATTGCAACACTCGGCACAATGATGTTCTCAAGAGGTCTTAGTGCGTTGATTGTTGCAATTCCCAATATTTTTTACCCCAACGGCACGTGGTTTAACAAAGTCTTTTCAAACGCAAACGGAATTCCTACAGGATTAATCTGGGTGATATTCTTTGCTTTAGTATGTATGTACTTAATGTATAAAAACAAAGCAGGCAGATACATACTTTCTATAGGCAGTAACGAAGAAGCAACAAGACTTTCAGGTATAAATACCGATAAGTACAAAATCATCGCTTACACCATAAGCGGTATTGGAGCCGGTATTGCGGCTATTTTCTGGGCTGCATCATTTGCAACAGTAGCTTCAGCAACAGGTAACGGTATGGAGCTTGATGCTATCGCAGGCGTGTATATCGGCGGAACATCAGCAGCAGGCGGTGTTGCATCTATCGGCGGTTCAGTTATAGGCTCTATAATGCTTGTTGTAATAAGAAGCGGTCTTAACTTCGTTCTTGCAAGATTTAACCTGAACTTAAACTCAACATACGTAACCTACGTTTTAACAGGTATTATCGTTGTTGTGGCAGTTTTAATGGACGTTATCAAGAATAAGAACGCAAACAAAGTAAAATAATTAATTTAGTCAATGAAGACGTAATGTCTTAAATAAAAGGAGGAAAATCTTATGAAAAAATTATTAGCAGTACTCTTGGTTATGGTAATGGCTCTTAGCTTTATGGTTGGTTGCGGAACAACAACAACAAACGGTAAAACAATCGCTGTTGTTGCAAAGGGTGAATCACACGCATTCTGGCAATCAGTAAAAGCAGGTGCAGAAGCAGCCGGTGAAAAATACGGCTACAGCATCACATTCCGTGGTCCTGCATCAGAGTCAGCAAAAGACCTGCCATCACAGAAAGAAATGGTTCAGACAGCTCTTTCTAACAACTCATCAGCTATCGTTTTAGCAACAATCGGTGAAGGCTTTGTAGATATGCTTACACAGGCAAAAGATACAAACATCCCTGTTGTTCAGTTTGACAGCGGTATCTGGGCAAACGACGTTGTAGCATTAGACGCTGCAGACAAAAACCCCATCGTATCTTCAGTTGCAACAAGTAACTACTTAGCATCTAATATCGTTGCAGAACATTTCTTTGAAGCAATCAAAGCAGACATTGCAGCATCAAACGGTGACTACTTAGTAGGTGTTATCCAGCACGACGAAACACAGACAGGTATCGACAGAGCTGCAGGTTTTGTTGACAAGTTCAAAGAATTAGCAGATGCTGACGCTACAACAAAAGGCAAGTACACAATTGCTCAGGAAGTAAAACCGGGTGATGCTGACAACGCTTACAAAACAGCTTTAGAAGCTCTTTCAGAAAAAGGTGCAGATGCAATCTTTATGACAAACGAAGGTGTTGTTAAGCAGGTTTACGATGCAATCGCAGCTGCAGGCACAAAGTATGACGCTATCAAGTTTGCAGGTTATGATGCAGGCACAAAGCAGATCGAATGGATGAAAAAGACAACAGGTCCTAAACTCGTAGGTGCTGTTGCTCAGGATTCATTCCAGATTGGTTATCAGGCAGTTGAGCAGGCAATTCTTGCATTAGAAGGCAAAGAAATCACAGAAGAAGTTGCAATCTCAGGTGCATGGTGGGATGCTACAAACGTAGACGAAATGATAGCTAATAACCTCGTTTACGAAGGATAATCAAAAAATAGTTTTTTAAGACCGCAACAATGTTGCGGTCTTTTTTTTAAAAAACAATGGAATTTTTCCATATTTTATTGAAATAATCTATATAAAAGTAAAAATTGTTGACTTTAAATTTTCAAAAGTATATAATAAAATCGTCTTAAAAGCTTATACAAGGAGGAAAAAATATGAGTTTAAAAATAGGCGTTGTTGGTGCATATCGCGGAAAAAGTATGATTGATGTACTGATGGTGTACAAAGAAGCAGAGCTTGTTGCTATTTGCGACTTTTTTGAGCCTGCTTTAAAAAACGTAGAGCGTCAGGCAAAAAAGCTTGGTCTTGACAACATTACATACTACACAGAATTTGATGAATTTTTGAAGCACGACGGACTTGATGCGGTTGTTTTGGCAAACTATGCTCATGAACACGCACCGTTTGCAATCAAGTGCTTAAACGCAGGAAAGCACGTAATGTCAGAGGTGTTGCCCTGTGAGACAATGGCTCAGGCAGTAGAACTTATTGAAGCCGTTGAAAAGAGCGGTAAGGTTTATGCTTACGCTGAAAACTACTGCTATATGAATCACACGTTTGAAATGTGGAAAACTTATGAAAAAGGCGAAATCGGTGAAGTTAAATACGCTGAAGGTGAATATGTTCATGACTGTTCAAGCGTATGGCCGCAGATTTCTTACGGTGACAAAACACACTGGAGAAACAATATGTATCCCACATTCTACTGTACACATTCATTAGGTCCGATAATCACAATTACAGGCAGACGCCCCGTAAAGGTAATTGGCTATGAATTCCCGCCCAATATGTTTAACTATTCAGTAACAGGTGGCGCAGGCGGCGGCGGTATGGAAATGGTTACTTTAGATAACGGTGCTGTTGTAAAGAGCTTGCACGCAGGATTAAAGAGAGAACCTTCAGATCGTGGATTTAACTATCAGGTGTACTGTGAAAAAGGTATGATGGAAACAGGTCGTTTTGAAGAAAACAGCAGTTTTAACTACTATCAGGAAGAAAAGAACAGAACCTGTGAGGGTGAATGGAAAAAGTATGAGCCTGTAAATGATATTCAGTCAGAGCTTATGAAGCAGTTCCCCACACACGGTGGAAGTGACTTTTACTCAACGTATTTCTTCGTTCAGAAGATTTTAGGAAAGCCTGACGGCAAGTGGAGTATCGACGTATATCAGGCAGTAGATATGGGTATCTGTGGTATCCTTGCGTGGAGAAGTGCCCTAAATGGCAACCAGCCTGTAGATGTTCCTAATTTGCGAAATCCTGAAGAGCGTGATGCTTACAGAAACGACCACGCTTGTACAACACCTGCAACCGCAGGCGATCAGCTTCTTCCCAGAACATCATATCCCAATATGCCCAAATGTCCCGACGAAATGTATAAAAAGATGGAAAAACTCTGGAAAGAGGGCAAAAACGCAAACGGCGACCCCGATTTAATCTATTCTGCGATATTAGACGTAACAGATAAAGAAAATTATTAATTAAACCAAACAAGGCTGCAGCAAAGCTGCAGCCTTGTTTTATATATAAAGATTACAGTTCTTTTCTCCAAACCATTTTGTTTACTACGCCGGTATAAGACTGAATTAATTTTACGACCTTAGTAGAAACGTTTTCCTCCACATAATCAGGAACAGGGATACCGTCATCACCGTTTTTACACATTGAAACTGCTGTATCTACTGCCTGCAGCAGAGAATTTTCATCTATTCCTGCCAAGATAAAGCAAGCCTTATCAAGTGCTTCGGGACGCTCTGTGCTTGTGCGTATGCAGATTGCGGGGAAGGGATGCCCCATAGATGTAAAGAAAGAGCTTTCTTCAGGCAATGTTCCGCTGTCAGAGACTACCGCAAATGCGTTCATCTGTAAATGGTTGTAATCGTGAAAGCCTAAAGGCTTGTGCTGAATTACGCGTGAGTCAAGTAAAAATCCGCTGTCTTCCAATCTCTTTTTACTTCTTGGATGACAAGAATAAAGAATAGGCATATCATAGTTTTCAGCCATTTTATTAATAGCATTAAATAAGGATATGAAATTCTTTTCTGTATCAATATTTTCTTCTCTGTGAGCTGATAGAAGAATATACTGATTAGGCTTAAGATTTAGTTTATTTAGTATATCACTTTTCTTTATTTGTTCAAAATTATTATGTAATACTTC
>CAZCOF010000094.1:0-6078 GCA_964500095.1 uncultured Oscillospiraceae bacterium
ATCAATTGGTCAAAATCGTCTCTCAAGACATTCTGCTGTTCAAAACCCATTGTATTTGCACCGCGGAGTCTTATTGCCTTACCGTTGAGATAAAACATTCCCTTTGGTGAGCTTTCATTATCCTGAACAAAGGAACGCATACCAAATGTTGATGTGGCAACATCATTTATAATACCCTCATCATAAACAGCAACCTGAAGCTGATACAGATACGGAGAATCAAGCTCCCACAGTTTTGGATTTTCGATATCAATAAATGTCTTATATAAATTCTTGCCATGCTCTGCAGGAGACTTTTTGGGATTCGCATAGGCAACCGAAGCGATGAGTTCGTATTCAACATGTTCAACTACAGTTTCTTTAAAATTTTGGCCGTATAGTGATAAATCAAGCTTCAAAAACTTTTTGGCGTAATCGGCATTTTCAACCTCCACCCATACTTCCGCCTTTTTATCCTCTAACATAGGACGAACAAAAACATCTGTAATGTTAAGCCTGTTTCTGATTTCAACATATACCTTGCCATAAATTCCCATTCCGGGAGGGCAATGGTGCCATCCAACTGCGGGGTCATCATATCCAAGACCTGTCGCAGCGTAAAGCTTATCACCCTCGACCTTCTCTTTGCCATTACCGATATCTATCATGTGCCCCATATATGGCAAATCATTTTTAAGAATAACCTTAAGTTTATTCTCACCCTTTTTGGCAAAATTTGTTATTTCAAACTCAAAGGGTGCAAAAAATCCCTCGTGGGATCCTACACATATATCATTTATATACACATCGGCAATGTAATCTGCACCGTCAAAGCAAATATATGCAGCCTTTCCCTCAAAATCAGACAATTCGAATTTGGTTTCATAGATTTGAGTAGCGTTTCCAAGCGGTCCACCATAATTAGGAATGGTTATTTTTTCTTCGCCATTTAGGATAAAATCCTTGATATCAATTCTTGTACGATAGTTCTGTGTCTTTGGGGCATAATTTTGAAGAAACGGAGCATATTTCTCTCTCATCCTCTTAAGTTCGCCATACAATTCTTCTTTAGTATCGATTTTCTTATCAGTAACAACAGAAGGGCCGGTTGCAGGTTTAAGGGCACAAGCCTTTCTTTCATATTCAATTGGTTGCGGGGTAATCAAACATACATTTCTGCCTGACCCATTAAGTTTGGTTGCGGCAATTTCTTCAAATATGTCCGCCATTTTACTCATCCTTTCGCTTATAAAATTCTTTATTAACATCCTAAAATTTGCTACACTATAACATATTAAATTCTAAAAATCAAACATTTATCAAAAATAAAACTACACATAAAATTTAGGTAATATTAGCAATGTTTTCGCACAAATAAATTTAAACCCAAACTCAGCAAACCCGCATAAATACTAAGGTTTCGCCTTTGGTCCCTAATGTCTAGTGTTCAAGATAAAAAACTAAAGTTTGTAGGCATTTTAAAACCGCGATAAACCAAAGCGATTTGAATTTTCACTTGCAAGGCCCCGCAAGGGGAAGGCTTTTTATCCCTTACATAGCAAATTTCAGAATTAGTGAACAATGTAGATGCCATACCGTAATATTACAAACAAGAACATAAAACATTTCTTACTCTCGGCTGATAGTATTCTTCTCTTGGGTTTAATGTATGCTTTGCGTAAACAGCTGCAAGACCAATTTTTGGATCGATATAAACAGATGCTCCTGCAGCTCCTCCCCTATACTTATATGCACTTTATAGTAAATACAAAAATTGCCTCATTGTTTATCAATATTGCTTTTTTCTAATGCCATTAATTCTTACAACTCTCTCTAAAACCAAATTTCACCTTGGTTTTATATTCTTCGAATGGTTTTAATGTAACATATTTATCATTATCAAAAATGTTTTTACCTCCCAAGGCAGTTGTTCTCGGTTCTAACCCAACAACATACTCACCCTCTCCGAGCACTTTCCAACATATAAATTCAGGAAGTGTATTTCTTTCGTATGTGATATATGCGCCCATTTCATCATTTTCAATTCCGACCGTCACAATATCATCATCATAATGTACATCTATACATTCTTCTTTTGTTCCGTGAATTGGTTCTGATATATCAGCTATGTTCTCTGGAACATTTACTATTTTTGTGCCTTCCTTTACAAGCGGATAACCAAAATTACAATGATAGCAAAGTGCAATGTTTCTTTCTTCAAAGCCTTCGTTTATGATTGTATCTTCCACTGTAAAGCCTTCATCAAAAAGCTTTGTTGTAATTGTTCTTTTGAGAACAAGATTCGGTCCGAAAACAGAGCTTTCACGCACTTGTCCTGACACCTTCATAACATAATCGTCCAAAATCCAGTCAGCAAAAACGCTTATTTTTTCTGCCGGAATATTTCCTATCCTTCCATGAAGCCCGTGCTCGCCAAACGGACGACCGATATTTTCAAGTCCGCAGGTTGTAAGAAGCCCTCCGTAGAATCCCCGCAAAAAACCTGTGCCGTCTTTTTCGTAAAATTGAGGTGCCGTTATTCCCGTTTTTGATATCCAGCTTACATTTTGTCCCTTAAAAGATGCTTGTGCAATATCCATACACCTGTCAAGAAGAACCGTAAAACAAATTTTACCCGTATTGATTTCCAGAGCACGCACACCTTTTGATTTGCCGTCGTTAAAGGTAAAATCTCTTATACCGCCAATTTGTTCTACGCTTCCTATATGCTTTAAAAGTTGTTTTTTTTCCATACTCTCATACCTGAATCTTATTACTTATTTTTCTCGTCCCAATCCAATACAAATTGTGCTATTATTTTTGCAAACTCTGTCAAAACATCACACTCTATAAACTCATCAGGAAGATGTGCCCCGCCATATTCATTAAAATCTCTGCCAATACCAAATGAGAAGGCGGGTTTGTCGGTATTTGCCAAGAAGAGCGACAAGTCTGAAAGGCACGAACCACACGCCTTTAATTCTCTTCCCGATGCTTCTTTTGCAGATTTCTGCAAAAGTTTAATGTTTTCATCGTCAGGTGCAAGCTCGCCATAGCGGAACAATCTGCTGTCGTAAATTACATCTGAAATTTCCATTTCAAGAGGCGATAACAAGGAATTGATTTTTTCAAACATCTCACTGTATTCCGCTTTTATTTCCTTTGAGGTTTTATCGGAATAATAAACAAAGCGAACTCTGCCCACATTCATACTACCCTCAATACCTGCCCCGTATCTTAAAATTCGCATAGATGTGCCAGGGATTATTGTACCGTGGTAATAGGGATTTTTATCAAGCTCTTTTGTTCTTTTTTCCTTGAATTTTAAAAGCTCGCTTTTTACTATTTCTAAACCCTCTATTACATTCTGGCACGAATCTTGCTCGTTCTTGTGTTTGATAACAATTTCTAGCTGTTGACCACACGAAGCACAATGCCATATCTGGAATTTCTTGCAATCCATATTAAGATATAAATCGGACGGATACTTAACGCAGCAAGCCAACGCTCCGTCGCCACCGCCGTGTTCCTCGTCTACATAGCCTGTTAAATATAAATCGTTTTCAAGCTCAATTCCAAGATTTTTTAAGGCTTTGGCTAAAAACAGCCAGGTTGCTAAAGCATATTTATCGTCGCACGCTCCTCTTCCCCATATTCTGCCTTCTTTTATTATTCCGTCAGTCGGAGGCACTGTCCAAAGAGATAAATCACCTATTGGCATTGTGTCTAAATGGCCCGCAAGCATCAATGCTTTTTTTCCGCTTTTGCCTTTGATTTTCCCCGTAATATTAGTTCTGTTCTCTAAATTTCTACCGGGAAGATAATCCTCCATTTCCATTATTCCCTCTACTTCATCAGGAGAATATATGTCGCTTTCTATCCCGAGTTTTAAAAGCTCTTTCTGAAGGTATAAAGCCAACGGCTTTTCTGTTCCGTTTTTACCGTCGTTTTCCGTATTTATGCGAATCATCTCGCATAAACCTTCAAAAAGCTCATCTTTATTCTCTTCTATGTAGTTTAAAAGTTTTTCTTTCATTTTCTTTTTTCCTCCCCGGAATTTTGAAGACAAAAAACAATTAATCGTTCTTTTTGCTTTCAAGCTTCTTGTTAAAGTCATTCAGACGCCAACGCACAATAGCTTCCTTTAACAACGGGACATCAAAATAATTTCGCATTTCCCATTCGTTTTTGTTGACAAAGTCGATAAATTTCTCTATTTTTTCCGTTGCAGGCACACCTTTTGCTAAAGACAGCATTGCATCCAATGCCATATATGTGTACTCAGCATGGAATTTTAAATTTGTCCACGAGGTCTTTTCGCGCGGCTCTGTGATACTCGATATATGACTCTCTATTATCGGCATAAATTCTTTGATGTGCTTCATACTCAATTCGCAGTTCTTCGCATTTTCTTCCGATTGAAAAGGCTCCCTGAAATGCCATATACCTTCTTTTGGTTCATACAGGGCAAGCTCTTCAAGATAATTTGAAACAAGCATAAAGTCTTTGCCAAATTCAGTTTTGAAAATATCGTTTTTTTCAGTCTCATAGTCTATATCTCTGTTCCACAGTGTTCTTGCCATAATATTCATTCCCAATGATGTAGGCGCAAAGGCACGCTGCACCTGACAAGAAACCAAACCGCTAAAGTTTAATTCTTTATAATTCATTATGTCGGTATAAATCATTTTGGCGAGCATTACATGGCTGAATCTATGGTAAAAGTCGTGATAATAATAATAGTCAAAAACATAAATTTCTCCGTCGAATATTTCTCGCCATCCTTTCAGATACGGAACATATTCTCTGGGGTCTTTTGGTGGTGTTGCCTTATTATGTATATGCGGCACCATCTTACAATCACTTTCAGCCGTTAATGCAACATCATAATGACGATTATACGGACAGAATTTAAGAATTATTCTTTTTTTATTCTTAATTCTTTCCGTTTTCGGCGGCCATAATGTATGCATATAAAGAGAGGTAGTCAGTCTTGTTTTAATGCCGAGTGCAGTCATCTTTTCATCGATTTCGTTTAAAAGCATTATAAGCCAGTCAGAAATATTTTTCTTTTGACATTCTTCACATTCGCAATAATTATTTGAACCGTCCGAAAAAACTACTCCAAGTATATCAATTTCGGGATTTTTGAAACAATAGTCAACAATATAATCCGCCATTTTGCTTCGAACCTCTGCATTACTGTAACACAGCTGAGTATATGTAATAGAATTTCCGAAAATTTTTCGTTCTCCGTCTAACAACGCAAAGTTTTCTTTCATTTGAGCGGGCATTATTTTTTCTGCTTCTTGAGTGCTGATACCTGCAGGAAGACCAAAAGCTCCGGTTGTACTGCCATGACCACCATTATAGCAGGTCATACCTCTTTTTTTAATCTGGCTAAGATGCATATTAACCATCCCCGCCATATCTTCGTGTGAAAGAGCCTCTACCTGAAGATAGGGATTTATTGACATCCCTCCTCTGCCATACCATCTTCGGTATATAAAGCCGGGGACAAAAAGCTGAAACGCATAATGATTCATTCCCACTTTTGGCATCCAGTCAATCAAATCTTCAAGACTTTCATAGAACACGCTGCCTTCAATGCCTATTCCTCTCATTCTGCAATATGGTACTTCTTTTATAAAAATGTCTTTTGGAACAAAATTATCAGGTAGCACTTCTCCGTCTTTGCCCGGTCTTAAAAATATAAAACCTTGTTCTTTTAAATATCTGTAAACAGCAATAAGAACCGCACGATGGTTAACACCTGTAATAATTCCTCTGCGATTATTTATATTGATTAAAATACCATCATCCAATTTAGGATCTTCTACTTCAGGCATTTCATCACACAAATTTACTCCTATCGCTATGCCATCTTCGTCCCATTCTTTCATTTTACAGAAAACTATTTGCTCGTCAGTTACGAGCGAAATGTATTTTTTTAGTTCTTCGCCTGCAAAAAGTAGTGTTTCTGCTTCTTCATAGCTTAAATTTCCTGTTATAACTTTAATTTTCCAAATCATATAAGCAATCTCCTTTAGTAAGCTATAAAATTTTTTCATTCCTATTGAAAAAAATATTTTTTTATGA
>CAZCOF010000095.1:0-6040 GCA_964500095.1 uncultured Oscillospiraceae bacterium
TGCAAGAATGATTTTCTCTGCAATGGAACACATGGATAAAGAGCCGTTCAAGCACGTTTTAATTCACGGTCTTGTACGTGACGCACAGGGAAGAAAAATGTCAAAATCTTTAGGTAATGGCGTTGACCCGTTAGAAGTTATCGAAGAATTTGGTGCAGATGCCCTAAGATTTACTTTAGCTACAGGTAACTCTCCCGGTAACGATATGCGTTACTCCGTTGAAAAGGTTACAGCAAGCAGAAACTTTGCAAACAAAATCTGGAACGCTTCACGTTTTGTGCAGATGAACCTACACATCGACGAGCTTAAAGTTCCCGAAAACCTTTGCATTGAAGATAAATGGATTTTAACAAAGTACAATAAATTAGTAGCTGAAGTTACAGAAAACTTAGACAAATTCGAGCTCGGCGTTGCTGTTGCAAAGCTTTATGACTTTATTTGGGATGAATTCTGTGATTGGTATATCGAGCTTGTAAAACCGCGTCTTTACGACGAAAATGACCCCACAAACGAAACCGCACAGTATGTATTATCGTATGTACTTTCAAACACACTAAAGCTTTTACATCCCTTTATGCCGTTTATAACAGAAGAAATCTGGCTTTCACTTCCCCATGAAGGCGAAAGCATTATGATTTCCGACTGGCCAAAGGAAGACGCATCCTTAAACTTCCCCGTTGAAACTAACGATATGGAAATGATTATGGATGCTGTAAAGGCTGTAAGAAACAAGCGTGCTGAAATGAATATCCCGCCTTCTAAAAAGGCAAGTATGATTATCGTAACAGAAAAAACCGATGTGTTTGAAAAAGGCTCTGTTTTCTTCGAAAAGTTAGCAAGTGCATCATCTGTTACAGTTGCAAAAGATTCAGCAGGTGTTGATGAAAACAGTGCACACGTAATCGTTGACGGTGCTCAGATTTATATGCCTATGGGTGAGCTTGTTGACACAGAAAAAGAAATTGCACGCCTTAATGACGAAAAGAAAAGATTACTTTCAGAAATCAAACGTGTTGAAGGTAAGCTTTCAAACGAAGGTTTCGTCGCAAAAGCTCCGGCTAAGGTTGTCGAAGAAGAAAAAGCAAAAGGTGAAAAATACAAACAGATGCTTGCAAATGTTGAAGAAAGCTTAAAAGCTTTCGGCGCTTAAATCAAGGAGGTAAAATTATGGCTGAAAATATTAATAATATCCCCGAAGAAGAAGCAGAAGGTATCGTTACAATGGTAAACGAAGACGGCGAAAAGCACGACTTTTTGCACCTTGATTCTTTTGAATCAAACGGAAAAATTTACGTTGTACTGCTTCCTGCTGACGAGGGTGATGAAGATTGCGAAGACGTTTTAATCTACACTCTCTTTGTTGAAGAAGACGGCTCAGAAACCTTAATGCCGATTGACGACGAAAAAGAATTAGACGACGCTTTTGAAGAGTTCAAAAGCCGTATGTCTGACGAATATGACTTCGAATAAGGTATTATAAACGGGCTGTAGCGACCGCTACAGCCCATTTGTATAATAAAAAAGCAAAAGGTATTAAATAAGTATTAATGTTTTTTGCTTTTGAATTTTTCAATAGCGAAAAACATTTGACACAAATATATTTATATGCTAATATCATTATAATAACTTAATTGATATAGAAAGGTTATGTATATATTATGAGAATGGATTTTATAGGTGCTATTCCAAGCCCCGAAGAAATAAAAAGAAGATATCCGCTTCCTGATGAATTTGTTGAAAAAAAGAAAAGCTTTGATAACGAATTGCGTGATATTTTTTCAGGCAAATCAAAAAAAATAGTTTTAATTATCGGACCCTGCTCTGCTGACAACGAAGCAGCGTTATTAGACTACTGCAAGCGTTTAAGAAAGGTTCAGGATAAGGTTTCTGATAAAATTTTAATAGTTCCCAGAGTTTATACAAATAAGCCGAGAACAACAGGCGACGGCTACAAGGGAATGCTCCACCAGCCTGACCCGACAAAAAAAGCCGATATGTTGCAGGGACTCATTGCTATAAGAAATGCACATTTAGATGTTATTACCCAAACGGGATTCTTTTGTGCTGACGAAATGCTTTATCCTGAAAACTGGCTATATTTATCTGACCTTTTGTCTTATGTTGCGGTAGGTGCCCGTTCTGTTGAAAACCAGCAGCACAGACTCGTTGCAAGCGGCATGGACGTACCTGTAGGTATGAAAAACCCCACCAGCGGCGACTACTCTGTTATGTTAAATTCCATTACAGCAGCACAGCACAGCCACACATTTATTTACCGTTCATGGGAAGTAGAATCACAAGGAAACCCCTACTCACACGCGATTTTGCGAGGTTATGTAAATAAACACGGGCAGAGTCTTCCCAATTATCACTTTGAAGATTTAATAAGACTCTATCACGATTACAGCGAAAAAAATCTTCAAAATATGGCAGTGATAATTGACGCAAACCACGCAAATTCAAACAAACAATATCTGCAGCAAATTCGAATATGTAAAGAAGTGCTGCACAGTATGCGTCATTCTGAAGAAATCAACAGTATGGTAAAAGGCTTTATGATAGAAAGCTATATAGAAGACGGTGCACAAAAAATAGAAGACGGAATATACGGAAAATCAATTACAGACCCGTGCTTAGGCTGGGAAAAGACAGAAAAACTTATTTTAGAAATCAACGACTTATTATAAGGAGGAAAGACAATGCTTGAAAGTTTAGACCATCTGAAGGATGTAGCTTTAAGAATTAAAAACGCACGCGAAGTTTTAGGGGTTACCGAAGAAATTATGGCACAGAACACAGACGTATCGGTGGCTGACTACATAGCGTATGAATCCGGCGAAAAGGATATGGATTTTACATTTATTTATAAGTGTGCAAAATGCTTTAATGTCGATCCTACCGACCTTTTAAAGGGTACAAGTCCAAAGCTTACAAGCTTTGAGATTACAAAGGCAGGCGGCGGTTTGCCGATTGCAAGAAAAGCAGGTAATGAATATAAAAATTTAGCACCGATGTTCAAAAACAAAACTACCGAACCTTTCCGTGTAGTTATCCCTTATGTTGAAGGCGAAGATAATCACGAGCCTTCTTCTCACAAAGGACAAGAATTTGATATAGTTATCAAAGGTCAGTTAAAAATCACAATAGGCAACAACACGAAAATCTTAGACGCCGGCGACAGCATTTATTATAACAGCACTATCCCACACAAGTTGGAAGCTTACGGCGGAAAAGATGTTGAAATTTATGCTATGGTAATGAAAGAAAGTGTAAATGATGATTTTGCACACCAAGAAGAACAGTTTACAAAGCGTATCCTAAACTCTGTTCCTGATGTACATTCTGACTTTATCGACTGTGTCGAGGACGAAAACGGTGCACTTTTAGAAATCAATTTCAAGAATGAAGAAAAGTTCAACTTTGCTTTTGACTGTGTTGATAAATTAGCAGAAAAATGTCCCGATAAGGTGGCAATGGTTCACGTATCTGACAAAAAAGAAGAAAGAAAGTTTACTTTCTCTGAATTAAAGAAATATTCTAATATGACAGCTAACTACTTCGAAGCTTTGGGCATCAAAAAAGGCGACAGAGTTATGCTTGTTCTCAAGCGTCACTATCAGTTCTGGTTTTCGATGCTTGCACTTCACAAAATCGGTGCGATTGCAATTCCCGCCACAAACTTACTTGTTGAACACGATTTTGACTATCGTTTTAAAGCGGCAGGCGTTTCAGCTATCGTTTGTACCGCTGACGGCGATGTTTCCCGTCAGGTTGATTTAGCCGAAAAGAACTACTCAGAAAGCCTTACTAAAATTATGGTTGGCTCTTCTCGTTCCGGCTGGCATAACTTCGATAAGGAAATCACCCGCTATTCTGAGCATTACGAAAGAAGCGAAAATTCTGCGTGTGGCAGCGAACCGCTTTTAATGCTCTTCACATCAGGTACAACGGGTTATCCGAAAATCGCAACACACGACCACAAGTACCCCTTAGGTCACTACATAACAGCAAAATACTGGCACAATGTAAACCCCGACGGCTTGCATCTTACAATCTCCGATACAGGCTGGGGTAAAGCTCTATGGGGAAAACTTTACGGTCAATGGTTGTGCGAAGCTGCTGTATTTGTATACGACTTTAATAAGTTCAGTGCAGAAGACATTTTACCGATGTTTAAAAAGTACAACATCACAACATTCTGTGCGCCACCGACAATGTATCGTTTCTTTATCAAGGAAGACTTGTCAAAATACGATTTATCAAGCATCGAATATTCTACCGTTGCGGGCGAAGCACTAAATCCAGAAGTTTTTGAACAGTGGAAAAAAGCAACAGGTTTAAGTCTTATGGAAGGCTTCGGTCAGACAGAAACAACGCTTACAGTTGCTAATCTTTGGGGCATGACTCCAAAACCCGGTTCTATGGGTAAACCCAGTCCTTTATATGACGTTGATGTTTTGTTAGACGACGGAACATCTGCAGGAGTTGGCGAAACCGGCGAAATCGTTGTAAGAACAGACAAGCGTATGTCCTGCGGTTTATATATGGGATACTATCGTGACGAAGAAGCGAGCAAAAAATCTCATAATAATGGCATTTATCATACAGGCGATCTTGCCTGGCGCGACGAAGACGGATACCTTTGGTATGTAGGAAGAATTGACGACGTTATCAAATCATCAGGCTACCGTATCGGACCTTTTGAAATCGAAAGCGTTATTATGGAGCTTCCTTATGTTTTAGAATGTGCTATCACCGCCGTTCCCGACGAAATCAGAGGTCAAATTGTAAAAGCTACAATCGTATTAACTAAAGGCACCAAAGCGAGCGAAGAGTTAAAAAAAGAAATTCAGGATTATGTAAAAACTCACACAGCGCCTTATAAATACCCAAGAATAGTGGAATTTTTAGATGAACTTCCAAAAACTATCAGCGGTAAAATCAGGCGTGTAGAGCTTCGCGAAAACTCAAAAAAATAATACTTTGGCTGTGACGAGCTTCGTCACAGCCTATTTTGATAATTTAAAAATTTTATCAAATTTACTTGAAATAGAATATATTTTGCTATAGAATTTATAATATTAAGGGGGGTAATTGTATGACTGAAAAAAAACAAAATTTTTTACAGGCAGCAAAAAAGGAAATCACCGAACACAAGGTTAAGTTTTTTGTATATCTGGTCTTGCGTTTTTTCGTTGTGGTTTCTTTAGTTATGTCGCTTATTCGCAACGAATACGAAAACGCATTTGTATGTGTTTTGTGTCTTTTATTGTTTTTAGTACCTACATTTGTAGAAAAACGTTTAAAAATCGATTTACCTTCAACTTTAGAAATTATTATTTTGCTCTTTGTCTTTTCGGCAGAAATTCTGGGCGAAATACATAATTATTACGCCAAAGTTCCATATTGGGATGCCATTTTACACACGATGAACGGCTTTTTGTTTTCTGCTTTCGGGTTTTCCCTGCTTGATATTATGAACAGAAACTCAAAGTTCAAATTCCGACTCTCCCCTCTTTATCTGACGTTGGTTGCGTTTTGTTTTTCAATGACAATCGGTGTTTTGTGGGAGTTTTTTGAATTCGGATGCGACATAATACTGGGCACTGATATGCAAAAGGATTTTATTATGAATACAATCTCATCAGTAAAGTTAAATCCTGATGGCGAAAATGTTCCGATAATCATAGAAAACATCAGCCAAATTTCAGTAAACGGCAAAGATTTAGGAATAAACGGTTATTTAGACATCGGTCTTTATGACACGATGAAGGATTTGATTGTAAATTTCGTCGGTGCCGCTATTTTTAGCGTTATAGGATTTTTCTACATCAAAAATCGAGGCAAGGGCGAATTTGCAAAGCAGTTTATACCAACAATTGAAGAAGATGAGTAAAGGGGCTTGAAAAATGCACAGATCGCATAAAGCATAAGATGTTATTATAAGAAAACCTTAAAAGCAAACAGGTATGCGATGTTAAATTTAAGGTTAAAATTCGTTGAAACGAATTTTAAAATTTTAATGCTTTTTTTGAAATTA
>CAZCOF010000096.1:0-5808 GCA_964500095.1 uncultured Oscillospiraceae bacterium
AATCCTTATCAACATACTCATCGGCAACAACGGGAATTTCTCTGCCGACTAAAGGAAGAATAAGCATTTTTCCTATTAAATCTTTATATCGAGCGTCGTCAGGATGAACGGCAACCGCAGTATCACCAAGCATTGTTTCAGGTCTTGTTGTAGCGATTTCTACAAATTCGTCACTATCCTTTACGGGGTACTTGATATGCCAGAAATGTCCTGCCTGTTCTGCGTATTCAACTTCTGCATCGGATAAAGCTGTGATACACTTAGGACACCAGTTGATAATTCTGTTGCCTTGATAGATGAGTTCTTTTTCGTATAATGAAACGAAAACTTCACGGACGGCTTTAGATAAAGTTTCATCCATTGTAAAGCGTTCTCTTGTCCAGTCGCAAGAACTACCGAGTTTCTTTAACTGATTGATAATTCTTGAGCCGTAGAGCTTTTTCCAGTCCCATACACGTTCAACAAACTTCTCGCGTCCTAAATCGTAGCGAGTAAGTCCTTCTTCTTTTCTCAAAACTTCTTCAACCTTAACTTGAGTAGCAATACCTGCGTGGTCTGTACCGGGTACCCAAAGGGCATTAAAGCCTGCCATACGCTTGTATCTTATTAAAATATCCTGTAAGGTTTCGTCTAAAGCGTGTCCCATATGGAGCTGCCCTGTTACATTCGGGGGCGGGATAACTATAGTAAAAGGTTTTTTAGACTTATCAGCCTTAGGTGTAAAATATCCGTTTTCTACCCAGCGGTTATATAATCTGTCTTCCACCTCTTTGGGATTATATGTTTTGTTAATTTGCTCAGACACTGAACTTTCCTCCTAACCAAAAAAATACGATACAGCCAATCACAACAAGCACAAGTCCGATTGATTTAACAATGTAAATTGTATTTTGGCTGTTGTTAAAGTCTGAATTCTTTTTAATAATCTGCGGTACCAAAAAGTTAATAATAGCACCGATTACTATGAGCGCGAGAGCAAAAGCTTGCAATAATCTCATAATTTTGCACCTCCGTTGTTGCCTTTAGATATATAGCTTTTGTATTTTTTTTGTTTTATAAAATAAGCATAAAAGTAAGAAGCAATAGCCAAAAAATTAAATGCTGTAGAAATTCCAAGTATAATATTGCTTACCAAATCGCTCGTATGAGTAAAGAAAATCAACACCATGGCGATAAACAAAACAACTGTGTTGAGCTTTCCTAAAATGTTTGATTTAACATAGGTCTTTTTTGTGTATAAAAATACGCCGCCCAATATTAAAAGCAGTTCTTTTAAAGCAAGCACTACAACAAACCAGACAGGGAGCATATCGCTTAAAACAAGCGAAATAACAACAGTAAGCTGCATCAACTTATCAGCTAAGGGGTCTAGGAGTTGTCCTATTCGTGTTGTCATATTGTATTTTCTTGCAATGTATCCGTCTAAAACATCAGTAACGCTTGCAGCAATGAAAATAACGGCTGCAAGCTCTTTTGTATCGCCGCTTGATGCAAATACCGCGATATATACCGGTATTAAGCATAATCTGAAAATGGTAAGAATGTTTGGTATATTCACTTTTTGCTCTCCTTACATAAATTTTGCATTAGCATCGCCATCAAAAAAATTAATCAAAAATTCATTTCCTGATTTTATGTCCTTAACCGAAGAAATTACATTTCCGTCGGTATCTGTTGCTAAGGAATAACCGCGTGATAAAACCTTTAACGGACTTAAAGCGTCTAATTTTGCAACATATTTTGCTAAATGGTTTTTCTTTTCATTAATAATATTGTTAAAAGAAACTAAAGCATCTCCTGATAATGCGTCAACAGTTTGTCTGCGAGCGGCTAAACCATCTGAAAATCTTAAAAAAGCATAAGATGATGCGATGCGGTCTAATTTTGTCTTTTTTGTCTGTAAATTATTTATAAGTAAAGATTTAAATCTTTTTTGTGCGTTTTTACAATATGAAGAAAGCTCCTGTGCGTCAGGACAAACAAGCTCTGCTGCAGCAGAAGGTGTAGGGGCACGAAGGTCTGCTGCAAAATCTGCAATTGTAAAGTCGGTTTCGTGACCTACCGCTGAAACTATCGGAATTTTTGACGCGAAAATTGCAGTAGCTACGATTTCTTCATTAAATGCCCATAAATCTTCAATTGAACCGCCGCCGCGACCTACAATCATTACGTCGCACGAGTTATGTTCATTCATATAATTTATAGCGGCAGAAATTTCACCGGCAGCAGATACGCCTTGAACACTTACGGGAAAAAGCACAATCTCTGCTAACGGATAGCGTCTTTTTGTTATGTTTAAAATGTCCTGCAGAGCTGCTCCGCCTTTGGCAGTCACTATACCGATTCTTTCGGGATAGCGGGGAAGAGGCTGCTTTAAACCTTCATCAAACATACCAAGATTTTTAAGCTTTTCTTTTAACTTTTCAAAAGCGACATACAAAGAACCCTCGCCGTCAGGCTCGATAGATTCTGCGTAAATCTGATATGTTCCGCCCTGTTCGTAAACCGAAATTCTGCCACGGACTACAACCTTCATACCGTCTTCGGGACGAAACTTAAGATACTGTGCCGCTGAGCGAAACATTACAAGTTTAATTACTCCGCCGGAGTCTTTTAAACTTGCATAAATGTGACCTGACGAGTGTAGTTTGAAGTTAGAAAGCTCGCCCGTTACTTTTATATCTGAAAGGTAGGAGTTATTATCCAAAACTCTTTTTATATAATTGTTAAGTTGAGAAACACTGACTGTTAAAATTTCTTTATTCATCGTTGTTTTTTGATTTGTAAACAGACGATAACACACCGTTTACAAACTTTGAGCTTTTTTCGTCGTTGTATTTTTTTGCAATTTCAACAGCTTCGTTTATTGCTATGCCGTCAGCAATATCATCCATATACAAAATCTCGCAAACAGCGACACGCAAAACGGCTAAAGTAACTTTTGCAAGACGTGAAACCTTCCAGCCTTTAGAATACTTTTCTATTACAGCGTCAATTTCTTCAATGTTAGAAATTGCGGTCTTTACAGTATTGTCAATATAGTCAGACTGACCGCTGACTTCTTCTGTAAGCTCATAAAAAAGTGATAACGCTTCTTCTGCTGAGATTTTTTGTACTTCGTATTCAAACAGGAGTTTAAAACAATTTTCTCTTGCGTCTTTTCTCGTCATAGTGTTCTCCTTTTAAGCATAAATCTACTAACTTTAACATTATACACCATTTTATAGGAAAAATAAAGAGTTTTTTTTAAAAAAACACAAAAAAATAGAAGCCACCGAAACGATGGCTTCTATTTTTTGTATTATCGTACGATACGTCTTGCGGCGTAGTAACAGTTATTGTAGTATCCCGTAACTATGCTTGTGTACTTAACAACGTCGCCTGTCTGTGGTGAATGTATCATCATCCCATTGCCAACGTAGATACCTACGTGGTGAATACGGCCTGCACCCTGTCTTTTAAATAAAAGCAAATCACCGGGCTGTAGTTCACTTTTACTCACGGGAACACCGTTATTAATCTGCTGATATGATGAACGGTACAAGTTGTAACCTAACTGTTTAAAAACATAAGATGTAAATCCTGAGCAGTCAAAACCTGCGGGTGTTGAACCGCCGTAAACATAGGGAAGTCCCAAAAACTGTTCTGCAATCTGAACGACTCTTTCGCCTGCTGATACTGAAGCTGCTGAACCGTATAAAATCGCAACATTTGCTCTTTCTGCCGGAGCGGTCAAACTCATATAATCCGCTGAGATATATGCCACACCTGATTCTGCGGGTGAATAGCTAACCTGATACCAACCATTTTCTAAAGCAAGAACAGTAGCAGTTTCGCCGTAGTTGATTTTTCCGTAGGATTGATGAGTTGTTGACGGGCCGCTTCTTACATTTACGCTGTCTCCTGTTGAATAGCCCGTACAAGGATATGTAGCTGCAAAAGACGATGTTGTCGAGCCTAAGAGCATCACACAAGCAAGGCTTAGTGCACAAATAATCTTTGTAACGTTTTTCATTATTACCTCCGAATTTCAGTAAAATCACAAAAGTGTGCGACATTACTTTATTCAACATTGACCATTATACACAAGTATACACAATTTGTCAATACTTTTTAAAACTTTCTTAACAATTTTGTAGCATTTGCGTTTTTATGTAATTCAAAGTAACAAAATATATTCTTAAGAAAAATAAGTCGAAGTTGTATCTAAATAATGGTAAAAAAAAGGATATTTTTATTTGAATTAGTAATAAATATAGTAGAAATTAGTATTTTTTTGTGATATAATTATAGTGATTATAAAATAATACCAGAATATTTAAAAGGGGAAAGGAAAAGAATTATGAAAAAGATGTTAAGTGTTTTAATTGCTTTGGTAATGATAGTATCAGCATTACCGATAGCTTCGGCAACAGAAATCGAAAGCGCACAAATGAAAGTAAAAATCGAAGGTGAAAGAATGTATGTCAGAACATCACATAACGAAACCTATGATTTAGTTCAGACTTTCCGCGTAAATTGTGACAGAATAGGTAATAACGGAATTCCCTGTAACGAGCCGTTTGACTTTCACGAAGCGGGCTTTATGTTAAAGGATAATACATCATACACCGAATTTGACAAAAAGCTTGCTAATGGTGGCGACGATATAGCACCGTTTAAGACCAATTCTTCATATATCGGAGCTAACCACGGTCAGTCGCATGCTATATTGGTTAAAGCTACAAACCACGGAAAAACCTATGCAGATTTAGGTGCGAGATATCTGGCTTCTGACATTCATTGGAATTTAATTCAAATAAGAGACGAAAACAACTTACTTTTTATAAGTGATAACGGTAGAGGAGACGATTACGGCAAATACTTTTTTGAAGGTGTTCATAAATTGCCTGTAGGTACCGTTATGACATATGAAAGCGACGGTGTAGATACTGATAGTGTCACTGTTGAAGCTGCTACCGGTTCTGTTCAGATTGAGCCTTCAACAAAGACAATTTCTGTAAATATGTACGCGGTAACAGATGGTGTAAAAACACCTATGAAAGAAGCAAACGATTTGATGTGTGATTCTATTATAGTAGAAGAGCATTATCAGATAATGAACCCATCACTTATTGCACAGGCACTTCGTGACAACAAACCTGAAGGTGGATACACTGAATCTCAGCTTTTAGATATCGGTACACCTATGATTGATTATAAGGTGACATATACAATATTGCCGGATGGTGCTGTTTTGCACGAGTATGACCACGAAATTTTAGATGATTTAAGCTTTGATTTTTACGGCGGCCATCAGTACATACAAAAATACAACGGTTTTGAAGGAAATGTAAAAAGATATATTCCTAAAATTAAGCCTTTTACAGTTAATGGTAAATACTATGACTTTACAGAACCATATAATTTAACAGCCGATAAAGACTTTTTGGGCGGCGGCGAGAAAATGGTAACATCTGATTTGTGGGAAAATCCCAATTCAATGCCTGACAGAACAGTAGAATATTTTTATGATGCAAATGATGACTTAAAAGCAGGTTTTGTAGGGGGATATCTGCCTATTTTAGATGCTGAACCCGCTACTAAGGTTACAAAATCAAGTAGAGCAATATACATATACAATTCAAAAAAATCATATCCCATATTGGTTGACAAGCAAGCATTTTCTGAAACAGGAACGAAGAATCAGCGCATCAGAGCTGTTTCATATACAAAATACAACGATGTAACTGATGAAGATATTTCATATTACACAATCAATTATGGCACAGATACATACATCTACATAGACTGTCACGAAATAGCGAA
>CAZCOF010000097.1:0-5791 GCA_964500095.1 uncultured Oscillospiraceae bacterium
AGTCGATACCAACTGTGTCGTGCTTGTCCATTAAAAAGGCAAGTTTTAATTTTGTGCCGACGCCGTCTGTGCCGCTTACCAAAACGGGTTCTTTCATTCCTGAAATGTTAGGCAAGAACAGACCGCCAAAACCGCCGATGTCTGTTAAAACGCCATCGTTCATTGTTCTTTCTACGTGTTTTTTCATTAATTTTACAGCATTATAGCCGGCGGTGATATCAACACCTGCTGCAGCATAGCTGTCTGATTTAGAATTTTCGTGCATAATAATTCTTTCCTTTCGTCTATTCTTTGCCGTTCCAACAATAAGTGCATAGTTTACATTTATCAATTCCTATTGCTTCGATTAACCCTTCTAATGACTGAAATTCTAACGAAGCAAAGTTGAATTTTTCACAGATTGCGGCACGAAGTTTTCTGCCGCGTTCTGTACTTGGGTCAATATATTCTTCAATATGATTTGCACCTTCTTCACTCTCTAATTCCATAATAATCTTGCGGGCGAGCAGGTCCATATCGTCTTTTGCATTAGAAAAGTTTAAATACTTACATCTGTGCATAATAGGCGGACACGCTGAGCGCATATGAACCGATTTTGCACCGTTTGTATATAAAAATTCAACGGTTTCTTTAAGCTGTGTGCCGCGTACGATTGAGTCATCTACAAATAAAAGATTTTTACCTTCTATCAGCTCGTGTACGGGGATTTGCTTCATTTTTGCTATTTTATTTCTGTCTGCCTGATTAGGAGGCATAAAGCTTCTTTGCCAGGTGGGGGTATATTTAATAAACGGTCTTGCAAATGGAACGCCTGACTCATTGGCATAGCCTATGGCGTGCGGTGTGCCTGAATCGGGAACACCGCTGACGTAGTCCAAGTTTTCGGCATTTTTTGCGATTTTGTCCGAACGTGCCATAATGTGTCCGTTTTTACATCTCATCACTTCTACGTTTACGCCCTCGTAGTTTGAAGTGGGGTAGCCGTAGTAGCTCCATAAGAATGAACAGATTTTCATTTCTTTGTTTGGTGGCGATAACTGTGTTAAACTATCAGCCGTTAATTCCACGATTTCTCCCGGACCTAATTCTAATTCGTCAAAATAGTCAAGCTTTTTATAAGCGAAGGACTCAAACGATACACAATAGCCTGCGTCATTTTTGCCGATCAACATAGGAAGTCTGCCGTATTTGTCACGGGCGGCGATTATGTTTCCGTTTTCTTTTAAAATCAGAATTGAAACAGAACCTGAAACGACTTCGTGAACGAATTTTATACCGCTTACAAAATCGTCTTTCTGATTGATTAAAGAAGCCACAAGCTCAACGGAATTTACCTTGCCGCCTGTCATTACGCCGAAATGTCCGCCGTTTGTAAAAAGATATTTTTCAATCAGCTCATCGGCGTTGTTTATAAGACCAATCATCGATATAGCGTAAGTGCCTAAGTTTGATTTAATAAGGAGCGGTTGCGGTTCGCCGTCGCTTATACAGCCTATTGCAGAATTTCCGCTCATTTCATCGAAAACATCGTGGAATTTTGTTCTAAACGGCGTGTTTTCGATATTGTGAATATCACGCTGGAGTCCGATTTCTTTATCGTATGCGGCCATGCCGCCTCTTTTTGTGCCTAAATGTGAATGAAAGTCAGTACCGAAAAACACGTCTCCGATTGCTGAGTGTTTACTGACTGTTCCAAAAAAACCACCCATTGGGTTTGTCTCCTTTCGGGATAGATTATTTATTATATTTTTTAGTGATGTCAGCGTTTTTTGCTAAAACCTTATCGGCTCCTGCTTTTCTTTGTGCATCGAGCTTGTCGGCTAATTCTTTATTTTCTATAGCCATCATCTGAACTGCTAAAATTGCAGCGTTTGCCGCTCCGTTTATCGCTACTGTTGCAACAGGGATGCCTGTGGGCATCTGGACCGTCGAGAGCAGTGCATCCATTCCGTCCAAGTTAGATGACTTTACAGGAATACCGATAACAGGAAGTGTGGTATTTGCTGCAATTGCACCTGCTAGATGTGCTGCCATTCCTGCAGCACAAATTAATGCACCATACCCGTTTTTTCGGGCGTTAGCTGAAAGCTCGTGAGCTTCCGCCGGTGTTCTGTGTGCAGATAGTACGTGCACGGTGTAGGGGACACCAAAATCATCAAGTGTATTGATTGCTTTTTCAACTACGGGTAAGTCGCTGTCGCTTCCCATAATAATTGCTACTTTTTTCATAAAATCATACCTTTCATTAAAAATCAAAACAAAAATGGACAGACCTATCTACAATTGTGTAAATGGGCTGCCCAGACGGTCGACATTTAATCCAAATTTTTCTGCTTCCCGGCAGTTGATTCTGCCAATCCGTCAGTTGCAAAAAAATTCCCTGAATTCTATACTTATAGTATATAAAAAAAAGCCGATAAAGTCAATGTTAATTTGTCAAAAAAAGTAACAATATTTGAAAATTTTTGTATGCTTATTTTACTATTTTGTCATTTTTTCTTGTTTTACTTTGTGTTCTATAATATCGCGGGAAGCAAGTTCATTTTCTACATCTTCTACCGTGATACCCATCTCGACCATCAAAACAAGTGAATGATACATTAAATCTGCAAGCTCATATATCGTTTCAGCCTTGTCATTACCTTTGGCAGCGACGATTACTTCTGTTGATTCTTCGCCGATTTTTTTAAGTATTTTATCAATACCTTTTTCAAAAAGGTATGTAGTATATGAGCCTTCGGGCATTTGTTGTTTTCTTCCTAAGAGTTTTTTGTATAATGAAGATATGGAAAAATCAGTGGGAGCATCGCCAAAGATTGTATCATTAAAGCAAGAGTCTGCACCTGTGTGACAGGCGGGTCCGTCTTTTTTTACCGTTACAACTAAGGCATCGGCATCACAATCGGCTGTGATTGACTGTATGTACTGATAATTTCCTGATGTTTCGCCTTTTCTCCAAAGTTCGCCTCTTGAGCGTGACCAAAAGCACGTTTTACCTTCATTTATGCTTATTTTAAGGCTTTCTTTGTTCATATATGCAAGCGTTAGAACCTTTTTTGTTTCAGCATCTACAACGATTGCAGGAATCAAGCCTTTTTCGTCAAATTTTAATGCATCTAAGTTCATTTTTATAACCTCACGTTTATATTATTTTTTTGTAATTCTTTCTTTAAATCGTTTATCTTCACTTCGCCAAAGTGGAAAATTGAAGCGGCAAGTCCTGCATCAATTGTTGGAATTTCAGAAAACAAAGTTATAAAATCTTCTATACTTCCTGCACCGCCTGATGCGATTACGGGGATTGATACGAGCTCTTCTACAGCTTTTAGCATTTCTAAGTCAAAGCCCTGCTTTACGCCGTCGGTGTCTATACTGTTTACAACGATTTCACCGGCTCCGTTTTCTTCGCCGCGTTTAATCCAGTCTAAGGCATCAATTCCCGTAGCTTGTCTTCCGCCGTGAGAAAAGACCATAAATTTTCCGTCAACACGCTTAACATCAACCGACAAAACCACACATTGACTGCCGTAGCATTTTGCAGCGTCGTAAATGATGTTGGGGTTTTTGATTGCTCCTGAGTTTACCGAAACCTTGTCAGCACCGCATTTTAGCACGCGGTCAAAGTCAGAAAGTGTATTAATACCGCCACCCACTGTTAATGGGATAAAAATCTTGCTTGCGGCTTCTTTTAAAATATCTGTAAAAATTGAACGCCCTTCGCTTGATGCCGTAATATCGTAAAAAACAAGCTCGTCAGCTCCGTTTTTGCTGTAGTAATCTGCAAGTTCTACGGGGTTTGAAACGTCGGATAAGCCTTTAAAATTTACGCCTTTTACAACTCGTCCGTCCTTTACATCTAAACAGGGAATTATTCTTTTTGTTATCATTTTGCCACCTCGATTGCTGCTTTTAAATCAACTGCACCTGTATATAAGGCTTTCCCAAGTATTGCACCGTAGATGTTCATATTTTTTAAGGCTTTAATGTCGTCAATTGAAGACACGCCGCCTGATGCTACGATGTCGATTGAGTATTTCTTTGATAAATCACGATAAAGTGAAAGGTTGGTGCCGCACATTGCACCATCTTTTGATATGTCGGTACAGATTACACAGCCTGCACCAGCTGCTTCTAAGTCAGAAAACAACTCATTGCAAGAAATTGAAGATACCTCTGTCCAGCCTGAAATTGCAACCATACCGTCTTTGATATCAACGCCGATTGCAATTTTATCGCCGTATTTTTTTATCATTTCTTTGGTAAAATCGGGGTTTTTAATAGCAATAGTGCCGAGTATCACGCGGTATACGCCCGCATCTATGTATTTTTTTATCACTTCTTCTGTGCGGACACCGCCGCCGATTTCCACTTTTAAACTCGTTTTTTCACAGATTGATTTTACAATGTCAAAGTTGTGGACATTACCGTCTTTTGCTGCGTCTAAATCTACTATGTGGATGAATTCTGCACCTGATGCTTCAAAGTCTTTAGCTACAGACAGCGGGTCATTGCCGTAGACTGTGACTTTGTCGTAGTCGCCTTTATAAAGTCTTACAACCTGACCGTTAATTAAATCTATTGCAGGGAATATATTCATTTTGCTTTCCTTTCCTTTTTAAAGCTCGTTAAATGCACGAAGAATGTTAAGTCCTGTTTCACCGCTTTTTTCGGGGTGGAACTGTACACCGAAAACGTTGTCTTTTGATACTGCTGCGGTAAGGGCCGCACCATACTCTGTTTCGGCGATGGTGCTTTCCTTACAATCTGCACAATAAAAAGAATGTACAAAGTAGACGTGCTCGCCTTCGTTTACATATTTAAAAATGGGGGATTTTTCTCTGTCTTTTGGGAACATAAGCTTGTTCCAGCCGATGTGGGGAATTTTATAATCTTTTGGAATTACATTTTCTATCGGCACTACGTTGCCTGAAATTATGTCTAAGCCGTCATATTCCCCAAATTCGTAGCTTTTTGTGAGCATCATCTGCATACCAAGACATATTCCTAAAAAGGGTTTGCCGCTTGCGGCTTCTTCTATTAATATTTTATCGAGTCCGCGTTGTCTTAGCTTTTGTGCAGCGTCGCAAAAAGCACCGACTCCTGGAAAAATTATTTTATCAGCACGTTTTATTGTATCGACATCTGATGTTAAAGCGATGTCTGCACCTATGTATTTAAAAGATGAGCATAGTGAAAATATGTTTCCTACGCCGTAATCAACTATTGCAATCATTGTAATTTCCATAGCCTTTCTGCCCACAAACAGTGATTAAAATATACACGCATCTTTTCGTGGGCGGATAAGGCGTGTAATGGAAATTATGCACATCGCCGCTTCGTGCCAAAGGCACGAAAACTTGGCGGTGCAATAAATTCCGCCGAAGGCGTATTGTAGCGTGTTACATCACGCTATAATATGCCTTTCGTAGATGGGATTTCATTTTTGTGTTTTTCATCTATTGAAACAGCGATAGCTAATGCTCGTGCCATAGCTTTAAACATAGCTTCTGCCACGTGATGAGCATTTTCACCCGCAAATTCTCTAAAATGTAATGACATAGGCAGATTTCGCACAAAACCTAACATAAATTCTTTGACTAACTCTGTGTTAAAGTTGCCGATGGTGGGGGAGTTGAAATCAACTTGATAACCCAAATAGCTTCTTCCTGAAATATCAACAGCACAAAGCATTAATACTTCGTCCATAGGTAAAATTGAGCAGCCGTAACGTGTGATACCACGCTTATCCCCTAACGCTTTCGTAAATGCCTGACCTAAAGCTATACCAATA
>CAZCOF010000098.1:0-5640 GCA_964500095.1 uncultured Oscillospiraceae bacterium
CGAGTACTCTAGCCAACTGAGCTATGCCGCCACAACGCCAAAACTGACAAAGTGTATTTTACACTACAATTTGCCGTTTGTCAAGCTTTTTTTGTAAATATTTTTTGAAAATATTGTTTTTGTGTTAAAAGGATTGATTTTTTTAAACTAAAAATGTATAATCTAATATAAATAGCTGTGCCCGTTTGGAGGTAATAACGTGAAAAAGATTTTTTCATTGCTTTTGGCAAGTTTAATATTATTTACATCTATGACATTTGTCGGTGCTGATAACACTTTGTGGCAGGACTCTTTTAGCAAGGTAATCCGCAATTCATCAGGAAGTAGTTTTACGCTTTTAGACGTGTCGAATGATGGCATACCTGAGCTTTTTTGCCCGGGCGGAAACGGTGTTATTTCCTATTATTTTGACGGAAACACCGCTGTTCAGGCATCGAGCGATGCAACCATTCCTTATGAATTTGTAAAACAGCTCGTAAGTCTTCGCGATATAAAGACAAACCGCCAGCACTATATGGGACAAGCTATGCACTCAGGAAAGCTTGTGACCTATAAAATGAGCTTTTTAAACTGTGCTCCCGTTTTAGAAGTAATAGCAGAAGAAATTCCCGCAACCGGCGAAGGAGAATTTAAAGGCGAAGCGGATACCTTCACTTCTCATAATGATGTAGCAGACAAGGTAAGCAATTACTTAGACGGCTACACAAAGGAGTATTTACCAAAAGCTTCGATGACCTTAGAAGAAGTGCGTCGCTACGGCAAATCAAAGTCAACAGAGCGTGTTTTTGAAAGATACAGCATATTTTCAGAGCTTTCCGATGACACTTCAATATTTAGTGCAAGCCAGCGTGAAAAAATCAAAAAAAATGTAGCCGACGGGAAGTTTTTAAGCTTTGACAAAATCAGCATTTTAAACGACAATACTATTTTTATCGAATATTACGTAAATAATTCAAAAAGTAAAGAATACGCCTTTGCGTATGATAAAAAATATTCTTTGATTTCAGAGAATTTTGAAGTGATAAACACTTATGACTCAGAACTCCGCTTAGATGCAGAGTATCTGTGGTCGTTGGTGTCTGCTGCGGCAAAGCCGTCTAACATAAGACCCGATTATGAAAAAACAGCAGAATTTCGCGGAATTGATGACTATGTAAAGTATTTTTCATCATTACTTCCGAGCGATGAAGAGATAAATGAAAACGGCAAAAAAGAAATTGCAAAATTTATGGAATATTCTGTCAACAGATGCTCAAGAACAGAAATTAAAGCAAAAGATAACGTTTTAAATATTAATCCGTCAAGCGTTTCAATAATTTCGCAAAACGCAGTCAACAGCATGGCACAGCTTCAATCTGTATGTAAATCAAAAGGTTTTCTACAAATAAGAATGGCAAAGACCGTTCCTGAGCTTGTCTGTCAGGGCATAGACTTTACAAAGCCGATAAGATGCGAGTTTGAAGACGGCGTTTCAGAAAGTTTAGGACAGGCATCAGGCATAAAAATAATGTTAGATGACACCTTAGGAATATATGTAAACGCAGCAGAGCTTGCGCATTTAGAGAGCGAAGCTTCGGTTTTTGCTGTTGAATTCACTAAAAACGAAGATGACTACTCCATCGTTTTTACTGACAGAACGAACGAAATCATCGACAGCATATCAGTTCCTGTCTGGTTTATTGTTCCCGCTTACGGCGATTACTCGTCTGTTATTTCAACCTATGACGGCGGTACAGAAAGTCGCGGCGGGCAGTTCGATAAGCATTACAAAACAATTGAATTTTCAGCTACACGTTCAGGAAATTATCAGGTTGTTGAAGAAGATATTACCATAAACGATATAGATTCGGCTGTGTTTTCAGCAAATCAGGCGATAAGATTCTTGGTTTCAAAGGGCGTTTTGGAAGTAGACAGAAGCAACAATTTCTATCCCAATGCCAAAATGACCAGATACGACTTTACAAAGGCACTTGTTAGTATGTTTTATGCCACAGACGCAGGTGCTGTTTGCTCATACCCTGATGTGCCGACAGAAAGCCGTTATTACCCGTACGTTGCAACGGCAGAAAAAATGGGAATAGCGAAGCCCTTGCAGGATGAAAAATTTATGGGCAACGATGCTGTTACAAATGAGTATATGCTTTTAATATGCGGCAAAGTCTTAGCTGAGAAAAAAGGCTATAAATTCCCCGACAATTATGTAGAGTATCTGTCCTTTTCTGACAAAACAGAAATTTCCGCTGCTGCTATGCCGTACATTGCCGTAGCAGTTCAATGCGGTCTTTATGAAAATAAAGATAAATTTAACCCGCAAAATCCGATAACGAGAGAAAAAGGTGCTCAAATTTTATATAAAACCTTTACGCTTTTGTATGACACTTCCCCCGTTACAACATCTTTTTCTGCAGTTGTCGAAGATAAGGACAATGCGAGTATGCTCAACGATTTAACACCCATAGAGCGTGGCGTAATATGCGTTTTGGTTACAGGTATTTTATTTGTGGCGTTTTGGATTTTGACAAAGAAAAGAAAGCCGTATGAAGAAGAATAAAGCTTTAAGCAAAAAATGAAAAATAATATAAACCCACAGGAGGAATTTTATGAAACAAATCAACATTGCAATAGTCGGAACAGGAAAAATCGCAAACACTTATGTGAAGGTGTTCAAAAATGCGCAAAATGTTAATGTTTATGCAGTTCAAGCCATAAGCAAGGAAGAGGCTCAGGCATTTGCTGATAAATATGACATCGAAAAAGCTTACAGCACGCCTGCTGAAACAATAAACGACGAAAATGTAGATTTAGTATATATTGCGACACCACATACGCTGCACTATGATATGTCAAAGCTTTTCTTAGAAGCGGGCAAAAATGTATTGTGCGAAAAGCCTGTCACATTAAACGCCAAAGAAGCAGAAGAGCTTTATAAAATAGCAAAAGAAAAGAACCTTTTCTTCTCAGAAGCAATGTGGACACGTTTTTTGCCTGTAACAAAAACTATACGTGATTTGCTCGATAACGGTCGAATTGGAAATATAAAATTTATCACAGCATCAACAGCGGGAAATGCAATGCACAACGAACGTATGACATCGCCTGAATTAGCAGGTGGAATGCTCCTTGACTGCGGCATTTACGTTATTACATCAATATTTATGCTGCTTGGAGAAAACTATAAGGACTTTTCTACTTCCTGCGTGCTTTCAGACAAGGGTGTTGACCTAAGAAGCATCACAACATTAAACTACGAAAACGACATAACTGCAACGATGTTTATGTCGATGGAAAGTCATTTTGAAAATAAAATCACAATCTCAGGCGATAAAGGATATATGGAAGTACAAGTTCCGTATAACTGGCAGAAAATAAAGATATATTCAACAACGGGCGAAGTCGAAGAAGAAATTGACCCGCCAGAGCAGACATCATGGGGCCGTGAATACATAGTAGACGCAGTTGCTAAAGCTATTTTAGACGGAAAAACTTACTGTGAAGAAGCATCTCCTGAGAAGATACTTGCAGTTATGCATCTTATGGATGATATGAGAAAAGAATGGGGACTAAGATACCCGAGCGAGCATTAAAAAATGGGGCTGTAGCAAAATGCACAGACCACACAAGGCAAAGGAGCTGCAGCAAAATAATTTTGCTACAGCTCCTTCGTTTTATGCCTTTTTATGTTCTGAACAATTTTTACTACAGCCCTTTATTCTTCACTTTCGGCTACTTTTATCATTACTGCACACTCTATACGCTTTTTAAATAATGTACAGCCCTGTTCATAAATGCCTGTAATTTTTCCTGATGCGTGGTATGCGTTCGCCGCACATCCGCCGCTGCAATAAAGCTTTGCCCAGCAATCATTACATTCAGGCTTTGCATACGCATTACATAGCTTAAATTCATCACGCACTTCTTCTTTTGTTACGCCTTCCCAGATGTCGCCCATTTTGTACTTTTCATCACCTACGAACTGGTGGCAGGGATATAGTTCTCCCCAAGGCGTAACCGCAAAATACTCAGTCCCCGAGCCGCAGCCTGCTATACGCTTATAAATACACGGGCCGTCGGTTAAATCTATCATATAATGGTAGAATGTAAAGCCGTTGCCCATCTTTTTTCTTCTTATCATTTCTTTTGCCAACACTTCGTACTGGTCACAAACAATCTTAATATCTTCGTCTGTCAACCCGTTAGGGTCATCAGGAGCACAAACAACAGGCTCCATAGAAAGTTCGGAAAAACCCAAGTCTGCCATGTGAAGTACGTCATTTGTAAAATCAGGGTTTCTGTGAGTGAACGTGCCACGCATATAATAGCCCTGTCCGTTTCTTGATTCTACCAGCTTTTTGAATTTAGGCACAATCGTGTCGTACGAGCCTTTGCCTGACGGCGTTTTTCGCAAGGCATCGTGAATTTCCTTTCTTCCGTCTAAAGAAAGCACCACATTGTGACACTCACGGTTTGCAAAATCTATAACATCGTCATCGATTAACATTCCGTTTGTGGTTAAGGTAAACCTGAAGTTTTTGTTGTGCTGTTTTTCGATTGAACGAGCGTAGACTACTATTTCTTTTACAACGTCGAAGTTTAAAAGCGGCTCGCCGCCGAAAAAGTCAACTTCTAAATTTTTTCTTTTTCCTGAATTTTCAATCAAGAAATCTATCGCACGTTTTCCGACATCTAAGCTCATCAAAGCCGATTTTCCGTGAAAATTACCTTGTGCTGCAAAGCAGTAATCACACGTCAAATTGCAGCTATGCGCAATATGTAAGCAAAGCGCCTTGACTTCCGTGTGACGTGCTTTAAAATCAAACGCGTGGTCTTCGTAAATATCACGTGAAAACAGTTTACCCGATACAATAAGCGACTCAATATCACAAAAAAGCTCGTTTATCTCAGCCTGAGTCACGTCGGGATTGTCCTTATATTTTTCTAACAAAAAGTCAGATATTTCTTCTTTTGACTTGTCTTCGTACATAGAAATTGCATCATAAGCCACGTCATCAACCGAATGAACGCTGCCCGATGCCAAATCAAGCACGATGTTATATCCGTTTAATTTATAACAATGTATCATAGGTCACCTTATAAGATAAAAAGGGCTGTATTAACAGCCCTTTTAGCTTATCCTTTAATTATTTGTCTTTGTTTTCGCACTGCTGGTTAGCAACGCCGCAAGATGTCTTGCAAGCTGACTGGCAAGATGTCTGACATTCGCCGCAACCGCCGTTTTCAATGCTCTTCTTTAAATCTTTAGTTTTAAGTGTTTTAATTCTTGTCATTTAAAAAACTCCTTTATTAGGTTATTCACTAAGGAAATTATAACATACAGCAATAAACTTGTCAAGATATTAGTCTCTGATAGTTGGTATTTTATCGACTCAGCGTTCGAGTCCCTTTGAATAATAAAAAAGCAAGCACACCCTAAAGGGTATACTTGCTTTTTGGTGACCCGTAGGGGACAAAGCCTTGCTGTGCAAGCCTTTCCCGCTCGACGACCGTGAGCTTTGCTCACAGTACCCGTCTTCGCGACTTGTTCGCTAAAAACAGTCCACAGGACTGTTTTTGACGCTCCAAGCCCTCTCAGCGTTCGAGTCCCTTTGAATAATAAAAAAGCAAGCACACCCTAAAGGGTAT
>CAZCOF010000099.1:0-5605 GCA_964500095.1 uncultured Oscillospiraceae bacterium
CAACGTCCTGTGCAAAGATGATACACTCAGGACCTACTAATAATGCTGCATCGCCGTTTGCTGAAATAGCAACACCGGCTCTTTCGAATAAAGGCCAGAAGCCGGAAAAATATCTTGCGTTAGCATAGTCTGATTCAGTACTTGATACAACCATTACATCAAGTCCCTTTTCACGAACGAGCTTCGCAGCTTTAGCGATTCTTTCCTTATACTCGTAATCTGGAATACAAATTCTACTCATTTTAAATTTCCCCCTAAATTTTATTTTTTTATTTTTAATTTAATTTTTTGAGTATCTTCAGGTGTTAAAATACCCGTTGTCATATGAAATGCAACTGACTCGCCGGGATTTACGTACTTTTCAAGCCCGCGTTCTTTGCAGTATAAATACCCTTTGTGCTCTGCTGTTGCAGGTAATACCATACCTAATGCGTCTTCGTCGTCAGTTCTTGCAATCCAGCGAACACCGAACGGTAATTCTTCAGGAATATGCGAAACATAGCAAGAATACCCGTCAGGTAAAATCTGCATTGTGTGAGCAACGCCGTCTTCGTCGCTGTCATATTTACAGGTAAATACGATTTCAGGTGCGTAAGACTGTGTTGATTTATCTATAGTATCCATTATAGATGCGTCTTTTAATAATCTGTCTATGTATTCGTTTGTTTCTTTAGCCTTAGGATAACCTTCGGGCACTTCTCTGTGCGGTATAATATTTTCGTGCTTTGCTGTGTATAAAAGCTTTGCACCGTCAACAGGTCTATAGTTAATGTGGCAAAGGTAAAAATACTCAAGCGGTAAATCTTTCTTATTGTTAATGGTAACAATAACATCGATTGTAGATGCTCCCTCATAGAGTCTGCATTCGGGTATAAATTCATAATTTAACTCAAATGCACGCTTATGAGTATATACACCGCCTAAAGCAATATATTTTCCCTTTTCATCTTCACCGACAGTAATGTATGCACACTTGTACTTTGCTATCGGCAATTCTCCGTGCGGAAGATGGTTGTCTTCTTTAGTTGGATTACCCATAGCGGTAAGACCGCAATGCATTAAAAAACATCCATAGCTTTCGCCGTAAGTTTCATAACAGATTTCAGGTTCATCATATATGGACTTCATAACTAAGTTGTGACCTAAAAATTCCATATCCCAAATCATCTGTCCCATAAACGGAAGCAATGTTACATAACCCTTGTCATTTTTTAAAGTCACTGCATCTACGCCTGTTGAATACGTAAAGGCAGATGCTTTTAGTGTTCCGTTTGTAAATAATACTTTTTCTTTACCGGAAAATATTTCTTTATAAAGATAAATTTTTCCGCTCATAATAATTCCTCCTAAAAGAAAAATCAGCTTTTTAGACTACACTAATTATATAATAACAGAAAAAAACAAAAAAATCTTTGTAAAATAGTAAATATTTTTTGCACAATCGTAAATTTTTATTGATTTTCGGTATTTTTTTTGATATCATAACTACAAACTTGATTTTGTGTGGTGATTTTTGTGGACTCCGAAAAAGATATTGAGTTTAAACTTAAAAACTTAAAAATCGATATTTCTGTCACGAGAATAGCAAATGTCCATTATTTTGAATTTATAAGAAACTATCATACCACTAAGGACAAGCACCCCTTTAGAGAACTCGTTTTTGTAGACAACGGTTCAATTATGGTAGAGTCAGAAGGGTACAAAGGAGTTTTGGGAGAAAAACAGCTGATTATTCATAAGGATAATGAGATGCACGCTTTAACCTGTGTTGATAACACCGCACCAAATGTCGTTGTTATCGGTTTTGAATGTACTTCAGCAAAACTCGACTTCTTCTCTACTCACATTGTGACGCTTTCTAAAGCCTTAACCAAGATGCTGACAGAAGTAGTAAATGAAGGACGCTATGTTTTTTTCCCGCCTTACGATGTTCCGAATATCAAGGATATGAAAAAGCGTACAAACTTCGTTTTTGGTGCCGACCAGATGCTGAAAATCAGGTTAGAAGCCTTTTTAATTGAGCTTTTGCGTACTACAAAGGCTTCGTCACGTTTTAAAAATGACATACACTCAGAAAAGAATTACGAAGAAATCGCAGCCTATATCAACAATAACTTCAACCAAAAAATCGGATTAAACGATCTATGTGCAATTTTCGGAACAAACAAAACCACGCTATGTAAAAAATTCCGCGAGATGTACGGTGTCACAATCGTGAATTATATAAATAATTTACGGGTCAAACAGGCAAAGGTCTTACTTCGCGAAGGTGAGCTTGGTGTATCTCAGATTGCAACTATGGTGGGATTTGATTCGGTTCACTACTTCAGTAAAACGTTTAAGAAGTTTGAAAACAAATCTCCTTTAGAATATATAAATACTATAAAATCACAGTTTGATGATGTGTAATAAAGGGCTGTAGCAAAATTGTTTTGCTGCAGCCCTTTATTTTAAAGCTCTACTCCTATCTTACGGTCACGATATTTTTTTGGCGTCGTACCAATCTGCTCACGAAAAATCTTGATAAAATGTGAAACCGACGAAAATCCTGCACGCCACGAAACAGTCTCTATATCATAATCGGTTGTAAGCAATAAATTTTTTGCCACTAACAGCCTGTAATTCATAAGATATTGATGCAAACTTTTTCCCGTTTCACTTTTTATAATACTGCTCAAATGATAAGGGTGATAATTAAACTTTTTTGCTATTTCGGAGTTCTTCAATTCAGCGTTTTCATAATTTTCGTGTATATACGAAATCACCTGTTCGCACAAATCGGAATAGGTGCTTTTTTTTAAGCTTCCACGCAAAAATTCAAGCAAGCATAATTTTAGAAGTGCTGAAGAATACTCTTTGTAAAAATCATTTTTTTCTAAGAAGTTTTTACAGCATTTTATGAGATTAGGTAAAATTTGTGGCAGCGTGCAAATAATTGGCACAGAAAATTCTTTTGGCATCTCGTATTCGGGCGAAAGCTCAGAGCGAAAACTTTTTTTATCTGCAACACCTAACGATTTTTCGATATGCGAAAAATCGTTTATTAAATCAAAATCCAAAACGACGATTTCTATATCATCATAATCAAATTCAAAAAAATATTTTGTTCTCGGCGGAAAATACAAAGCCATTTTATTTGTTATATTATGTTTTGTTCCATTTACCGTAACACTTCCCTGTGCATTTTTTAAATAAAAAACACGACAATCATAACATATACGTTCTTCTTTTTCATCATTTTTATATAGATAATGTACCTTTGCATATCGTATATGAGGATTAATATCGGATATCTTCATTTTCGTATACCTCTTTGTTTTGTTATATTTTTTACTTATTTTATTATACATATTAACACAATTTTGTGGTATAGTCAACACATAACATAAATTAGGAGTGATGACTTTGAAGTTTTCGGTGGGCTATCAGTTGTTTAGCGATGATATATTTATGGATAAAATCATCGCCTTAAAAGATGGTATATCCGAAGTTTATTTTTCGTGGGGCGACTTTCCCAACGGAAGAAATAATCAACTAAAACAAAAAGAGCTGAATCATATAGAAGCTCAACAAAAACAAATAGCAGATTTAAAAAAACTTTCAAATGAAGGCATTAGCTTAAACCTTCTATTTAATGCGACTTGTTACGGCAAAGACAGTCAATCACGAACATTCTTCGAAAAAATCGGAGACACGGTTGATTTTATAATCAAAAACTACGGTCTTGCATCTATCACAACCACATCTTTGTTAATCGCAAAATTTATAAAAAACAATTTTTCAAGTCTTGATGTCCGTGCGTCGGTAAATATGTCAGTCGGCAGCGTTGAAGCAATAGAATACATAAAAGACTATTTCGACAGTTTCTATTTGAAAAGAGAGTTAAACCGTAATTTTTCCCAGATACGAAAACTAAAATCCTGGTGCAACGATAACGGCAAAGAGCTTTATGCACTTGCAAACAGCGGGTGCTTAAACAATTGTTCTGCTCATACTTTTCATGACAATTTAGTTTCGCACGAAGATGAAATTTCAAAAATGGACAACGCATTTTTGTTTGAAGGTGTGTGTAAAAATTTTTTAAAAGACAAAAAAAATCTTTATACCATATTTGAACACACAAACTTTATAAGACCTGAAGATGTATATTTGTACGAAGATTTATTTACTTCATTCAAACTAGCAACCCGTATAAGCAACAACCCGATAAGAATTATAGAGGCATATATCAACAAAAAATATACAGGCAATACCCTTGATTTGCTCGAGCCAAATCATACAAGTACAGTTTACCCCCACATTCTGCAAAATGAAAAAATCAGACCCGAAATATCTTATGACGAATTAAAATACAAAAATATTGAAGAATCACTGATAAAACTTGAGGAGGATATCCTATGTTAACAAGCGAAATGATAAAAAAAGCAGCAAAAGAAGCAGGGGCAGATGCTTGCGGAATAGCACCTATGTCACGTTTTGACGGCGCCCCTAAAGAAATGAATCCGCAGTATCTTTTTCCCACAGCAAAAAGCTGCATTGGCTTTGTGTTCAGAATACCCAGAGGTGTTCAAAGGGGTATCGAAGAAGGCACACAGTTTTATCAATACCCGTCTATGGCGTACGGCGGCATAAACGAAATATATGCCCCCGCTGTACTGCATCACGTAGGAAGAATCATAGAAGACGAGGGCTTCGAGGCCGTTGTTTACAGAAACACAGGTGCAAGGGGCGTTGTATCCGATATGGACGGCAGTCCCGGAAACTCTCTGTCTCCTGAAGAACAAATTGAAATAAGTAAACACGCCAAAGGGAAAACCGCACACCACAGAAGTGTGCAATTCACACGAGAAGTATCAGAAGGAAAAGTTCCGCCCGACTTGCAGTTTCAGTTTCGAATAGCAGCGGTAGCTTGCGGTTTAGGTGAAATCGGATGGTCAAAGATGCTGCTCACTCCGGACTTTGGTCCGCTCCAACGAGTTGCGTTTATATTTACAGATGCAGAGCTTGAATACGACGAGATGTACAGCGGCGAACCTTTGTGTAGAAAATGCGGTGCTTGCGTTAGAGAATGTCCCGGCAGTTGTATTCCCGCTATAAATTCAGGTAAAACGATAAGCATTGATTTGGCAGGTAAAAAGATTGAATGGGGCGACATCGATATGTGGCGTTGTTATGCGTTTTATACGCACGGCGGCAGATACTATAATCCGTTTGTTCCAAAAGAAGTTTTCGACAAAAACGAAGGCGGGATGTTAGATCTTTTAGAAGGCGTAACAGACGAAGCAAACGAAAAAGAAGTAATGAAAGTCTATACATCTTTAGAAAAATATTTCCCAAGCTGGGTAGGCTACAATATGGCAAAATGCGGCGGATGTATCCGTGCCTGTGTAAGCGTTTTAGAGAAAAAAGGCGGTTGTATGGCAGGACGATTTAAAGAGCCACTAAGAACAAAAAAAGCCTGGAAAATGGACAGATAAAAGAGGTGATTATATGCTAACAGCAAAATACATAAAAGAAAAATCAAAAGAATTAGGTGCCACACTTTGCGGAATAGGAAATGTAGAGCTTTTTGCCGATGATGACCCACAGCACAACCCCTACTCTA
>CAZCOF010000100.1:0-5548 GCA_964500095.1 uncultured Oscillospiraceae bacterium
GTGGATGCCGTCTTGCAGTAACATATCCTGAAATTGCAAAGATGCAGACAAAGGCTGTTATCCGTGCTGCTATCAATGTTAAAAAAGCTCACGCTGATTGGAACTTAAAGCCTGAGATTATGATTCCTTTAGTTGGCGAAATTAAAGAATTAAAATATGTAAAAGACGTTGTTGTTGCAACAGCTGATGAAGAGATTAAAGCTTCCGGTATCGATTTATCTTACGAAGTAGGTACAATGATTGAAATCCCCAGAGCTTGCTTAACAGCTGATGAAATTGCAAAAGAAGCTGAATTCTTCTGCTTCGGTACAAACGACTTAACACAGATGACTTATGGTTTCTCAAGAGACGATGCAGGTAAGTTCTTAGACGCTTATTATGATGCAAAAATCTTTGAAAACGACCCGTTTGCGAAGCTCGACCAGACAGGTGTTGGTAAGCTTATGGAAATGTCAGTTAAGATGGGCAAGGAAGTTCGTCCCAACATCCACTGCGGTATCTGCGGTGAGCACGGCGGCGACCCCGTATCTGTAGAATTCTGCCACAAGATTGGTTTAGACTACGTATCTTGCTCACCTTTCCGTGTTCCGATTGCACGCTTAGCAGCGGCTCAGGCAGCTATTAAAGATAATAAATAATTAACAAAATTTGTTTTGGTGCAAACCCAATTATCACTAAAAAGGCAAATTGAATTAAAAAACGACCTTGTAGAGTTAACGCTCTATGAGGTCTTTTTTTATATAATTTTTCATAGTACAAACCTTGTTGAAACAGGCATAGATAGTGGATTTGGATATATTTTAGGTTAAAAGAATTAAATACTTGATTTCTTACTATAAGAATTACATATTATTTGATGTATTTATATTTGTTAAAAACATTGACTTTATTTTTACTCGCCACATACTGTTTCATTAATTATTTTGGTGTTAATTCCATAAAAAATATCCTTTCAGGTTTTCTTGGTTTATATATCCAATACTTGCCTGAAAGGATGTTTCTTATTTACTTTTTTGTTTTTTATCGTAGATTACTTTTCTATTCTCATGTATTTTGTGCTGATAATATGTCCACGGTCATCCGTTACAGAGGCATAGCAGTATTTTGCTTCATCAGGGAGTTGGAAAGTTAAGATACCATCACTGTATTGATAAGTATCCACAGAAGTCCAGACCTGAGTGCCGCCGTAGTCCATTCCTCCGCTTAAATAGTACATAGTAGCAGAAGCAATACTTCTTTCTTCGGGAATTAAAATTTTTGCACTTAGAGTGTTTTCTTTTGCTGTTGATGAAGTTATTGCTATATCGTCTGCTTCGCCATCTTCCAAAACTTCATTTATGAAATCATAAATTTGTTCTTCTTGCATAGGTGCGGGATGCGAATGTGCCCATTCGTGCTTTATAGATAATCTGCTGTCGGGAATAACAGAAGCAGTTAAGGAGTTAGTGTTGATTGAGAAATTCACGTCGGTATCTGAGCAGATCATCAATACGGGCATTTTGGCTTTTGCTGCAAAATTTGCAGGGTCCATATATATACTTTCTTCGCCAAAAGTAACTTCACGTCCGAAATATGTATGACTCTTGTCAAGATATCCTGTTCCGTAAACAGGTACAGCAACTTCGAATCTGTCATCTAATCCTATAACGATATTAGTTCTTACACCACCCCATGATATACCCATGATTGCCGTTTTTGTTTCATCAACATATGGGTGATTGCTGATAAGAGTATGAGCTTTTATTATGTCTATTGCCTGATTATACATTGCACATGAAGCGTCAGAGCCCCATGTAGATGTCCACGCTTCCCCTGCATACGGATGGACTGTGGAAATAGGTGCTGCTATGGTGTCAGTATTCGGTTGCGGAAGCTTTCTGTTAAGATCCATCGCAATCGCGGCATAACCACGATCATTCCATAATTTTACCCATTTTCTGAATGCAGTACCTCCACCGCCATGTACCAATACCACAGCAGGAACTTTATTGTTTTCTGATGCGTTTTTTGGAATGCCAATATACGCAAAGACTTTGCCGTCGTATGAACTACCATTATAGAATATACCATCTATATCGTAGGAAGCGTTGTGTAGCTCATATCCTGTGTATGCGTTGCCATTTTCATCAGTAAGGCTTTCAGCTTGAACATACTCGACTTCTGTTTCTGAAAGAAGACTCTTTACAAATTCTGGTGGGAATATATCATCCACCTTGTCTTCGTAACTCTCTGCTGCTAATAATGGTTCATAGGTTACGCCATCCCACAAAAATGCTTTTACATGCCCTCCTGAACCCGTCATTTCTAATGGAAGTCTTACTTTTTTTGTAGAATTAAGAGCTTCTTCTGACATATCAATCTCAGTGATTTCTGCTTTTTCCATTATATTAGGGTCAGTACTGTACTGTGCAATAGCTAAAATGTATGTTTCAGGAGAATCCTGTGTTTTGGAAATTGTTGCAGAAGCATATGCTGTAATGCCTGCGGCTACAGTATACGGCATTCTTTCGCCTTCTGCATTTTCAATCGCCAAAGACGTTGGCTCCGAATCTTTTCTGGCAAGAACGATATTTTGGATTTCACTTGACACATCTGAACCTTGAATTTTTATTTCATTAAAACCTTTTTTCAGCGTAATGGTATCAATATAATATTCCGCAACAGCTTTCGGTTTAAGCGAAGGTGCATGTTCCATAACACCGTTGACCCAAACTTTTACATGGCCGTATGTAGTATAAGTTCTATAAGTCATCGACAGGTCATATTTTCCTGCATGGTCAGTATATATGCCGACTGTTACATAACTTTTTGCACCCCTTAAGAACGAAGTGTAATCATATGCACTGTTCGCCTTGGTATACACATTGTTTTGGTCTACTAAATTTCCTGCACCTGTTGCAATTGTTGTCACGTCTGCAGCAAGATCTTCAGTAAATACATCTTTTGTAAATGTTACAGAAGCGACATACCCTGTGCCTTTACCAACGCCTTTTATTCGGATCTCCTGCGAACCTGCTTCGAGATAGATATATCCCAAAGATGCACTCTTATATGTTTCGATTGAACCTGTTGGAGCCAACTGTCTTGATGTAAATTTTCCAGTGGAGGTTGCCATAACTTCCACAGCCCACAAATCAGTTGTTGTACTGCGAGCGTAGCTTATTGTTACACCGTAATATCCTATTTCTTTAACATTGACAGGCTGCGTCAGGTAATATCCGCCTTCGTCATAGAGAGTGTTTCCACCTTTTAATATGACATAATCATCACCGTAATCAGTTGATGTTGTAACTTCTGCATTTGTTGTGTTAAGATACATTGTTTTATCTTTGTTGAGTAATATGGTTCCCGAAAGGTCAACTGCCGCTTCGGGAGTCCTGAAGTTAGGTATTAATTTTAAGCCATAGTATGCGAATGCGAATTGGCTAGAACTATCGCCTGCTTTTAACCATGTTTCAACAGTATTTTCGCCTGCATTCAGATATACAGTGCCTAATGTGGCTTCGCCAACAACGGCATTGCTGCCTGTAGCAGGAGGCGATGCTTGTAAGTCTACTGAATCAGGAGGCGACGTTTGTACGTCTGCCGAATTAGATGTTTTATTAAACGCAACCTCTGCTTGTGCATCTGAATTTTTAGTACCATAAGCCAATATAACATCATAATGGCCTGATTCAGCTATTGTGAAGGTATTTGAGAAACCGTTCCAATAAGAACCAGCCTGTTTCAAACCTGAAGAGCTTGCCCAACCTGTGTTATTTGTTGTAGCTGTACAAGGAACACTCCAGTTTTCATTTGACAGCTTTGTGCTGGTTAATGCACTAACTGTTGGACTCGTTGTATTCGGATAAAAATACTCAAATCTTAAGTTGTAATGGAATTGGCGTGCTGCAGTAGTATTCTTAAGTCTAAAAGAAATCAAACCTGCAGGTAATTCAATTTCAGCAATTTCAACTTCTGCAAGTACTTTATTAGCACCAGTATTTACTAAAGCAGATGACATTGTCACATCATTATAGCTAAACTCTACTATACTGTTGCTTGAAGTTGAACCAGCAGCAGAATAAATTCTATACATTCCTGCTACAGGGATATACATCTGATAATCTGCATAAGAGTCAGCATTATATAAGTCCATACATCCATTGTCTGCCCAGTCTAAGGTTTTGTCATTATAATAACCGCTGATTTCATTAGCTTCTCTTCTAAAGTTATTACCACCTTCCGATGTGGCTGTGTTTGAACCTGAAGCGTCAACAATAAGTTCGGTATTGCCTGCATATACAAGTTTGATACCGAAAATTGCACCGCTTGTGGCACTGATCTTAAGCTTATGAGAACCAGTAGTAAAGCCTACTTTTGAAGCAATCTTGTTTTCTATGGGGACAAGCTTAGCGTCGTCTCCTGATGTTGCTGCATCTTTTTTTACAGCAACTTTTCTTTCAATACTGATATCAGTATTATCTCCAATATATGCATACACATCTGCATCTGCACCTGACCAAGCTACATATATATCATATGCACCAGGTGTTTTAATATCAAATGAGAATGTTGCATAAGACGATGCAGAGTCCATAGTAATCAGACCTTCGCTCGCCCATGTAGCTGTACCGCCGTTTGGTGACAGAAGAGACTTTGTACCTGAATATTCGCCCGTAACCAAATCAGCAGCGTTTTTAATAATGTCAGGAACCTCTGTAACTGCACTAACTGGTATCGCCGTAGCTACAGAAACAATCATTATTAAAGCTAAAGCCAATGATAAAATTTTTCTTTTCATTTTTTCCTCCTTGTTTTTTAATATTTCCCCCCAAGATAGAGAAATTTAAGCATTGAGCTAAAAATTCTCTTAAAGCAAGCCTTTAAGTTTTTTATCAAAACACTTGCTCAATATTATTATAGCATATATATATATATATATATGTCAAGTGTTTTTTGTTTGGGGACATACGTTTGTGGATATACGTTTTTTGGTATCATTTGGTTAAGCGGACGGTTCTGTTGTCTTGACTTTAGCATTGATTAAGAGTATAATACATGTAACAAGGTTGATACTATGTTTAGTGACAATTCCGAATATAACAAAAAAGGCAAACTGAATTGTAAAATCGACCTTATAGAGTTAACGCTCTATGAGGTCTTTTTTTATATAATTTTTCATAGTACAAACCTTGTTGAAACAGGCATAGATAGGGGATTTAAGTGTATTTTAGGGCAAACAAATAGGGGAGATAAAACGTGTATTTTATTACCCCTTCTGAAAATGGCAAATTATAAAATGACTTGACCCTAAAATTATATATCAAATTTTCCTTAACAAAATTTGTTTTGGTGCAAACCCGAATATAACAAAAAGGCAAATTGAATTAAAAAGCGACCTTGTAGAGTTAACGCTCTATGAGGTCTTTTTTATTGTTAAAATCAAAATAATGCTAAAAGTGAACCGATCCCCAAAAGTTAGACCAAAAAATCTAACTTTTGGGAGGTCGGTTTTTTATGGCAAAATATAGTTCTGAATTCAAGAAAAAGCAGTAAAAGAATATTT
>CAZCOF010000101.1:0-5339 GCA_964500095.1 uncultured Oscillospiraceae bacterium
CATTGCAGATAAACGCATTAGGACCTTCAAACATTCTGACTACTTCGTTTTCGTTTTTTCCGCAAAAACTGCAGCGAAGTATTGGATTTCCACCGTTAATCGTTGACATATATGATACCTTTGCCTTTCATTTTAATAGGATTATCTTTAAAAAGGGGCTGATAACAGCCCCTTTTTATTTTATTAGATTCTTGATTCTATAACCTTATCAATTAAACCATACTCACAAGCTTCGTAAGCTGACATAAAATTGTCACGTTCAGTATCTGCTTGGATGGTTTCTAAAGGCTTACCTGTACGCTTTGACAAAATTTCATTTAATGTATTTTTAATTCTGATAATTCTGTCAGCGTGGATTTTAATGTCAGTTGCCTGACCCTGCATACCGCCTAAAGGCTGATGAATCATTATTTCGCTGTTAGGAAGGGCAAGTCTTTTACCGGGTGTACCGGCGGCGAGTAAAAACGCACCCATAGATGCTGCCATACCCACGCATATTGTTGACACGTCGCACTTTATATATTGCATTGTGTCATATATTGCCATACCCGATGTTATTGAGCCGCCGGGACTATTGATGTAGAACTGAATATCTTTATCGGGGTCTTCTCCTTCTAAAAATAACATCTGTGCTACAACCAAGCTTGCAGTAACATCATTCACTTCTTCGCTTAAAAATATAATTCTGTCTTTTAATAATCTGGAATAGATGTCATAGGAACGTTCTCCTCTGCTCGTCTGTTCCACTACTACCGGTACTAAGCTCATAACTTTAATCCTTTCTGTTTTTTACCTATCTTTTTAAAATTATTTGTCTTCTGCTGCTTTTTTTGTTGTTGTCTTTTTAGCGGCGGGCTTTTTTGCAGCTGTTTCTTTTTTTGTTGCTTCTTTTGCAGCTGTTGTCTTCTTTGTTGTTGAAGTTGTCTTTTTTGCTGTAGAAGATGTTGCCTTTTTAGTTGTTGTCTTTTTGGGAGCTTCTTTTTTATCTTCTGTCTTTTCAGCCGTTTTCTTTGTCGTTGTCTTTTTAGCCTTTGACCAAGTTGCATTTTCAACTAAGAATTCCAATGCCTTTGTGATTTTGATATCTGACTTTAAGGTTTCTATATCTTCATCACGCATAAATTCCTTGACCTTGTCAAGCTCCATACCGTAGGATTCTGCCATCTTCTTTAACTGCTCATCAACATCAGCATCTTGAGCTTCTAATTTTTCAAGCTTTGCAATTTCTTCTAAAGCTAATGTTCCCTTAACCTGAAGTAATGCGTTAGGCTTAATCTGTTCTTTAAACTGGTCAATGGTTGTACCCATATAACCTAAGTACTGTTCAAAAGAAATGCCCTGTTGAGCCATTCTTGCATTGTTTTCACGGATTGTGCTTTCAATACGAGAGTCTACCATACAATCAGGAATATCTGCTTCCATTGTTTCGATAACAGCATCAATTGCAGCATTTTCCTTTTCCTGCTTTGTGCGAGCGTCTGCCGATTCTTTTAGCTTTGCTTTAATATCAGCCTTTAATTCATCCAATGTATCAAATTCACTTACGTCTTTTGCAAATTCATCATCTAACTCAGGCAATTCTTTTACCATTATAGAATTAACCTTTGTTTTAAATGTAGCTGCTTTTCCCTTTAATTCCTCTGAGTGATAATCTTCGGGGAATGTAACACTTACATCAAATTCTTCACCGATTTTCTTACCTATAATCTGGTCTTCAAAACCGGGGATGAAGCTGTTGCTGCCGATAACTAAATCGTAGTTTTCGCCCTTGCCGCCGGCAAAAGCAACACCGTCAACGAAGCCTTCGAAGTTGATGTTTGCAATATCGTCTTTAGCTACTGCACGGTCTTCAACTGCAATCTGTCTTGCGTTTCTTTCCTGACGACGTGAAAGCTCTTCGTCTACATCTTTACTGCTTACAGTATTAACAATTTCTTCAAGTTTTAAACCCTTATAATCACCAAGTTTTACTTCAGGCTTAACTGTAACGCTGCCCTTAATTACTAAATCTTTATCCTTGCCGATGTCAGCAACTTCTACTTTGGGCATATCAACGGGATCGATACCCATTTCTTTAACTGCTGCTTCATAAGCCTCAGGAAGCAAAGCGTCTACTGCTTCTTCGTAGAAAACGCCTTCGCCATAAGTTTTTTCAATTAATTTTCTGGGTGCTTTACCCTTTCTGAAACCCGGTACGGTAATCTTTTTAACGTTCTTTTTAAATACTTCGTCTACCGCCGTTGAGAATTTGTCTGCTGAAATTGTTATAGTAAATTCAACAGTGTTTTTTTCTTTTTTGTCTAATTTTGCTGTCAAAATTTTTTCCTCCCTGTTTAAAACTTCTCGTCATAGTATTATAGCATAAGAACGCCTATAATTTCAAGCCTTATTTGAAATTTTTTCATATTAATTTTTAATATTTTGAGTTTTTTGAATATTTACGGGGCGTTTTTAGAAAAATACTAATAAAAAACTATATAAACAAGGAGAATCCATTATGAAAATAAGACTTTTTTCAATAATATCTATTATTTTAGTTTTGCTAACTTTTGTTGCATACAACATCATTACAGAAAAAAATGCAATTGAATACACCCGTGCTGTTATGGTTTAAATATATACTATATTTATAATACGCAAAAACTAAAATTTAGTACTACTAAGGAAGGTGTCCTTATGAAAAAAAATGAATATAAGACTTACGTCGACAAAATGACGCCCAATTCTCCATTGGTAAAAGATATGATTTTTGCTTTTTTAATCGGTGGCACAATCTGCACCATCGGGCAAGCTTTTTTTGAACTTTATACCTATATGGGATTTGAAAAAGAGAGCGTATCTATGCTGACATCGTCAACTATGGTATTTTTCGGCGCTTTATTTACAGGATTCGGACTCTATGACGATTTGGCAAAGCACGCAGGTGCCGGTACAATCGTTCCCATAACAGGTTTTGCCAATGCAATTGCATCTCCTGCAATAGAATTTAAATCAGAAGGCTACGTCTTAGGTCTTGCAGTCAAGATGTTTTCTGTAGCAGGTCCTGTGTTGGTTTACGGAATAGCATCAGGCTTTATAGCAGGAATAATTTATTATGTAATGTCACTATTTTAATGATAAAACAAAAAAAGAGGAGCTGTAGCAAAATTCATTTTGCTACAGCTCCTTTTGGGCTGGACGGAAAATAGTGCAGATTAGACAAACTGAACCCATAGGGGTGTGCCCCGAAGGCGTACGTGGGTACGCCGAGCGGTTCAGTTTGTCTAAAACACAAGGCAAGAAAAACAGAAGAAATTCGAATAAATCGAATTTCTTCCTTGACTTTTGTGTTATTTTTAATTATTGATTTAAAGAAATAGCTTAATTAAGCCTTTCCTTTGCCTTGTGTGGTCTGTGCATTTTGCTACAGCCCATTTTTATTACCATCCTTAGCGGTGCAATATTAAAGCTTTATAAACTTTTTCTCTTCATTTGATTCGTAAGCAGATTCAATTAACTTCTGAACGAAGATTGCATCGTCTGCAGTAACAGGAGGAACTGTGTCGTTGATAATTGCATTACCGAAGCCTTCAACTTCTTTTGTATACATATTACCAAGCTCTGCTTCCATAGTGTATGATTTTGCAGGCTCACGGTTTTGAGCTGCATCATATCCACCCTGATTTCCGCAAATTGTAACACGAACATTTCCGCCTTCTACCTGACTGATTGTACCTTCAGCGAAGATACTGCCTTCTGTACCGTAGATTTCAAGCTTACATACAGCTGCATCATCAGGAATGTTGAAGTTTGCGTCAACATAAGCAATAGCACCGTTTTCCATTTTTGCAATTATGCCGCCACCATCTTCAACTTCATAGTTGAAAATCTGTGTACCTGAGATTGATGCTACTTCTGTTGTCTTTAAGCCACTGATGTACTGAAGTAAGTCGATACAGTGAATACCCATATCCATTAAAGAACCGCCGCCGCCTGTTGCTTTTTTCTGACGCCAGTTGTTAGGCATATCAGGATACCAGCAGGTAAGCTGTGCTCTCATTGATACGATTTCGCCGAGTTTACCTTCTTCGATGAGCTGTTTCATCATCTGGTGATATGTATGGAATCTCATCATCAAACCTACGCCGATTTTTACATTGTACTTTTTGCAGATATCAGCAAGCTTTTGCGATTCTTTTGATGTTAAAGTCATCGGTTTTTCGAGTAGAATGTGCTTTCCTGCTTTTGCAGCTGCTTCTGTCTGCTGTGCGTGGAATGCAACAGGAGATGCGATGTAAACAGCTTCAATTTCAGGTAACGCTAATAATTCTTCGATGTTATCGAATGCGTACTGTGCGTTGTATTTTTCTTTAGCGTTTTGTGCTAATTCGTTGTTTGCGTCCATTACAGCAATGAGTTCAGCATTTTCTGCTAACATCATACCGGGTAAGGTTCTTCTGTCAGCTATACCGCCACAGCCGATAACGCCCCATTTGATTTTTCTCATATAAACAATCTCCATTTCTCTATAAACGGAAACTTAGTGTGAATAAATCACACTAAGTTTCTATTTTAAAAAATTATTTTAAGTGCTTAGCGATAGCTGTCTTTAAGCCTTCGATACATCTTTCGATGTGAGATTTTTCCCATGTAGGATGTAAGAACAAGCAAACTGTCTGTGCTCTTAAGCCCTTAGCATGAGGGCATACAACCTGATCATATTTAACTGATTCAGGATTTGTATATTCTGTTGATTCAAACGGGAATTTATTTGCACCGAAGCCGTTGTGTTCTTTGTAAGCTTTTTCTTCGTAAGCTTCAGGCCACTGGATACCGTAGCAAGGAATCTTTAATGAACCGAGTTCTTTTAAGATTGTGTCTGCTTCGCAATCTAAAACGTCTAAGTCAATTAAGATCGGATACCACCAGTAGCTGTTCTTTCTTTCTTCTGTGTTAACAGGAAGCTTTTTGATACCCTTCATACCTGTGAATGCTGCATCGTACATCTTAGCATATTCTTTTCTTCTTGCTAAGTTCCAGCTGTCAAATCTTGAAAGCTCTGCAATACCGATTACAGACTGCATTTCTGTCATTCTGTAGTTAAAGCCTACTCTGTTGTGGATGTAAGGAAGTTTTTCTTCTAATGCCAACATATTCATTCTTGTCTTAACGTCGTAACCGTGGTCACGGAATGAACGTGCTTCCCAACCTGCATCTTCGTCGTTTGTTACAACCATACCGCCTTCGCCGCCTGTTGTGAAGTGCTTTGACTGACAGAATGAGAAGCAACCTACGTCACCGATAACACCGGCTTTTGTGCCTTTGTATTCACCACCGAAGCACTGTGCACAGTCTTCGAT
>CAZCOF010000102.1:0-5328 GCA_964500095.1 uncultured Oscillospiraceae bacterium
TTCTTTGGGGAAGCTTACCCTTCATTGTTTCTGAAATTGGTTTTAAGGGGTCAGCAGCACCCGTTACACGCATAGCAGAGTAAACATATGCTCTTCCTGATAGCGGGTCACGGATTGCACCGCCGATACAGGTAGCAGCACCGCCGAAGGGTTCTATTTCTGTGGGGTGGTTGTGTGTTTCGTTTTTAAAGAGTAACAACCATTTTTCTGTTTTTCCATCTACATCAACGTCGATTTTTACAGTACAAGCATTGATTTCTTCTGATTCGTCAATGTTGGGAAGCTTTCCTGTTGATTTTAAAAATCTCGTTGAAATCGTAGCTAAGTCCATCAGGTTTATAGGTTTTGTTCTTCCTAATTTTTTGCGGACTTCTATGTATTCTTCGTAAGTTTTTTGCAAAAGTTCATCTTCGAAGGTAACGTTGTCAATTGTTGTTAAGAATGTTGTGTGTCTGCAATGGTCGGACCAGTAGGTGTCAATCATTTTAATTTCTGTGATTGTGGGGTCGCGCATTTCTTCGATAAAGTACTTCTGGCAGAATTTAATATCGTCAAAGTCCATAGCAAGACCGTAATCTGTGATAAATGCTTTTAAACCGTCATCGGAAAGCTTTGTAAAACCGTCTAAGGTTTTTACTTCTGTCGGGATTTCGTAGTCTGTTTTTAAAGTTTCGAACTCATCGAGCTTTGCTTCTCTTGACTCAACGGGGTTTATAACGTACTTTTTGAAAGCTTCGATTTCTGCGTCGGTTAAAGCACCTTCCAAAACATACACCTTTGCTGTACGTACTGCGGGACGCTCGCCCTGTGAGATAATCTGTATACACTGAGAGGCAGAGTCTGCTCTTTGGTCGAACTGTCCCGGGAGATATTCTGTTGCAAAAACGTATGCACCGTCTGTATTCTCAATCGTTTGCGTTGTGATATCCAACTGCGGTTCTGAAAAAACAGTTTTAACTGCATAGTCAAAAAGTTCTTTTTCGATATTTTCGACGTCGTAGCGGTTAAGTAAGCGAACACTTTTTAAATTTTTGATGCCCAAAAGGGTAGTAGCATCATTTAAAAGTGCACGTGCTTCGTTTGCAAGGTTTTCTTTTTTTTCTACATATATTCTGTATACCATAACCTTTTTGCCTTTCTTTCTTATTTTAGTGCGGATAACGCTCGTTTTCCTATATCTTTTCTGTAAAAAGCATTGTCAAAATGCACTTTTTCAACTTCTGCATAGGATTTTTCAACAGCTGATTTTAAGTCAGGAGCCGTTGCTACAACACCTAAAACACGTCCGCCTGAAGTCAGGAGTTTTCCGTCTTTTTGGGTGGCACCTGCTATAAATACATCAGCTTGGATGTCGGAGTCTATCGTGATTTCATAGCCTTTTTCATAGCTTTGCGGATAGCCGCGTGACGCCATTACAACACAGCAGGCAGCACCATTTGAAAATTTAATGTCTAAATCTTTTAACGTTTCGTTTTCTACTGCCTTCATAATGGTTAAAAGGTCGGTTTCTAAAAGGGGAAGTACGACCTGAGTTTCGGGGTCGCCGAAACGGCAATTATACTCAATAACCTTAGGACCGTTAGGGGTTAGCATTAAACCAAAGTATAGGCAACCCTTGAATTTTCTGCCCTCAGTATTCATTGCATTCATTGTGGGGATGAAGATTTCATCCATACAGATTTTTGCAATTTCATCAGTATAGTAAGGGTTGGGAGCAACTGTACCCATACCGCCTGTATTTAGTCCCTTATCGCCGTCTAAAGCTCTTTTGTGATCCATTGAAGAAACCATAGGAACAACGACATTTCCGTCTGTAAATGAAAGGACTGAAACTTCAGGACCTGTCAAAAATTCTTCGATTACAATTTTAGAGCCTGATGCACCAAAGACTTTGTCTTGCATCATAGATTTAACGGCCGAAACTGCTTGTTCTTTAGTTTCGGCAATAATTACACCCTTACCCAAAGCTAAACCGTCAGCCTTGATTACTGTAGGGATTGGTGCTGTTTCTAAATAGGCAAGTGCTTCATCAATGTCCGTAAACACTTCATAAGTTGCTGTCGGGATGTTGTACTTTTTCATAAGGTTTTTAGAAAACACCTTACTGCCTTCGATTTCGGCAGCTGCCTTGTTTGGTCCAAAGCAGGGAATACCGACATCATTTAGTGCATCAACCGCACCTAAAACTAACGGGTCATCAGGAGCAACCACTGCAAAATCAATATTGTTTTCTTTGGCAAATTCAACGATTTTATCAATATCCTTAGCACCGATGTCAACACAGGTAGCATCGAGTGCTATTCCGCCGTTTCCGGGAAGTGCGAAAATTTCAGTAATTTCTTTATTTTTCTTTAGTGTTTTTATAATTGTATGTTCACGACCGCCGCCGCCTACAACCATTATTTTCATAAATTAATCGCTGCCTTTCTAAATTTTAGTAAATGGGAAACTTTTCGCACAAAGCCATAACTTCTTTTGAAACCTGCTCTTTGTTAGCTTCAAAATCTTCAGCTATGAGTCTTATCCAATGAGCGATTTTTACCATTTCTTCTTCTTTAAAACCACGTGTTGTAACAGCAGGTGTGCCGAGTCTTACACCGCTTGTAACAAAAGGACTCTGCGGGTCGTTGGGGATTGTGTTTTTGTTTGCAGTGATGTGAACTTCGTCTAAGCGATGCTCCATTTCTTTACCTGTTATGTCAAATGCACGAAGATCCAGTAACATCAAGTGGTTGTCTGTACCGCCTGAAACGATGCTGAAGCCCTCTTTGATTAAAGCCTCAGATAAAGCTTTTGCATTTTTTATAACCTGTTTTTGATATTCTTTAAATTCATCGGTCAAGGCTTCGCCCAATGCTACGGCTTTTGCAGCTATGATGTGCATAAGCGGACCGCCCTGAATTCCGGGAAAGATTGCTTTATCAATTTTTTGAGCTAATTCTTCCTTACATAAAATCATACCGCCGCGTGGACCGCGAAGCGTTTTGTGAGTTGTTGTGGTAACAACGTCGGCGTAAGGTACGGGAGAAGGATGAAGTCCTGCTGCAACTAAGCCTGCAATATGGGCAATATCTACCATCATATAGGCACCAACTTCGTCACAGATTTTTCTTATACGTTCAAAGTCAATTGTTCTGGAGTATGCTGAAGCTCCTGAAACGATTAGCTTGGGCTTACATTCTTTAGCGATTCTCTCCATTTCGTCGTAGTCAATCATACCTGTATTATCATCTACGCCGTAGGGAACGATGTTAAAGTACTTACCTGAAATGTTAACAGGGCTGCCGTGTGACAGGTGTCCGCCGTGAGCAAGGTTCATACCCATTACGGTGTCCCCCGGTGTTAAAAGTGCAAAAAATACTGCAAGGTTAGCATTAGCACCGCTGTGGGGCTGAACGTTTGCGTGGTCTGCACCGAATAATTTACAAGCACGCTGTCTTGCGATTTCTTCTACTTCGTCAACGTGGATACATCCGCCGTAGTAACGCTTGCCCGGATAGCCTTCTGCGTATTTATTTGTTAAAACGCCGCCTGCAGCGAGTAGCACTGCTTCTGATACGATATTTTCTGATGCGATTAATTCAATATTGTGCTGCTGACGAGATAACTCGCGGTTACAAGCAGCATAAACGTCTTTATCAAAGCTTTCTAATTTTTCAAAAAAGTTTGCCATTATAAATCTCCTTTTATATATTTTAGTGGTGGAACAATCTCATACCAGTAAATGCCATTGCTATACCATAGCCATTACAGGTTTCGATTACGTTGTCATCACGGATTGAACCGCCCGGCTGCGCGATATATGATACACCGCTTTTTGCTGCGCGGTCGATGTTGTCACCGAACGGGAAGAAAGCGTCACTTCCAACTGAAACGCCTGAAATAGAGTCAAGGTATGCTCTTTTTTCTTCCTTTGTGAATTCAGCGGGTTTTTCTGTAAAGAAGTTCTGCCATTTGCCGTCTGCTAAAACATCGTCGCTGTCTGCGTCTGAAATATAAAGGTCGATGCAGTTGTCACGGTCAGCACGTTTAAGCTCAGGTTTAAACGGAAGGTTTAAAACCTTGTCGCTCTGGCGTAAATGCCAGTTGTCAGCTTTTTGTCCTGCGAGTCTTGTGCAATGAATTCTTGATTGCTGACCAGCACCAACGCCGATTGCCTGACCGTCTACAGCAAAGCAAACCGAATTTGACTGAGTGTATTTTAGAGTTATCAATGAAACAATCAAGTCACGTATTGCACTATCGGGTAAGTTTTTGTTTTCTGTAACAATGTTAGATAAAAGTTCTTTATTTATAACAAAGTTATTTCTTCCCTGTTCAAATGTGATGCCGAACACCTGCTTGCGTTCGATTTCTTCAGGTACGTAGTTGGGGTCAATTTTTACAATGTTATATGCCCCTTTTTTCTTTGGTTTTAAAAGCTCCAATGCTTCGGGAGTGAAGTCGGGTGCGATAACTCCGTCTGATACCTCTCGTGCTATAATTTTTGCTGTTGTCAAGTCGCAGGTATCAGAAAGCGCAATCCAGTCACCGAATGAGCTCATTCGGTCTGTGCCTCTTGCTCTTGCATAGGCAAGTGCTAAGGGTGAGTCGTCTAAGCCTTCGATGTCATCAACAAAGCAAGCTTTTTTAAGCTTATCGCTCATAGGAAGACCTAATGCTGCAGACGTTGGGGATACGTGCTTAAATGATGTTGCACAAGGTATACCGAGTGCTTCTTTTAAGTCACGAACAAGCTGCCAGCTGTTGAATGCGTCTAAGAAGTTAATGTAACCCGGTCTGCCGTTTAAAATTTCGATAGGGAGCTCGCCGTTTTCCGTATAAATTTTAGATGGCTTCTGGTTGGGGTTACAGCCGTATTTTAATTCGAATTCGTGCATTTTACAAGTCCTTTCCGTTTATCATTCTGTTTTGCATTTTTCCTGTTTTTAAATCAATATAGCGAACATAGAGAGAAATTTTGTTGTCTTTATTTAAGCTTTCCCATATCATTTCTGTGAATGAGTCAATATCGTCTAAAATCTCAACTCTTTCGGGTTCTCCCGTAAATGTGGGGATAGGATTTCCGTCACAGTTATATGTGTGGATGAAATGGCCTAAGCCCGCTATCTTGTTATAGCAATAGGTATATCTGTTACAAGCACTGCCGTCGGGGTCGGCACTTTTTAGTATGCTCATTTTGTATGTGTAGTTATCAGAAAATGTGAGTTCGCCGCTTATTCTCGGTGTAAGATTCGGGTGGTCGGGCTCAAATTCACGAGTATTTAGTGCTTCTTCGAATGTTTTACCTGATACTAAGAAGTCGTAGATTGTATCTGTCTGGTCACC
>CAZCOF010000103.1:0-5305 GCA_964500095.1 uncultured Oscillospiraceae bacterium
TTAATTTTGGCATTGTATTTCCTCCGTTTCTGTAATAAAAAAAGCCGCATCATTTTGATACGACTAAAATTCATTTAAGCAATTCTGCTCCAATTCACGAGAATTGAAAATTGCTCATTTTATTGAATTTTTCAAACCACATAAGGCTTAAAAGCCTTGATTTTATGCGGTTTTTCGTTTTATCACCAAAGTGTCGTTACCATCAGGTCCGTGTGCCGGTAACGGCTTAGGAGTTCAAATCTCCTCAGGTGCACCAAAAAAGGCAAGTTTTAAAACTTGCCTTTTTGTTTTATAAACATCAAACTATAACGCTTTAAATTCTTTCTAAAATAAGCTCGCCCATTTTAGTGCATCCTACCTTTTTGCAATGTGATGCTTCTTTTTCATCCTGCGGCATAATGTCGGCTGTACGATATCCTTCGTCCAAAACCTGCGACACAGCATTTTCTATTGCCGCAGCCTCATCACTCATACAGAAGCTGTACTTTAACATCATTGCAGCTGAAAGTATTGTACCTATCGGGTTTGCGATGTCACATCCTGCGATATCGGGAGCCGAGCCGTGAATAGGCTCATAAAGTCCCCGCGATGTCGCACCAAGAGAGGATGACGGAATCATACCGATAGAGCCTGTAATTTGTGACGCTTCATCCGATAAAATATCTCCGAACATATTTTCGGTTACAATTACATCAAACTGAGCGGGATTTTTTACAATCTGCATAGCACAGTTATCAACAAGCATATCAGTTAACTCAACATCGGGGTATTCTTCTGATAAGCGGTGCATAACTTTTTTCCAGAGTCTTGATGAATCTAAAACATTGCTTTTTTCAACGGAACACAGTTTTTTGTTTCTTTTTTGTGCTGTTTCAAAACCAATTCTGCCTATTCTTTCAATCTCGTTTTCTGTGTATTTTAACACATCTGTTGCGGTGTCACCTTCAGTTTTATGTTCACCGAAGTAAATTCCGCCTGTTAATTCTCTTACGATTATAAAATCTATACCGGCATCAACGATAGAGTCCTTTAAGGGGGAAGCTGCTGCAAGCTGTTTCCAGATTTTTGCAGGACGGTTGTTAGCGAAAACTTGCATACCGCTGCGAAGCTTTAAAAGTCCCTTTTCAGGTCGCAAATTTGCTGCCATCTCGTTCCACTTATTGCCGCCGACAGCACCTAATAGAACACTATCTGATTTTAAGCATTTATCGAGTTCAGGCTGTGGCAACGGCTCGCCGTATTTATCAATAGCACAACCACCCATATCTACATCGGTATAAGTAAAGGTGTGTCCGTACTTTTCAGCAACTTTATCAAGCACAAGTATCGCCTGATTTACAATTTCAGGACCTATTCCGTCACCCCTGATTACTGCTATATTTTTGTTCATTATTTCATCTCCCTGAGTGATTTTAACAGACCGCCCGATTTGATTATATTCTGAATAAATTCAGGAAAAGGCTGTGCCTGATATTTTTTGCCTGTTGTTAAGTTTACAATTTCTCCCGTGTCAAAATCCACCGACACTTCGTCATTAGCTGAAATTTCATCCGCTGCTGCTTCGCACTCTAAAATAGGAAGACCTATATTTATTGCATTTCTGTAAAATATTCTCGCAAAGCTTTTTGCTATAACACAACCGGTACCACAGGTTTTAATAACTAATGGTGCGTGTTCTCTTGATGAGCCGCAACCAAAATTCCACCCTGCAACCATTATATCTCCGGCTTTAACATTCTTTACAAATTCAGTATCAATATCTTCCATACAATGAAGTGATAACTCTTTTGCATCGGAAGTATTTAGATACCTTGCCGGAATAATTACATCTGTATCAACATTATCAGGATATTTAAAAACTTTTCCTTTGGTATTCATTACTTATCCTCCTTGTATGATGTGATATAGCCTGTGAGTGCTGAAGCTGCCGCCGTATGCGGGCTTGCCAAGTACACTTCGCTGTTTACGTGTCCCATTCTGCCGACAAAGTTTCTGTTTGTTGTCGCTATACACTTCTCGCCTGATGCTAATATTCCCATATATCCGCCTAAGCACGGCCCACAGGTCGGTGTTGATACAACAGCACCTGCGTCTATAAATGCACTGATTATGCCTTTTTCTATACATTCTTTATAAATCTGCATTGTAGCCGGAATAATGATACAGCGAACACCCGATGCGATTTTTTTACCGCACAGTACCTTGTATGCTGCTTCCATATCTTCCATACGGCCGTTTGTACAGCTGCCTATTACGACCTGATCGATTTTTATATCATTCAATTCATCTGCATTTTTTGTATTTTCAGGCAGGTGCGGACAGCTTACAGTCGGTGTTATTTCTGACAAGTCGATTTTTATGGTCTGTTCATATTCTGCATCATCGTCTGCTTCAAATATAATCGGTTTTCTTTCTGTTCTGCCTTCCATATATTCCATTGTAATTTCATCGACGGGGAATATGCCGTTTTTTGCACCCGCTTCAATCGCCATATTGCAGATACAAAGGCGGTCGTCCATAGAAAGATTTTTAACACCTTCGCCCGTAAATTCCATACTCTTATAAAGTGCTCCGTCAACGCCTATTTGCCCGATAATTGATAAAATTACGTCTTTACCGCTGCAATTTGCAGGAAGTTTTCCCGAAAGTTCAAATTTTATAGCTGACGGAACGCGGAACCAAGCCATTCCCGTTGCCATACCTGCTGCCATATCGGTTGAACCGACACCTGTTGAAAATGCACCTAATGCCCCATAAGTACAGGTATGCGAGTCTGCCCCGATTATGCAATCGCCGGCACAAACAACGCCCTGTTCGGGGAGTAGTGCATGCTCTATACCCATTTTTCCCACGTCGTAAAAATGGCTTATGCAGTGACTGCAAGCAAATTCACGGCAAGCTTTTGACTGCTCTGCTGCCTTAATATCCTTATTCGGCACAAAGTGGTCTAAAACAATCGAAACCTTTTCTTTATCAAAAACTTTATCAAATCCCGCCTTGTTAAATTCATTTACAGCGACGGGTGTCGTAATATCGTTTCCTAAAACTATGTCGAGTTTTGCATTTATCAGTTGACCTGCACAAACACTGTCTAAACCTGCGTGGTGTGCAAGTATTTTTTGCGTCATAGTCATTCCCATTAGTTTTCGTCCCCCTTCGTCATATTGGAAAATGCAGAAAGCAGTGCATTTGCAGAAGCCTTGATAACGTCAGTATCGGTTCCTGCACCCCAGAACATCTCGCCGTTTTCTGTTTCTAAGCCGATGTAGGATGCTGCGACACTTTCAGAGCCCTTGCCCTGCATACTGTGCTGAGAGAATACTTCCAAAGTATATTTTTTGCCCGTATAGGCTTTTAATGCGTTGTTGATAGCGTTTAGTGAACCGTTACCTTCTGCTTCCATATCGGTTTCAACGCCGTCTTTTAAGAATGTAATGTCAATCTTAACTGTGTCGTTTTCACGCATAAATTCAAAATCGGAAATTGAAATCTTACAAGGATTGTTAAGGTAATTCTGTTCAAATATATCAAGCACTTCAGCAGGCTTTAACTCTCTGTGCTCTGTATCTGATATACCCTTACACAAATAGCTTAAATGCTCACGCATCTTAGGCGGAAGTATGTAGCCGTAGGTGTGCTCAAGTAAATAGCCGATACCGCCCTTGCCGCTTTGAGAATTAACACGGATAACGTCAGCATCATACGTTCTTCCGATGTCTTGGGGGTCAATCGGAATATAAGGAACGCTCCATTCGTGAAGCTTTTTCTTGTTTCTGTATTTCATCCCCTTAGCAATAGCGTCCTGATGGCTACCTGAGAATGCCGCAAACACAAGTGCTCCGGCATAGGGTGCTCGGTCTGATACCTTCATTCTTGTGCATTGTTCGTATTTTTCCACCAGATAATTCATATCGGAAAAGTCAAGTTTTGGGTCTACGCCGTGAGAATACATATTCATAGCAAGGGTAATTATGTCTACATTACCTGTTCTTTCGCCATTGCCGAAAAGTGTTCCTTCGACACGGTCTGCACCCGCTAAAAGCGCAAGCTCAGTATCAGCAACACCCGTACCCCTGTCGTTATGCGGGTGAACTGAGATTGTCACGTGTTCTCTGTATTTTAAGTTTTTGTTCATATACTCAACCTGAGAGGCGTAAACGTGCGGAAGGCTCATTTCTACCGTAACAGGCAGATTAATTATTACGTTGTTTGTTTCTGACGGCTCGAGTATGTCCAAAACAGCATTACATACCTCTAAGGCATATTCAGGCTCAGTTCCTGTAAAGCTTTCGGGAGAATATTCAAACCTGAAGTTACCCTCGTACTCTTGAGCAAGCTTTTTAACAAGACGGGCACCATCTATTGCAATCTGCTTGATTTCTTCCTTTGATTTTTTGAACACCTGCTCACGCTGTGAAACCGATACGGAATTATAAAAATGGATAATTGCACTCGGTGCACCCTTGCAGGCCTCAAACGTTTTTCTTATTATATGCTCACGACATTGAGTTAACACCTGAATTGTAACATCATCAGGAATCATATTTTCGTCAATTAATGTTCTTAAAAACTCAAATTCGGTTTGTGACGCTGCGGGAAAACCGACTTCAATCTCTTTAAAACCGACTTTTAATAGCACCTTATAGTATTCAAGCTTTTCTTCTAAGCTCATAGGAATAATAAGTGCCTGATTTCCGTCACGCATATCTACGCTGCACCAGACGGGTGCCTTTTCGATATGGTCACGCTTTACCCAGCTCGTATTATCACCCGGCGGTCCGAAATATCCCACCTTGTATTTTGTGTTGTCCATCATAAAAGAACCTCCTTTAATCTTCCGAAACGGACAAATAAAACAGAAAACGCCCGTCTCAAAATATATTTTGAGACGGGCGTAATTTTCATTACACTCGCGGTACCACTCAAATTGCATTGGCAAAGCCAATACCACTCAGGACTCTATCAAGCCCTTTTGCACTGACGTAGCATACACGAAAAAAGCTACTGTTAGTTCACTTTTTCAGCTCGGAAGTGAGAGTCAATGAACAAATCCGCTATCAGCTCACAGCAACCGCTGACTCTCTTAAAACTTCATTTGTCCGACATTCTTCGTCTCAGCTTTTATAATTATTGAATTTGATAAGATTATAACTTTGTTTTTTTGTTTTGTCAATACCTTAAAGCACACAAAGCAAAAAACGTGAAATTATTTCTTTACTTAGCTAATATTTTGTGAAAAAAACTATCTTCCGTCTTCAATTAAGCCGTATTTTAACTTCACTCTTTCCAGCTTTTCAATCATGGG
>CAZCOF010000104.1:0-5288 GCA_964500095.1 uncultured Oscillospiraceae bacterium
AATTGGGTTATAATATCTCTTGTGATTTTGTCGCAGAGTTATTCCGCAACAAATAGAAAAAGATTTTTACTAATCTTTTTTGAACTCGTTTGCGCGGAAGGAGGGAATCAGTAAATGTCAGAAATCAGAATAAAAGACCACGAGTCTTTAGATAGCGCATTAAGACGTTTTAAGCGTTCTTGTGCAAAAGACGGTATCTTATCAGAATTTAGAAAACGCGAACATTATGAAAAGCCCAGCGTTAAGAGAAAGAAAAAGTCAGAGGCTGCAAGAAAAAGAAAGTTTAAATAAAAAAACTTTAACCGACGCAAGATTTGCGTCGGTTTTTTGTTTTAAGGGGCGCAGAGAGTATCGCACTTCCCTACGCCTGAATCTATATAAACGACCAAAAATCGGTCGGTTATAACATAATATGACAGAACGAGCATGTATGTGACAATTCTAAAATATTTTCTAAGCTTAAAGACTCATTTTTTATCAATCTTTCAAACAATACTCTTATGCTCTCTATCGCTTTTTTGGAGTGTTCTGCATCAGTAAAAGATATACTTTCTCCCAAATCTCCGATTACCAGTCGTATTTCATCCAAATCTCCGTGATCGTTAAAAATAGCAAGTTTTTTTTCGCTTTTTTCCCATAAATCTTTTAAATCATTAATTTTTTCCTTTGCATACTCCCATTGGCTTTTGTTTACCAAATCAGAAATTTCATCAATCATTTTTGTAAAATCCTGCTCAACCCTTTTGGTATACCCTGAGTATAAAAACATTCCTGAAATCAAAATCACTAAAACCAACAAAGCTATTATAAATGTTTTCATTGTTTTTTCCTCGTTTGAAAATAAAATTTCCCGTTTTCATCCACTCCGGCAAACAGCACGTCAGAAACATTTGTGCTTTTTAACTGTTTTTTTAACCACTCAACGTTTTTTCCGTAAAGCGAAAGTGCTTTTTGACTGATATCGCCGTCACATATAAACATAAACGGTATTCCTAAATAATTAATTTCTTCGGTTTTTGTTCTTGTTTTTGCTATTATACTCAGATTGCCGCTCGTTTCCAATATGGCATACTTTATTTCGTTTATATCCGTATTTCCCTGCATACGAAGCATTTCCATTAAGTCATCAAGATTAAATCTTAATTTTTCCAACTCTTTTTGACAAACTTTTCCGTCTTTTATGACTATAATAGGAGTACCTGACATAAATCTTCGAAATTTTCTGCTTTTTAAATCCAGAAACGATATCGTCGCTTCTGCAATAATTAATGTAAATATTGGAATTATTCCGTGTAATAACGGAATTGAAACGTGAGAAAGCGGTATCGTAGCTAAATCAGATATCATTAACGTCACAACGAGTTCGCCGGGTTCTAATTGACCGACCTGCCGTTTTCCCATAATACGAACCGCAATCAAAACGAAAATATACGTTATAATTGTACGAACAAAAGAAATAAGCATATCAATTCACCTTTAATCATTGATATGCTTATTATCTGCATTTTTTAAAATTTTATTTAACTACTTTTTGTGCATAAGAGTTGTTTACTATTTTTTCAAAAGGAGCACGTACATCGAGTTCGCCCGCTTCTTCCATAATGTCCTGCAAGCGTTCAAACGACTCTTTATTCATTACAGGAGTATCTTTCCACGCATCAATTGACTTATATCTTTCAACAGATGATGCAAGCATTGCAACATCCGTATCAGGGAATAAATTTAAAATCGTTTTTGCTACTTCTTCTGATGAGTGCTCTTCTACCCATTTTAAACCCTTATAAATTGCTTTTGTAAAACCTTCTATTAACTCTTCGTTTTCTGCTATGTAGCTTGATTTAGCACAATATGCAGTATAAGGAATGTCGCCCGATTCTTCACCTATAGAAGTCAGAATATATCCTTTATTTTCAGCTTCTATCATTGATGCTGTAGGTTCAAAAAGTGTTACATATTCAGCATCACTTCCCGAAAAAGCACCTGCCATCAAAGAAAACTGGATGCTGTCGTCTAAAACTAAGTCTGTGCCGGGATTTAAACCTTTTTCTTTCAATAAATGTTCAAATGTCATATAAGGTACTCCGCCGCGTCTTCCGGGAATTACCGTTTTTCCTTTTAGCTGGTTCCAGTCAAATTCATCTACCTTATCTTTTCCCACTAAAAATGAGCCGTCTCGCTGAGTCATCTGTGCAAAAACCTGCGGATAGTCTTCTCTACCTTCGTTATAGACATAAATTGACGCTTCAGGGCCGCAAAAACCAATATCAATCTGGTTTGACAATACAGCTGACATTACTTTATCTGCACCTTGTAGATTTGAAAGCTCAATTTCTATGCCTTCTTCTTCAAAAAAACCTAAAGAAATCGCTGCATACTGTGGTGCATAAAAGACAGAATGTGTAACTTCACCCAATCTTACTTTTTGCATTTCTTTTTCATCATTTGCGGGCTGTGTGTCTGTTTTACAAGCAACTAAACTAAACGCCAAAACAGCACACAGGCAGATTACCAAGATTTTTTTCATTCCTACCTCCTGTTTTTAAGTACTAATTTTTCAAAAATCAGCACTATTTTATATATTATTGCTGCAAATACAGCCAAAATAATAACGCTTGCCATAACAAGGTCTAATTTAAACACCTGACCGCCATATACAATCAAATATCCTAAACCTGCTTTAGATACCAAAAATTCACCCGCTATAACGCCTACTAACGACAAACCGAGATTAATCTTTAATGAGTTTATCAAGGTTTTAATGTTTGCAGGTAATACGATTTTTGAAAATATCTGATATTTTTTAGCACCAAAAGTCTGTGCGGTTATTATCAGGTCTTTGTCTGTATGCTTAAAGCCGTTTAAAAGCTCCATAACCGTAACAATCAAAGAAATCGCAAGAGCCATTACTATAATAGCTTTCATGCCTGCACCTACCCATATAATAATAATCGGGCCAAGTGCGATTTTCGGCAAACTGTTTAAAATAACTAAATACGGTTCAAATATTAATGAACACGTTTTAAACCACCAGAGCACAGATGCTAACAAAAGCCCGAATACTACACCAAGTAAAAAGCCTACAATTGTTTCTGTACAGGTTACACCCAAGTGCATTAATAAATCATTGGAAGAAAGGTTAATTATTGTATTGATAATGCGTGACGGCTGACTTGTTATAAAGCTGTCTATCACGCCTATATTTGCACAAATTTCCCATAATAATATAAGACCTGCTAATAGTCCTGTCTGTATTGATAAAATTACATATTTTTTAATTTTAATTTTATTAAGATATATTTCTCTTTCGGTTTTAGCTTGTTTCATTTACATCCAACTCCTTCCATAACGTATCAAAATACGAGCTGAATTCAGGGCTTTTTCTGCACAAAAGCGGTGTTCGCGTCTTTATATCAGAAAAATTAATTTCGTGAATACTCTGTATTACCGCAGGACGTTTTGACAATACAATCACTCTGTCTGCCATTGAAATCCCTTCGGGAATGTCGTGCGTTATCATCACAGTTGTCTTTTTTTCTTTTTTTATTATAGAATATACATCGTCTGTAACTGATAGTCTTGTTTGGTAGTCAAGTGCTGAAAAGGCTTCATCCAGCAATAAAATTTCAGGTTTTGTGACCAAAGTCCTTATTAAAGCTGCACGCTGTCTCATACCGCCTGACAATTGTGACGGAAAGCTGTTACGAAACTCATATAAACCATAAGTTTTTAAAAGTTTATCTACGTATTGGAGATTTTCATCGGTAATTCTGTGCTGAATTTCTAAACCTAATAAAATATTTTTATATATACTTCTCCACTCTAACAGATTATCGCTTTGAAGCATATAGCCAACTTTTTGATTTATTCCTGTTGTTTTTTCTCCGTTTATATACACTTCTCCGCTGCTTGGCTTTAAAATTCCGCAGATTATTGATAACAGAGTTGATTTTCCACAACCACTGGGACCGATAATCACGACAAATTCGCCTTCTTTTACATCAAATGATATATTATCTATAGCAGTTGTTTCGCTGTTTATATCTTGATATTTCATTGTAATATTCTTAATTTCAAGTATATTCATGAAAATCTCTCCTTTGTTATTAATATATTAAAAAGAGAAAGAATTGCTACAAAATAAAAACAGCGTACTAAAAAGTAAGCTGTTTTATTTTGGTTCTTCTATATGCTTTATTTTCTTTTTATATTTTATTACATTTCCATAAGATTTTAGTATTTCCACTGAGCAAAAATACCGCTTTTTACATCTTCTGCACGTCTGATAGGATACAAATTTACTACCATTAAGACTCCATGCGTTGTACTTCCGTATCGTGCGGCCGCACTCAGAACACCTGATTTTAAACACGGATTTATCTATTAATTTGCTATTTAAATCAGTAATCGGAATATCTTTAAACGAATTTGATTTAGTCGAAGCGTCTACTATATATTTTGAAAACTTTTCGCGGTCAAAAATACGTGCAAATACCTTTCCTGAAATTTCAGCATCCACCAACGCATCGTGAAGTTCCTCTTCTTCATACGGAATTAAAAGTTTATCCGCCGCAGTTTTAACCCCTACTTGGTTGCTTCCGGTTTCTGATAGTATGTTTGTGACATACCTTTGAACATCAGCAAATTTCTTTAAAAAAGTTATGGGCATTCCTTTGCAAAAATAAGCACAATTTTTTCTTAAAATATCAGCATCCTGTGCTCCCCAAGACATAATAACCGCGTCACGTCCGATAAAGTCTATAAATTCATTCACAACTTGTGCGAAAGGCCTTCCTTCTTTTTTTAACATACTTATAGACAATCCCGTAAGCTTATGAACAGTAGGCTCCATTTTTTTATACAAAACAGGGCTTACATAGCTTTTAAAAGACTCAAGATACTCCATATTTTCGTTATATTTTACAGCACCGATTTGTATAATCTCGTCGGGGCAACGAAGCTTGACAGCTTTTGTGAATCTGTTCCATTCAAGGTCAAAAATTATATAATTCATATTTACCCTTTTCTATTACTCTGAAATTTTCCAATCAATAGTTTTTTTTCCTATCGAAGTCAAAATATTGTTGATTTTGGAATAATGCTTGCAGCCAAAAAAACCGCGAGAAGCAGATAACGGACTGGGGTGTGCCGCTGTTAAAACGTAATGATTGCTGTTTGTTATAAGCGGCAGTTTATCAATTGCGTTTTTTCCCCACAAAACAAATATGACAGGGTCGTCTCTTTTATTTAAAAGCTCGATGATTTTATCAGTAAAAATTGTCCAGCCGAGC
>CAZCOF010000105.1:0-5270 GCA_964500095.1 uncultured Oscillospiraceae bacterium
CATAAGTACCTTCAGCGAAGCTCTTGTCGTTTGAAACTAAAACCTCAAACCCGCTCTTTTCTTCATCTGTGATATCTACGGGGTCAAACGCAAGTGTAATCTTTGTTATTCCCCACGGTCTTAAAAAGTCCCACATTACCCATTGCTTTGTGCCTTTTTCTGCAATGTCGGGGTCTCCCTTCCACGCACGACCGTAGCGGTATTCACCAAGCCAGGTTTCCCATCTGTCGTGATTAGAATACTGTTGTGTCTGAATTGTATCGTAGTTCATACCTACGAGTGTTTTAATGCTTTGACGTCTTCCGCTGTTTCTTTCAGCACCGTATGTCGTATGAGCATCATAAGATGCGTCATATCTGTGATATATCTGCTTGTTGATAACAAGCTCGCCTGCGTCTTCCGGAGGCGGTTCTGAGATGGTTGATAATACATTTACATCGTTTTTCGCACCATTGTAATACGATACACCAAGTCGACGTGCATCGTGCTTTGAGTTTGATAAGTTTATACCAAATTCACCGATATCGGCAAAAGTATTACCAACTATGCGTGAATTTGTAACACCTGTGGGTAAGTCCAATGCACCGCCGCAGGTACCGTAGAAGTGGTTGTTTAAAAAGTTCACGTTATCAAGCATCCAGCCTGTTACCGCAGCAAGCGGAATACCTGAGTTACCTGTTGAATATGAATAACCCCAGGATATCATATTGTTGGATGCTGCCTGAATGTTTGTGCCCTGTAAGGATACAAGCTCTCCCATATAGTCCCATCTGGTGTGCGAGAACTGTAAACCTTCAAAGGTAATGTTTTTAATCTTGTCTTCTATGCCGTGACCTTCTAAGAATATCAGATGTTCATCTTCAGGAACGATAATCTCTGCTGTTTCCATATTTTCGTCTTCATAAGGCATATAATAAAGTGTTTCGGTTGCTCTGTTGTAATAGAATTCACCAGGATCGTCTAACAGCTCCATAGCGTTAATAATTACAAATTCCATTGTCGCCTTAGGATAGTTAGACATACTAAGGTTACCATTCTGCATTTCTTCCCACATACCAGGCTTCATTCTTACGATTACCTGGTCGCGGTTGTCGGGGTCTTGCATAATTTCTTCTACAGGAACATAATATGTTTTCCAGCCTTTGTTCCACATAAAGGAAATATCCTTCGGATTTTCATAAAAGCCGATGTCTTCTTTTGACATATAAAAACCATCCCAGCGGTAAGGTGTTTCGGGGTCGTACCAGTTGTATGCGTCGTCCTTAACATCGTTGGGGTGAGCTTTATACCACTCTTCGGTATTGTACTTGTCAGGTTTTTTTACACCGTACGTAAAGCGGTTAGCCTTTGCCATATAGCGGCGCTCACCGTTTACATAAAGACCGTGCAAAATTCCGTCATAAGAAAGCTTCATCTCGTACAATCCGGGATGTGTAGCAGATGGTGAAAATTTTCCGACATCTCTACCGCCCGAAATTATCGGCATATTACCTTCCTCGCCGCGATATATTACCTGATAACCGTTCTTACCTGAGTCTTCAGGGAAGAACCATATCTCGTCATCAAGATAGTATGTACCGCCTGCGACATTTACCACAATATCGCCCTGCATTCCTTCACTAACTTCTCTTACGGCTTCTTGTGCTCGTGCGATTGTTGCAAAGGGAGCCTCTTTTGTGCCGTCGTTTGCGTCATTGCCGCTTAAAGAAACATAGAATTCTTTCCATACAACATTCTCTGCCGCTTCAGCACAAACGGGCATAGCGCTAAGTAATAGCACTGCGATTAAAAAAATTGCAATTTGTTTCAATTTCATTTTCCATACCTCCTGCTTGGTTTGTTGTTAATATTTGCAATATTTTTTAGCCTAATATTAGTGTATTTGTTAATATATCACATTTTTTATGTACTATAAATACTTTTTTAAAATTTTTCCACAAAATTTTTCTACCATTGGTAGAGTTTTTTGTAAAGTAGCACAAAATCAGGCGAAAGCCCTTTGGTAATTTTGCACAATTACTAAAGTACCCCCCCCCGAAAATTTGTGGCGTATAAACACAATATATTATATCACATTCATATTGCTTTGTCTACCCCTTTTTGCTTATTTTTTGCTCATATTTTGTCATTTTTTTGACAACATCTTGATAAAATGCTTACTGTATCCCTCCAATTAATTACACATTATTACACCTTATTGCATATTATTACACACAAATCCACAAATGTCAATGTGTTTTTGTAAAAAAAGTACAAATACTGCAGTTTTTTTCTGCAACATTTGTACTATTTCCATTCAGATATTTTATTTTTCCTTACCATATATGCTTTTTTTGCGATTTGAGCCAACGGTGTATCAGAGTATGAATCCGAGTAAAACTCATCTATCGCACCATCGGGAAATTCAGCATAAAACCTTTTGACCTTTTCTTCTCCGTGACAGTTTGCCCCGTTGTATTTGCCTGTTTTTTTGCACACGCGTGATGCCATCATTTTAACACCAAGCTTTTTGCACGGAATTTCCAACAAAAACTCAGGCGATGCAGAAATTATAACATCATCGTCTTTTTTCGACTTTTTATACCAGTCCTTGATTTTTGCCATATTTTCTTCCCAATAGCTTTCAAGCAACGAATCAACATCGTCTAACTCTTTCAAAAAAAGGTAAAAAACCTCCTTCATCTGCGTCTTATCATAAACCTTCAAAAAGTAGTACTTAAATGCCGCACATATCTGCTTGGGTAAACACTTTAAAACGGCAGGTTTTTTCCTTACGCAATACTTATAGAAATTTACCGTGCTGTCGCCGTCATATATAGTTTTGTCAAAATCGTAAACGTTCATATCCGACTCCTGTAACAAAGCAGACTACTCACCGCTTTATGCTTACTCAACATAGTATTTTTCCTTGTACTCATTAAACATTTCATCGAAGTTTTCGCTGCCTGCTTTAACCTTGCTTAAATATTCGTGAGTTTCAAATGAGCCGTTTGCAATTTCAATAAAACAAACAGCAATATTGGAACAATGGTCAGAAATTCTTTCAAAATCCGTCAAAAGGTCAGACAGTATGAATCCAAGCTCCATTGTACACTCACCCTGACGAAGTCTTGTGATGTGTCCGTTTTTGATTTTTCTTTTGAGCATATCGATTACCTGCTCTAAAGGCTCAACCTTTTTAGCAACATCTATATCGTCGTTTACAAGTGCTGTAATTGCAAGGTCTAAAATCTCCTGAGTAGCTTCCGTAATTACGGCAAGGTCGTTCTTCGCTTCATCAGAGAAAGTTACCTGCTTGTCATTTACTTCTTTTGCTGCTTCTGCAATGTTTAACGCGTGGTCAGAAATTCGTTCAATATCTCCAACGCAATGCAAAAGCTCCGTTACAACCTTACTGTCCTTTGAAGACATATTGCTCTGTGCAATTTTAACCAAATATGAGCTTGTCTTATCTTCGTATTTATCGACCTTTGACTCAAGTTTGTCAACTTCCAAAAATTCTTCTTCGCTGTAATTTTCCAAAAGTGCCGTTGCCTTTTTTAACGAGTCACTTGCAATATATGCCATATCGCAAACCAAAACCTTACATTTTTCTACAGCAAAAGAAGGCATAGCCAAGAATCTGTTGTCAAGCATTGCAAAGACATCTGTTTCTTCTTTTTCTTTTTTGGCTTTAATAGTTTTTACAGCGAGCTTTTCTATTAAATTGCAAAACGGAATAAGAATAACCGTAGAAATTACGTTAAACAGCGTATGTATAACCGCAATGTCCATAGCACCTGCTTTTTGCGTCATAAAATCAAAACCGATAATTGAGTTTAGTGCATAGAAGATACCTGCTGTAATTATAACGCCTATCATTTTTATATAAAGACACGTAACCGCCACACGCTTTGAGTCGGTGTTTCCTGTTATCGCTGAAATAATAGGTGTAATTGTCGTACCGATATTTTGTCCCAAAATTACAGGAATTGCCGTAGAATACGGAATTACACAAGAAAGCGACAACGCCTGCAATACACCGACTGATGCTGATGACGACTGAATAATGGCAGTAAATATTGTACCGACTAAAATACCCATAATCGGATTTGAAAACATCGTAAGAAGATTGGTAAATGTTTCGTTTTCACGAAGTCCCTCAACCGCTCCGCTCATCGTTTCCATACCGAACATCAAAATAGCAAAGCCTATCAGGATTGTTCCCGCGTTTTTCCTTCTGTCATTCTTTGCCGTCATAGTTATAATAAAACCAATTACAGCCAAAATCGGTGTAAAAGATTCAGGCTTTAAAAGCTTTATTATCACAGCACTTCCCTGAATATCAGCAGTACTCAACAGCCACGCTGTAACCGTTGTACCGATATTTGCACCCATTATGATGCTTATGGTTTGTCCAAGTCTCATAATACCTGAGTTCACGAAACCAACAAGCATAACAGTTGTTGCAGACGACGACTGAATAACAGCCGTAACAACCAAACCAAGCAAAAAACCTTTCCATTTAGTGTCTGTAAGACGTGCTAAAATTGATTCTAATTTTCCGCCGGCGAGTTTTTTTAAAGAATCTCCCATAAGGTCCATACCGTACAAAAACAGCACAAGACCGCCGACTAAGCTCAAAATTGTAAAAATATCCATTTGCTCTCCTTATCTCCTGCAAAATTATATATAAAAATTAAATTACAACGCCCTTTTGAAGCATAATGTTTGCATAAATTGCAGTTTCGCCTGTTGCGATAACGGCATAAGCCTTTTTAGCTCTTTCGTAGAATTCAAAGCGTTCTACTTCTGCAAATACAGCGTCGCCCCTTGCGTCTTCTTTTGCCACAATTTCTTTGTATACATCCCAGATGGGAGTCTTAACATCATCGCCTGGTGTTACCTGCATTAGGGATACGGGCTTTTCTACATACGTATCAAGCGGAAAAAGCTTTAAGATTGCTTCTAATATTTCGGGTACGCCGTGTCCGTCGGCACGAATAACTATAGCGTCCTTTCCTATTGTTTCCGACGGGAAATTTCCGTCAGCAATAACGATTGTGTCCGAGTGTCCCATCTCGCACAAAACCTTTAACATTTCAGGTGATAAAATACTTGGTATTCCTTTTAACATAATCAATTTCTCCTTTTTTGTAACTTTAAATATTACATATAATAATTGTAGAATTCGTGCACGATTTAGATGCCACTTATTTTATATTAAATTCTTCATATCTCAAATCATATAATTCTTCATTTGTACATTTATTTTTAATTGCACTATAAAA
>CAZCOF010000106.1:0-5268 GCA_964500095.1 uncultured Oscillospiraceae bacterium
TTGAAATGCATCTTATTATATGATAAAATATACTAAATTAATTTTGGAGGGACGATTATGAAAATAGTTTTTTTAGATGCTAAAACATTGGGTGATGATATAGACCTTTCTGCCGTATATGAATTAGGCGATGTATGTATAAACGAAAACACTCCGCAAAGCGAAGTTGAAAATAAAATTTTAGATGCTGATGTTGTTGTTTTAAATAAGTTAAAACTTAATGAAAGTAACTTAAGCAACGCCAAAAATTTAAAGCTTATATGCGTCACCGCTACTGGCTATGATAATATCGACATTGAATACTGCAAATCGCGAAACATCGCTGTTTGCAATGTAGTCGGATATTCTTCAAACAGCGTTGCACAATTAACTGCTGCTTTAGCTTTGAGTCTTTACACTAACTTATCAGACTATACTGAGTATGTAAATAACGGAAGTTATACAAAAAGCGGAGTTGCAAACAAATTAACACCCGTGTACCGTGAAATGAGCGGTAAAATCTGGGGCGTTGTGGGGCTTGGCGGTATAGGCAGGCAAGTTGCAAATATAGCTTCTGCTCTCGGCTGTAAGGTTATAGCGTATAAGCGTACACCCGATAGTGCAATTCCTTGCTGCAACTTACACTATCTTTTTGAAAAATCAGACATTATATCACTTCATCTTCCGCTGAGCGACGAAACTAAAGGAATTATTGATAAAGATTTAATTGGTCTGATGAAAAAAGATGCAATACTAATAAATGTAGCCCGCGGTGCAATAACTGATGAGGAAGCTTTAACTCAGGCTGTTTTGGAAAACAAAATCGGTGGTATAGGTGTTGACGTGTATTCTGAAGAACCGTTTTTGGAAAACCACCCGTTTTATAAGCTTTTAGGCAATAAAAAAGCACTCCTTACTCCACACATGGCTTGGGGTGCTTATGAATCAAGACAACGCTGTTTAGACGAAGTATTAGAAAACATTAAATCATTCTTAAAAGGCGGTACCAAAAACAGACTCGATATATAAAAAAATACTGCAGCAAGTTACTTGCTGCAGTATTTTTTATTAACGTCAACAAAAAGGACTTTTGCTGTGACAAAATGTTTCATTTGGTAAAATTTTGTTTCTTTTTTAAAAAAACGCTTGCATTTTATCAAATAACCTGTTATTATGAATATATAAAGTTCAAGAAATTTGAACCAACAATATTTTAGGAGATGATTATATGTTTATCGAAAACCAAGAAGCTTTTGCAAACAAACTAAAAAACCTAAGGACAGCCTCCAGACTTTCGCAAATCAAGTTAGCCAAAGAGTTAAATATTTCAAGAAGTTGTCTTGCCAACTACGAATCAGGAAAGAGATTTCCGAGTGCAGATATTTTGGAGATTATATCAAAGTATTTTAAAGTGAGCGTAGATTATCTTTTGGAGTCTAGCGGATCAGTTTTCTTAAAAAGAGACAAAAATCATGAGATGTCAGAACTTATAAAAGAAGTATCAGCAAGCGGAAAGTTAGATGTATCAAATATTTCTCCGCTGTCTAAGGTTGCACTTTTTGAATTTTATGACTTCTTAAAAGGCAAAGAAAGTCATCCAATCAAAATTAAAAACGCTTAAAAGAACAAAAAAGACGTGTTTTTACACGTCTTTTGTTTAAATTCTGTTTAGGCTTATAAATTTGTATTCGCATAAAATTTTAAGATACTTATCAAGCCTTTGGTGTACAGGGGCTACTTTTTTTCCGAATTTTTGTTCAAGTTTTTGTGCGATTTCTTCAGCGGTTTTTTTCCCGTCAATATTTTTCCATACAAAACTTCCTATCTCATCTAAGCAGATGACACTTTTTTTCGGCTTCTTCATTATTTTTTGAAACAAAAAATTTGTTATTCCTTTATTTTCCATTATTATTTCTACCGATGTATCACTTGATGTCCAGCACAAATCTTTTGATATTTTCGGTACGCTATTCATTAATCTCATCTGCCTTTTTTGTTTTTTTTATCTGTGTAAATTTAAATACTATAAAAATTACAGCTGCTAAAAGTATTAAACCGCCGTAATCAAAAACTGCTTTCGGAACAAATTTTGAAAAGTCAAAAGCATTTGCTATTCTCAAAACTGAAAAGACAGCCAAAACAATGCCGACTAATCCCTCTCCTGCTATCATTCCCGAACAGAAAAGAATACCTTTGTTGACACTTTTTTGTTTTTCATCATCCTTGTGTTTTACTTTTTCAACAAAATATCTTATAAGTCCGCCTATCATAATGCAGGCGTTTAAGTGAACAGGAAGATACGTGCCTATAGCAAACGGCAGTACCGGAATACCTATTATTTCAACGCATATAGCTATAAAAACACCTATTATCACCAATTCCCAAGGGAGATTTCCTTCCATTACACCTTCGGTAATCAACTTCATAAGTGTCGCCTGTGGTGCTCCCAATTCTTCCGAACCAAATCCCCAAGCACTATCTAAAAGGTATAATGTTGCACCGATGGCAAGTGCCGATGCCGTTACGCCTATTACTTCTCCAATTTGCTGTTTTTTAGGCGTTGCTCCTAAAATATATCCCGTCTTTAAATCCTGTGAAGTGTCCCCTGCAATTGCAGAGATTATACAGATTACAGAGCCTATTGCTATTGAACTTACCATACCACTGACGCCGTCACTTCCTGACAACTTTAAAACCAGCGAAGATATTAATAATGTGGCTATTGCCATACCTGAAACAGGATTATTGCTGCCACCTACCAGCCCTACCATTCGTGATGAAACTGCTGCAAAGAAAAAACCGAATACAACGATGATAAAAGCCCCCAAAAGGCTTATCGGTATCGCCGGTAAAAGCCATATAGCAACCGTTAATGCCAAAACCGCCAAAATCACAATTTTAAAATTTATATCCTGATTTGTTCGTTCGTTTGATTCGTTTTTTTCGCCCGACAATCCCTTAATCGCACCGCCAAAGGTTTTTACAATTAACGGCATTGATTTTATTAAGCTTATAATTCCGCCCGCTGCTAATACCCCTGCACCGATGTATCTTATATAAGTGCTCCAGACACCTGAAGCACCGCTTTGTAAATAAACTTGTCCTACCGAAACATCTGCAGGATACAAAACTGCATCTTTTCCAAAAGTAACCACTAAAGGTATTAAAACAAGCCAGCTTAACACACCGCCCGCAAACATATAAGAAGAAATCTTTACTCCGCAAATATAACCGACGCTTAGTACCGCAGGATAAATCTGCGTACCTATCTCTCCGGCGAAGCCTTTTACTCTGAATGAAATTTCACCCGATACAAGTTTAAGTCCGTCTACCAAAAATTTATAAATTGCCGCTATTCCCATACCGCCAAAAACATTACCTGCACCGGAACCGCCTTTTTCTCCCGCCAATAGGACTTCTGCACACGCCGTTCCTTCAGGATACGGCAGAATTCCGTGTTCTTTAACAATTAACGCATTTCTTAAAGGAATCATAAAAAATACACCGAGCAAGCCGCCGATTAATGCAATCAAGGTAATTTCTAAAATTTCAGGCTTGTCTGTCTTTCCTTCTGCTGCCCATAAAAAGAGAGCGGGTAACGTAAATATCGAGCCCGCTGCAACTGACTCCCCTGCTGAACCTATCGTCTGTACAATATTGTTTTCAAGTATCGAGTCTTTTTTTAGGACAATCCTTATTACACCCATAGAAATCACGGCAGCAGGAATAGATGCCGAAACCGTCATACCGACACGAAGTCCCAAATATGCGTTTGCCGCTCCGAAAATTACCGCTAAAAAAACTCCCACAATTATCGATACAACGGTAATTTCGGGAGTTATTTTTTTAGATGGTATATAGGGCTTAAAGTCATCATTTCTTTTCATATAATCCCCACTTTGTCACAATATAATTTTATATACATATTATGCCACGTGATAAGCCCTAATATACAGTTTCTATTTGCACTTAGACAAAAAGTGTGTCAAAAATTTATAAAATTCTTTTGTTCCGTTTATTGAGAGTCTTTCATATACAGTATGAACATCAAAGAGATCAGGTCCTATAGAAATACAGTCAAGTCCTTCAATTTTTGAAGTAAATATACCTCCTTCAAGCCCTGCGTGTACTGCTCTTATAGTTGGCGAAGTGTTAAAAATTTCTTCGAACGATTTAATATACTGCCTTTGCATTTCGGTATCTTCTTTATACTCCCAAGGCGGATAGTGACCTGATGCTTCAGCAGAACAGCCGTTGTATTCAGCTATAAAGAACAGCTTTTCCTGCATATAATCAAGTGCACTTTGCTTATTACTTCTTATGGTAAACATTATTAAGGATTTATCACCTGCAACATCTAAAATACCAAGATTTAACGACGTTTCAACTAAGTTTTCGATTCTTTTACTCATATCTACTACACCGTTGGGTAATGTTGCTAAAAGATATATAAGCAAATCTTTCTTTTCTTTGCTCACTACATTGAAGTTGCCTTTTTCTTCGCCTTTTATAACGAATTTTACATCAGGTTCTCTGTCGGAAATTTCTTCTTTCAATGCATCAAAATATTCTTCGAGCTTTGTGATAAATTCCTGTGCGTTCTCAACAACGAGTTCTGCATAACATCTTGAACAAATAACATTCCCTTTATCTCCACCACGTAATGACAAAATATCAAAGTCAGCGATTTTTTTAGCATAAGATAGTATTCTACCCATTAAAACGTTGGCATTTATTCTTCCTGCACCTATCATACTGCCCGAATGTCCGCCAAGTAAACCGTCAATATTTATTGTCACCTTGTTGCCGCATAAAATCTTACGGCACATATCCGATGTTATTTTAACATCTACACCGCCCGCACACGAAACAATCGCAGTATTATTAGCACCGCAATCAAGATTTATCATTCTTTTGGCTGAAAAATTACTCATATCAAGCTTTGCAGCCCCCAGCATACCTATTTCTTCATCTGTCGTAAAAACAGCTTCAATAGGCGGATGAGAAAGCGTCTTATCGTCTAAAATCGCTAAAATCAGCGCTGCACCTATTCCGTTATCAGCGCCCAAAGTCGTATCGCGAGCCTTAATGAAATCATCATCAATATAAATGTCTAATCCATCTTTTAAAAAGTCGATATTGCTGTCTGCAGTCTTTTGACAAACCATATCGATATGCCCCTGCAAAATAATCGCTCCTGCATTTTCATAGCCTTTTGTTCCGTCTTTGTAAATTATGACATTTTTTGCTTCGTCTTGTACGTACTTTAAACTATGTTCCTTAGCAAAG
>CAZCOF010000107.1:0-5202 GCA_964500095.1 uncultured Oscillospiraceae bacterium
AATGTCAACCATACAGTTGTCTTCGTCCATTACAATAGCACCGCCTGAACCCATCATAGAACCCTTTGCAACAAGGTTATCAAAGTCGATAGGCTCATCTAAATTTTCAGCTGTTAAGCAACCGCCTGAAGGACCGCCTGTCTGAATAGCTTTAAACTCCTTGCCGTCAGGAATACCGCCGCCGATGTCGTAAACAAGCTCGCGGAGTGTCGTACCCATAGGAATTTCTACAAGACCAACATTGTTAACCTTACCGCCAAGAGCAAATACCTTTGTACCCTTTGAATTTTCCGTACCACATTCAGCGAACTTTGCCGCACCCTCACGTAAAATATAAGGTACGCACGCCAATGTTTCTACATTGTTAACGATAGTAGGCTTACCCCAAAGACCCTTAACAGCAGGAAACGGAGGTCTGGGACGCGGCATACCGCGCTTGCCTTCGATAGAATTTAAGAGTGCAGTTTCTTCACCGCATACGAATGCACCTGCACCAAGTCTTATATAAGCTTTAAAATTAAAGCCTGTACCCAAAATATTTTCACCTAAAAGGCCGATTTCTTCCATCTGCTCAATAGCACTACGCAAACGGTTTACAGCGATGGGATATTCGGCGCGTACGTAAAAATAACCTTCTGTTGCACCGATTGCATAACCTGCAATCATCATACCCTCCAATACTGCAAAGGGGTTTCCTTCTAATATTGAACGGTCCATAAATGCACCAGGGTCACCCTCGTCACCGTTACATACAACATATTTCTGGTCTGCTTCGTTAGCATAAGCAAAAGACCACTTACGACCTGTAGGAAAGCCTGCACCGCCACGACCGCGAAGACCTGCAGCCAAAACCTCGTCAATAACTTCTTTGGGATCCATAGACAAAGCGTGCTTTAACCCTACAAATGCACCATCGCCCATAGCTTCGTTTATATCTTCAGGGTTTACAACACCGCATCCGTGTAGTGCTACACGCTTCTGCTTCTTATAGAAATTAATATCGTCCTGCTTTACAACCTTTTCGTTTGTCAACGGCTCAACATAAAGGAGTCTTTCTACTATTTCGCCGTTTTTAACATCTTTTTCAAAAATTTCTTCTACATCTTCTTCCTTTACAAGACGATAAAGAGTATCTTCGGGGAAAATCTTTACAAAAGGTCCCTGTGAACAAAATCCGAAACAACCAACCAAGTTTACAGTAACTTCATCTTCCATATTGTTTGCACTTATTAACTCTTCAAACTTATTTTTAATATCCATAGAGTTTGATGACAAGCAACCCGTACCACCGCATAAAAGAATAGCACGTTTGCCGTTAGAGCCGTCAATCTTGCTGTTTAGGGCATCAGTACAACTGCAAATTTTAGCATCAAGTTCTGCAAATGTTTTCATTAGTTAGCACCCCCTGAACGATAACTTTCAACAATACCGGCAACTTCATCAACGGAAACCTTAGGATAAACCTTGCCGTTTATGGTAACTGCAGGTGCAATACCGCAAGCACCTATACATCTTAACGCGTCAATTGTAAACATACCGTCAGCGGTAGTCTCACCCGGTGCAATATCAAGTATTTCAGAAAACTTGTCCATTACCAACTGAGCACCTTTTACGTAACAAGCAGTACCCATACAACATCCGATAACATACTTTCCCTTCGGCTTAAGTGAGAAAAAGGAGTAGAAAGTAACAACACCATAGATTTCTGCCACAGAAATCCCTGTTTTCTCGGAAACGATTTGCTGAACATCCAGAGGAATATACCCGTATTCGTTCTGAATGTCGCTCAAAATCATCATAAGCGGAGTCTTTTCATTTATGTATCTGTCGCAGATTTCACAAATTTTCTTAACTCCGGCTTCACTAATATGAGCCATATAATACCCTCCTAAACATATTTAGCACACACAAAAGTATGCGTTACATATAAATTTCAAACTATGTGCACAAAATACGCACAACTTATTATATTATATCACACTTAAATAAAAAAATAAAGAGCTTTGTCAAAAAATGTATTAATTATTTTTTAAAGAAAAAACGGGGGATTGTTAAACAATCCCCCTTAATAAATTAACTATTTAAGACCTTTAAGTAATTTTTGTCCCTGCTCAATAATATACTCTGCAACACCTGCTTTAAATTTAGAACTTCTTGCTTCGTAACCACCCTCATCGTACGAATCCTGCATCGGGAAATATCCTTCACTGCCGTTTGTCAAACAGCAAGGCAAAATCATATCATATCCGCCGGTTGCTTTAAGACCTGCACCAATACCGCCAAAGGGTTCACCGGGAATACCGATAAGAGCAACAGGACCTATTACAATTGCAGAAAGACGCATATCAAACGCATCGGGACCGTTTTCAAGCTTTACCATTCTTGCCGCTTCTGCAACAACTGTTGTAAGCATCATACCTTCATAAGGAAGCTCATTATCTTTTCCCGCTTCGTGAAGGTCGTTGATACGGTGAGCTTCGGGAATGTCTTTAGGATCAGGTCTGTTAGAAGGTACATTAATAACGTTTTGCTTGCTAATAAGTGTATCAACATCAACGTAATTTACCTTGTCGTATGCCTGCAACACACCACCTGTAACAACACGTGCTATGTACTCAGCATGAGCGTAACCTCTTGACACATCGTCAAAATCCATAAACATACCATTTAAGTCACCTGCTTTGGGATGAACATTAACGTGGTTTATATCACCTTGTGCACCGTTAAAGAAAATACATTTTGTGCCGTCAATAATCTTTTCTACATCAGTTCTTAAAAGTCCCGGCCAGTCAGCAGAAATCTTGCTGCCGCCAACAACGTCGGGATGGTTTGCAAAGTTAACAAAGACGATAGTATCTGCACCCACGCGGTCAAATCTTAAAACATTAACACTTTCATCAATTTCACCAACAGGACGAAGGATATCTGGGTTATTAACACCAGGATTTGTTTTAATACTACCATCCTTCATCACATAACGACGGATAAATGCAACATTAGGAGCGCATCCCTTACCGTAGCCCATTTTTGCATCTTTTAAATCGTCTACAGCAAATTTAGCTGCATCTGCAATTCTGCGTTCTACGAATTTTGTGTATTCAGCTACAAGCTCATCTTCTGTTTCTAACAAAAGGCCTGGAGCTGTATGAGTGTGTGTAGCAGAAATGAAAACATTTTCATCTGAAACGCCTGTAGCTTCGCTTACTGCTTTTCTGTATACATCAGCAAGTTCCTGTGCAATACCGCAATGGTCAACTGTAATCAAAACAGTCTTTATATCACCACACTGCAAAGCCAAAGCATTAACTTCAATATCATCCAAAATACCCTCTGCAAAACGGGGCTTGTAATATCCTCTGATAGAAATACCCATCGGCGGATTGATGTTTGCACGGCCAAAGCCTGCCTTTAAATTGTTCATTTTTTCCTACCTCCAAAAAATTTACATTTTATTATATTTTTTATAAATATGATTAACTTACTTAAACTTCGTAAACTCATTGTATCACACATATTTGCACATTGCAAGAAGATAATTGCCATAATTTAAAAAAGCTTTGATCGGTTTTTATCAAAGCTTTTTCCTATCCACTTTTTGAGACACACTCTCAACAAATGTCCCATATATAAAACTGCACCCTTTTATATTTTAACGATTTTGTTCAAGTTTTAAATATTCTTTAGATTTCCACTTTCCTGTAACAAAAACTATTGTTGCAAATATCAACTCTGTAATGTATGCTCCGCTAAGAGCTAAGTGTACTGCATAAATTCTTAATTCATACGGCAACACAGCAAATAAGATATATGCATATACAACATACGAAACTGCATAAATCAACGTCGAAACAACCATTAAAGTCCCTGAGCCTACCGCCCTGAAAATTCCGTGGAAAAGGTTGTTAAAAACATTAAATATTATAAGCGGAAACAAAAACCTTATCGTATTGATGCTTATTACAAAACTTTCAGCATCTTTTACAGGATCTAAAAACAAAGCTGTAAATTCTTTTGCATAAATCATAAAAAGTGCAAGCGACACTATGAAAAACAACAAACCTTGAGTTATTCCGATTTTTATCCCTTGATTTATTTTCTTGATTTCGCCTGCACCCATAGCTTGGGCAATAAACGTGGTGTTTGCCTTGCTTGAATTCTGATAAATTACCAAAATCAACGTTCTTGCCTTGTTTGCTACAGCATATCCTGAAAGTGCGGCCGTAGCACAAGTATTTGTAAGCGGCGAAACTAACGCAGTGCACGCATACATTGCCATCTGCTGAAACATAGAAGGTGTACCGTAATCTGCAGAATTCTTTAAAACTTCTTTATTTATTTTAATTCTACCCAAATCCACTCCCATATTTTTAAACAGCTTTACATAAATGTAAACATAAACAAGCGTCGTAATGGCTGATGAAATTACAGTTGATAGAGCACTATATCCTATTCCTTTGCCTAAAACCGACAAAAACAAATAATTCAAGCCAACATTAATAACACCCGTTATAACGGAAATTACAAGCGGAATTTTCGTAAGTCCCATACCGTTTGAAATATAAGTAAAGCCCCAGTTGAACTGAAAAACCAAATAACCAAAAGCATAAATCTTGAAATAAGCTTCTGCCTCTTTATAAATTTCATCATTTACATTCAATATATCAAAAATTTGCTTGCAAAAAACACTACACCCAATTGATATTATTATCGCAAAAACACTAGATATCAAAAAATTAACCTTAATGGTATTTAACATTTTTTCATATTCACTTTTGCCAAAAAGCACAGAAACATATATTCCTACACCTGTTAAATAACCAAAGAAAATCGAATTTAAAAATTCGATAAGTTCAGCAGTAACAGCAGTTGCAGCGAAAGCTTCACTACCTATAAACTTTCCAATCATCATTGAATTGATAAAATTATAGGACTGTGATAAAAGTGCCGACAGAATAAGCGGAATTGCAAATAAAAGATATTTTTTTCTCATATTTCCTTTATACAACTTTTCTGGCTCTCTCATGCGTACATCTCCTTGACTTTTACTGCAATATAAATTATAATGAAACCGGTACGAAAAATCAACATTGGCGAAAACTTTTCAAAATAATCAAAAACAATCAAACAAGGTGACAATATGTATCAGCAGGAACGAATGGACGAAATTATGAAAATCCTTAAAAAATATAACTACGTGACAGT
>CAZCOF010000108.1:0-5143 GCA_964500095.1 uncultured Oscillospiraceae bacterium
ATTTTGATTTTCTATTTTTTATGGTCCGCATGTATTATATCAATACATTTTTTAATATTTTTACTTTGTGAATAAAAATTTAATTTTCTTAAAATACGGGTTGTTATAACTGTTTTTCTTTGTTATAATATGTATAGTAAGTTTATTTTTTAAAAATTACATCAAATACTACATATATGGAGGCAAATTATGTTAATTGATCTATCTTGTCCTGTTGAAAATCGCGGAACTTCCGTAAGAACGAATTCTGATACACAGGAAAACTATTTGTTATTAAAGCTTTTTAACCTGAGCGAAAAAACAATTGTTGCACTGTCTATCTGCGTAAAAGCATTTGATGAAAACGGAAACGAAATCGCATCTATCCCCGTTGAATTAACAGAGCTTTGTGCAAATCCCAAAGAGTTTTTTGCTGAAAACAAGGCAATATCGATAGCTGACATTCCTGATGCAAGAAATTTCATTGCGGAAGTGACACAGGCTACATTTGAAAACGGAGAGATTTACGAACCGTCGGAAGAAAATACTATTTCCTACGACGATTCAGAAGCGTCACTTCAGGACGCTCTCCTGCTCCGCGAATTAGTTCCTGACGCTGTGTGTTATTCAAGCGAGCACGAAAATCATTGGCGTTGTACTTGTGGCAGACCGAATTTTAACGATGCCGAAAACTGCGTTCGTTGCGGTCGTAAAAAAGATACTGTTTTAGCTGACTTCTCTTCTAAAACTGCTCTTAATAATGCACTTTTAGCTGCAGAAGAAGAAAAGAAGCAAATCGAATTAGAAAAAGAAATGGCACAAGCTGCCAAGAAGAAAAAGACTCTTAAAAATATAATAACAGCGGGAATTCTCATTGTTGCACTCGGGGTTCTTTTCGTTATAGGTTATTTTGCAAGAATCGGAATCGTCAACATTTTAGCAGGCAACGCTGCAAAAGACGGAGATTATTTAAAAGCTTATGACCTTTATTCAAAAGTCAACAGTTCGAAAATTTCAGAAGTTACAGATAAAGTTATCGGGAATAATCCGTCCAACCTGATGTTTGGTGCAGGATTTTTAGCCGAAGACGAAGAAAATATTTATTATATAACGCGCGATTCTTATTCGCAGCAGCCTGTCAACTTAATTAAAGAAAGAAAAATTTCAGGTGAAAAATCAGTTCTTACCGATGCTGCGTATGGTTGTCTTAATGTTGCGGGAGATTATATATATTTTATCAATAACGAAAGCTACCCCTGCCGTATGACAAAAGACGGAAAATCTACCGAAACTCTTATAGATACTCAAATGTATTATATGTGCGTAGTTGGTAACGATATATACTATCTCAAGACAGATTACGATAACCCGAAAGGTCTTACCGAAGAAGAATGTGAAATTTTAGCTTCTCAGGGTCAGATTGAAACCTTCACAAGAATTTATAAGCTAAATCTCGATACAAAAAAAGACACTCTAGTATCAGAAGAATCTGTTTATATGTTTTCAATATACGGCGATAAAATCTACTATCTCACACCTACCGACACGGAAGATACGTGGGCGATGGCAAACTTAAAGTCAATGAATTTAAAAGGTAAGGATATAAAAACAATCGTCGACTCTCCCGTAACCTCATTCTTGGTAAAAGATGATGTTTTATATTATATTTCCTGTTTTGACGAAAGCTTAAAAGGAACTGAAATTACCGATATGTCTTCATACGACTACTCAATTGTTGCACTTAATTTAAGCAATAATGAAAAAAAGGTAATTTCAGACGAGAAAGACCTTATTCTTGATATGAATATATCGGGAGATTCTGTCATTATGATTTGCTATAATCGCGATGAGTTTTTTAACTATTATTCAGGACAAATAACCGAAGATGCCCATATTCCCGTAACAGAGATAAAAGCATACGATACAAAGGCTCAAAAGATAACTGCCATTGCTAAAGAAGATACTGTTTCTATAAACATTTGCGGCGATGAAATATTTGCAATTTTGACCGATGGCAGCTTAACAAGACTTGATGGTACCGAATTTAAAATTATCGATGAAAACGGCGAAATAACAGAACCGATAACAGATACCGATTTAGAACTCGAAGAATAAATTAAAACGGTGTGTAGTCAAGCTACACACCGTTTTTTATGCTCTTGGATGGGCTTTTTGGTAGATTTCTTTTAATTTTTCGTTTATTACTTTTGTATATATTTGCGTCGACGAAATATCAGAATGTCCCATCATAGTTTGAATTGAATGTATGTCTGCTCCGTTTTCAAGCAGATGTACGGCAAATGAGTGTCTTAAGGTATGCGGTGTTATATGTTTTTTTATACCTGCGTTTTCTGCATAAAATTTTACTATTTTCCAAAATCCCTGTCTTGTTAAGCGGTTTCCGTTCATACTTACAAATAAGGCTTGTTCTCCGTCTTTTGCTATTGTTTTTCTAATTACGTTTAAATAGTTTTCCAATGCTGACAATGACGGTTTTCCCAACGGAATTATACGCTCATTGTCTCCCTTTTTACATCTTATATAGCCAACGTTTAAGTTTACGTCATTTAAGTTTAATTCTATTAACTCCGTTGCTCTTATTCCTGTTGCGTACAAAACTTCAAGCATTGCTTTATCTCGAATAGATTTCGGGTCGACACCTGACGGCTGTTCTAAAAAAGTCATCACTTCTTCCGATGTTAAAGTTTGCGGTAACTCTTTTTCGATTTTGGGCGGTTTGATTTTTTGTGCCAAATTTTCACGAACTGCATCAATGCTAATTAAAAAATCGTAAAAATATCGTATGGAAGCAATAGTGCGTGCAATTGTCGAAGGTGATTTTTTCTCTTTTTCAAGCTGTTTTACAAAGCCCGATACGAGCTTTTTATCTGCTTTTTTTATATTTCTGACCCTTTTGTCATAAAGATAGTCAACAAACCTTTCCGCATCGGAAATGTATGCAGAAACAGTGTTTTTATGTAAATTATTCTTATTAAGATATGTTCTGTACTGTCCCAATAATTTTATCATACGCAAGAACTCCTAAATAATTACTCTTGTTAGTAACGGCTCAATGTATGCCTGTATCAGTGCTGCAACACCTGAAAACGCAACGCAAAAAACTCCGTAAACAAGCGGCATAACAATACGTGCTTTTATATTTTTTACGCCTTTTGAAACCGAGTAGGCATTTTTCATACAATATAGTGAATATGTTAAAAAACACGGAAATAACACCAGCGAGTGCGGTAATATTAAACATAGAAGTATCAAAACCGCCTTTTTTTCCATTATTGAAATAATAGAAAAAAAGACTATTCCATACGAAAACCCTTTTATAAAAACATAAGCGAGTGTTCCTATACTCCCTATTATAGATAAAGACATCAAAAACAAGACACAACTCACCCTGATGTAACCTGTCATTGCAGTCGTAAAAGTTGTATCAGAATCCGCATTATAATTTTTTACTGCAGATAAAAAATCATCTATGTAGAGCTTTATTTCACTTTCTAACCCCGATGATACGTTTAAAATATACGAAAGTGCCATACCGGCTAAAAACACGCCAATTATCAAAATGTATCCCTTTAGATTATTTATTAATATCTGTTTTATTTCGTTTTTTAGCTTTTTAACCATAAAAAATCCCTCTTTTCATTATCGTACTGCTCGTACAATATTTTATGTAAAAAAAGGGATTTAAGAACGAAATTGTAATCTAATCTGAATATTTTTTTAATAGTTCGTCTTTGATGCTCCAAAGCTCGGGCGATAAGTCAACGTAGTATTTATGCGGGAATTCAAATCGTTTAACCTCGTCCCAGAGTCTTCCAACTTCTTTTTCACAATGCTTTTTAATTTCGTGAACACTGGGGCTTTCATAAACTCTTTGGCCCTTGTCATATATTTGAGTTGTGAGCAATTCAACGCTGAAATTGGAAATTTTCTTTCTTTTCCAAGTGTGCTCAGGGTCAAATATTTCATAAGGCTTAGTTACATCGATTGTTTCGTCAAAAACAGTAATAACGTCAGCAATAGCTTCGCCGTGTTCGTTTGAAAACATTCTGTAGACCTTTTTAAAACCGGGATTGGTAATCTTTTCGGTGTTTTCGCTGATTTTGATTTTAGGCACGATTTTGCCGTTCTTTTCAACAGCTGCAAGCTTATAAACACCGCCGAAAACAGGTTCTGATTTTGATGTTATAAGTCTTTCTCCAACACCGAACGAATCAATCTTTGCACCTTGCAGGAGCGTATCTCTTATAATATATTCATCCAAAGAGTTAGATGCCGTAATTTTACAGTCAGCATATCCGGCATCATCAAGCATAACTCTTGCTTTTTTAGAAAGGTACGCGATATCTCCTGAGTCTATTCTGATGCCTTTGGGACGTTTTCCCATAGGCTTTAACACTTCGTCGAATACCTTTATAGCATTGGGTACACCTGATTTTAAAACATTATAGGTATCAACCAAAAGTGTGCAAGCATCAGGGTACGTTTTTGCATAAGCGTAAAAAGCGTCATATTCAGTATCAAACATCTGTACCCAGCTGTGCGCCATTGTACCAAGTGCCGGAATGTCATCATCACGGTCAGAAATTGTACAGGCTGTACCACAGCAGCCTGCAATATAGGCTGCTCTTGCACCCAAAACAGCACCGCTATACCCTTGTGCTCGTCTTGAGCCAAACTCCATTACCGCACGACCGTCTGCTGCTCTTACTATTCTGTTTGCCTTAGTTGCAATTAATGACTGATGATTTATAGTCAACAAAATCATCGTTTCTACAAACTGTGCCTGAATAACAGGACCACGTACAGTGATTATCGGCTCGTGCGGAAAGATAGGCGTTCCTTCAGGAATTGCCCATACATCGCATTTAAATTCAAAATTTTTAAGATAATCCAAAAAATCTTCGCTGAATATTCCTTTTTTTCTAAGGTAGTCTATATCTTCTTCTGAAAATTTTAAATTATCAAGATATTCTATTAACTGCTCAAGCCCCGCCATTATAGCAAAACCGCCATTGTCGGGCACTCGTCTGAAAAACATATCAAAATATGCAATTTCGTCTTTTAATCCTTGCTCAAAGTATCCGTTTGACATTGTAAGTTCATAAAAGTCTGTAAGAATGGATAAATTGCGTGGGTCTTTAAC
>CAZCOF010000109.1:0-5054 GCA_964500095.1 uncultured Oscillospiraceae bacterium
TTTACATTAAAAAAAATGTAAAATGATATAATATTTTTAGATTTAGACGTAACAATAGTAGAATCCGCACCCGGAATAATAGAGTCGGTAAAATATGCTTTATCTTACTTTAATATAGAAGAAAAAGACGAAGAAAAGCTTAGTTTATTTATAGGACCGCCGCTTTTTGACGCCTTTTCATCAATTTACAAAATGAGTAAAAAAGACGCAGACAAGGCAGTTGAAAAATACAGAGAAAATTATAATAAAAACCGTGCAATTTTAAAATTTAGTGTATACGACGGAGTAGAGAATCTTTTAAAAAAATTAAAATTAAACGGTTTTATTGTATGTTTAGCAACGGCAAAGCCAAAAGAATTTGCGACTGTTATTTTAGAAAATGCAAAGTTGTCGCAATATTTTGATGTAATAAACGGAGCGTCGTTTGACGAGTCTAAAAGAACAAAAACAGCAGTGATAAAAGATACGATAGAAAAAAATAATTTTAATAAAGAAAGAGTTTTAATGGTGGGCGACCGCGAAAACGACGTAACGGGTGCTAAAAATAATAATATTGAAGTTTTAGGCGTGACATACGGATATGGAGATGAAAAGGAACTCAAAAAAGCAGGATGTAAAAATATTGTTTCATCTTGCGATGAAGTTTTTGAATTTATAATTAATAAAAAATAAAACTTTTTAAGACATTGCACACAATTGCACTCATTTTTCTGCTAAGATATTTTTAAAAGAGGTGAGAAAAATGAAAAAAGCGAGAAAAGCAATGACTAAATTGTGTGAATTTTTAGAAAAAAAGCTTTACGATGAGCCGACATACGAAGAATTGCAAAGCAACTTAGACAGAATGAGATTTTTCTTATGGGAGGCTCGTGAAGAAATATGTAAACTGCAGATATTGCTTGAAAAGGTGGAAAAAAAAGGCAAGGTATAAAACCTTGCCTTTTATGGTACGGACCTTTTTTACTTACTTTTTTTAGTTGTTCTTTTCATTTATATGTTCATTAAACGTCGTTGTAAAATGATGCTTTCCGTCACTTCCCATAACAAAGAAATAATAATTTGTAGAAGCGGGATTTAGTGCTGCTTCAATTGATGCCTCTCCCGGAGATGCAATAGGACCTACGGGAAGTCCCTTGTTTATATAAGTATTATAGGGGCTGTCTATTTTTGTATCGGCAACCGAGAGAACAGGCTTTCTTTCCTTTAAAACGTACTGAACGGTAGCACACGACTGTAAATAAGGATAATTGCTGCTTTTTAATCTGTTGTGAAAAACGCTTGATACCAAGTATTTGTCAGCAGAGCCTGCTTCACGCTCTATAATTGATGCTAAAGTGATGATTTCGTCCATAGAGAAACTGGATTTATCAATCTGTGACTTATATTTTAAATAAAATTCTTCGAATCTTTTAAGCATTTCGTTGATTATTCCGTACTCGTCATTGGGTACAAATTCGTAGGTATCGGGGAAAAGGTACCCTTCAAGCCGCATTTCGCGTTCCGGAATTTGCGAAATAAAATCATATTCAAAGTTTCCGTTGTCGATTAAGTAATAGAACTTGTCCTTATCTATAAGTCCTTTTTCTTCCAATAAATCTGCAAGCTTATAAATTTCATAGCCTTCGGGGATTGTAACCCTGACTGTTTCTATAACGTTTCCGGGCGATGATAAAACTTTAAAAAGCTCAGAATATCCGCCCGATTTTTTGATTTCAAACTTTCCGTAGTTGTATTTTTTGTCCATACCGAAAAGGCGGGAAGCCACCCTGTAGGAAAATTCCGAGTGAATTAAATTGTTGTTTTTTAATTCTTTTGCAATAGCAGCGGTTCCTGCTCCTTTTGGAATTGTGATGACAATTGTTCCTTCTGCCTTTTTTGGCATAACATCAACGAATACGTAACCGCCGAACATAACAGCTGCAACTAAAAAAACCGACAAGACCGCACGAAGAAAAAGTGAGCGGTTTTTCTTTTTCATTTTTTCTTCTTCGGCAAGCTCTTTGGCCTTTATTTCTTCGTCTGTTAAAGTCGTTCTGGTTATCATTTCAATTTCTTTTGTGTGGTTTTTTAAAGTCGTTTCATTTTTCGGCTCAATAATTTTTACATTTTTTTGCTCTTCTGCTCTTATTGCTGCTACCTGCTCAAAAATGTTTTCCATTTTTTCTACAGCGGCACGCTTTTCGGGCGAATCTTTTATAATCTCCTCATTTTTTTCTGTTTTTAGAATTAAGTTTTCCTTGTTTTCCATAGGACACTTCCTTTCTAAAGGATTATTAAAGCTTTAAATTTGCAACTGCATTAAGGTCGGATTCTGCAAATTCTCCTTTTAAAAATTTATAGTAACCCGCACAGCCAATCATAGCAGCATTATCTGTACAAAGGATGGGCTCCGGATAAAATAATTCCAAGTTGTTTTGTCTGCAGGTATCTTCAAACGCTTTTCTTAGTGCACCATTAGCACTTACGCCGCCCGCGAGTGCAATTCTTTTTACTTTTTTGTCGATTGCAGCACGAACTGTATGCTCAACCAACACATCGGTAACCGCCGACTGAAAGCTTGCCGCAATGTCAGCAGGAATAACTTCTATTCCTTTTTGCTCGGCGTTGTGAAGGTAGTTTATAACAGAAGTTTTAACACCGCTGAAGCTAAAATCATACGGTGAGTCAGAAAAATATACTCTCGGAAATTTCATAGACTCAGGGTTTCCTGATTTTGCCAAAGCTTCAATTTTCGGACCGCCGGGATAACCAAGACCGATAACTCGCGCGATTTTGTCAAAAGCTTCGCCCGCAGCATCGTCGTGCGTTCTTCCTAAAATTTCAAATTCCATATAATCATTAACATAAAGGATATGACTATGACCGCCCGATGCAACCAAGCACACAAACGGCGGCTCGAGTGTTTTATGGGTGATGTAGTTTGCGGCGATATGTCCGTGAATGTGATTTACCGCAACAAGCGGCTTTTTGTGAGCTGATGCTATTCCCTTGGCATACGATACGCCGACGAGCAGTGCTCCTATTAAACCGGGACCGTACGTTACTGCAACAGCGGACAAATCAGAATAGTTTACATTTGCTGTTTCCATAGCTTCAGCTACTACCGATGAAATGTTTAAAATGTGGTTTCTTGATGCCACTTCAGGCACAACTCCGCCGAATTTTTTATGAATATCTATTTGTGATGAAATAACGTTTGACAAAACATCTCTTCCGTCTTTAACTACGGCAGCAGACGTTTCGTCACACGATGATTCAATTGCTAAAATCAGGTTTTCCATACTTACTCTCCAAAAAATTTTGTTAAAAGAAGTGCGTCTTCTTTGTTATAGTAATAGTTTTTTCTAACGCCTACATCCAAAAAGCCGAATGATTTATAAAGCGAAATAGCAGGTGTGTTAGATGCCCTTACTTCAAGCGTCATAAACTCTAAATTATCACGCTTTGCAATTTCTATAAAGTGTGAAATCAACGCTTTTGCAATACCGCATCTCCTGTAATTCTTTGCTACTGCGATGTTTGTTATGTGACCTTCGCCCGATAAGCTCCACATTCCCATATAAGCAACGGCGTGGTTATCTACAATTGCCACAAAGTAGTGCGAAAATTTGCCTGAGATTTCTTCTTTGAACATTTTCTCGCTCCAGGCGTCTTTAAAACATTCCTTTTCTACCTTTAGAATGTCGTCTATGTGCTCATCGCGAAACTCTACTATTTGCATAATTTGACGTTGCCTCCGCAGGATTTTGAAATTCTGTTAAAAAGTGCAGTTACAATACCACCCGATGAAAACGGGAATTCTGCAAAAATCACCTGTGCACCTGCTTTATCCGCACGCCTTAGTGCATCAAACAGGTTTTTTGAATATTCTTCGGGCGACTCGCCACAGTTTATGTTTTCGGCATTGTCGTAACAAAAACCGCCTGCTGTTAATACATATATTTTTTCGCATTTTTTTGCGTTTATTTCTTTTTTTATTTCGTTTCGGCAATCCGTACCGCAAAAAACGGTCATCTCGGCAGCGGGTGCATAGTGGCGGTACTTCATACCGGGACTTTTCGGGGCAGCATCGTTTTCTTCGTATTTTTTGTAGCCCCTGACTTCTCCCAAAAGCTCGCATAATTCTTCGTGCGTTACGCCGCCCGGACGAAGAATTACCGGCGGGGTGACGGTCAAATCAAGAACTGTTGACTCTAACCCCACACGGCACGCTCCGCCGTCGATTATAAATTCCACTTTATCCGCCAAATCTTCTAAGACGTGAGAAGCCTTTGTAGGGCTTGGCTTTCCTGAGGTGTTGGCTGATGGTGCCGCAAGCGGAACGCCCGTTTTTTCAATAAGCTTTCTTGCAATTTCTGACTCGGGAATTCTTATGGCTACTGTTTTTCCCCCTGCTGTTACAACGTCGGGCACGATGTCGCTTTTTTCTAAAATTATGGTTATCGGTCCGGGTGTTAGTTTATCTAATACCTTTTTTGCCGTATCGGGAACTGATTTTACTAATTTTTCAATATCTTCTTTTTGGGCTATATGAACAATTAAGGGGTTGTCCTGCGGTCTGCCTTTAGCTTTAAAAATTGAGCGAACGGCCGTATCATCTAACGCATTCGCCCCAAGACCGTAGACGGTTTCGGTAGGAAAAGCAACGAGCTTTCCGCACTTTAGAGCAGCTGCTGCTGTGTCTAATTTTTTAAAATCTTCGTGTGTTTTAACGGTGATTACCTTACCCAAAAGCTTCTCCCCCTTTAAGTTCATAATATCTCATTTTACATTTTACCATAAATTTTGTAAAAATCATAGTTTTTTTTTCATATTTTATTGAATTTTAATAAAATATAGTATAAAATATAGAAAATGTCACATTTTGCAACAAAATCCACCTAAAGGAGGCGGTTTTTATATGAAAAAGATTTTATCTTTGTTTTTATGCACGCTGCTTTGCGTTTTACCTATATATGAAGCGAAAGCTTCGGACACATACACAGTAATGAGAGAGCCTGTTTACAATATGGCAGACTCTTACTTTGTCAGTCAAGTCTCCTTAAGTGCCGGTG
>CAZCOF010000110.1:0-4995 GCA_964500095.1 uncultured Oscillospiraceae bacterium
CTCAGGTTTCCCGCCTTGAAAAAAATGCCTTAGAACGTATGAAAAAATATATTTAGTTTTCTTCAATCGGGTTGTTTGCACGTTTTAGAAGTGTCGCTGCAGATATGGGGGAAATGTAAACCTTACTTTCGTTGTCGTTTTGTGCTAAAATATACGATTTTGGCAAATCGTCTGAAACGTTTACAACGAATCCCTCTTCTTCTGCCACGTGCAAAAACTCTTTTGTTATTTTTGATATACTTGTAAGCTCTAAATCAAAAATTGCAATTATATCTTTTTGAAGTATGACGGTGTCACCGCCTAAATGTACGTACATTTTTTATCTCCTAAATGATTTTTCCGTCTTCTATATGGATAAGGTTGGCACCTTTTTCTACTCCTATTTCATCTGCATCTGTACAGGTTATTATAACCTGTTTATTTTTTATTTTGTTAATCAGGTACGCCCGTCTGCTAAAATCAAGCTCCGACATAATATCATCAAGTAAAAGTATCGGGTATTCACCTGTATCTTCATAGATGATATCAGCCTGTGCAAGCTTTAGTGCTAATACCGCACTTCTGTGCTGACCTTGTGAGCCGTAGGTTTTTATATCTTTATTTTCTGTAAAAATATCTAAATCATCTCTGTGCGGACCATACATTGTAAAGCCCTGCTCGATTTCTTTGTCAATTGAATCGTCAAGCTTTTGTTTAAATTCTTCTTTAGTCGAAAAAGCAGGCTTATACTTTATTTCAAAGCTTTCACCCGATATTTCAAAATGTATCTTTTTTGAAAACTCCTGTAGCTTTTCTATAAAATTCTTTCTGTATTCAATAATCGCTATACCGTATTCAGCCAACTTTTCATTCCATACAAAAAGTGTTTCTTTTGCGGAATTATTAGATGTAACACGAAGCTTTTTTATTAGGTTATTTCTTTGCTCCAAAACCTTGTTGTATCGCCTTAAAATATGGTAATACTTAGGTCTCAGCTGACTTATTGCAATATCTAAAAATCTTCTTCTTGCATTGGGTGAGCCTTTCGTCAAATTAAGCTCATCGGGCGAAAACAAAATAACTGTAAATTTGCCGATTAAGTCCCCCATTTTGCTTATGGGAATATCGTTAATTTTAATCTGTTTTTTTCTGTCACGGCGAATAACTATTTCTATTTCATTGGTGCGGACTTTATCATCAAACTCAACTAAAAGCCTTGTGAAGCTTTCTGAAAAATTTATTAATTCTCTGTCCTGCTGTGTGCGAAAAGACTTACCTATAGAAAAAATATAAAGTGCTTCTAAGGCATTTGTCTTTCCCTGAGCGTTATTTCCGTACAAAATATTTGTATCGGGCAAAAACTCAAACTCTTCACTTTTATAATTACGAAAGCCCAAAAGCTTAAGTTTTTTTACGTACATTTTCTTACTCCACAATAATTTCTTCTGTTAATTCATCGGGGATGTCTATTAAAACCACATCACCCGGATATACTTTTTTGCCACGCATTGTACATACTTCGCCGTTATATTTTACTAAACCGTCTAAAATAATTTCCTTTGCAAAAGCACCATTATCTGCAATGCCTGAAAATTTTAAAAGCTGGTCTAGCTTTATGTACTCCGTTGAAATTTTAATATTCATAGACTACTCCCTGTTTTCAAGATTTTTCACAAGCTCTTCTACGATTTTTTTGGTGTCTTCGTCTTTTTCTAAGCTCTGAGTAATCTTTTTAATACCGCTTACAATTGTAGCGTGGTTTCTTCCACCCAATTCCTGACCGATTTTGGGAAGACTCATATTTGTAAATTCACGAAGTAAATACATCGCAATCTGTCGTGCATACGAAATTTCCTGTGTACGCTTAGACGATAGAATTTCATCCGATGTCACATTAAAATAGTTTGCAACTATTGACAAAATATACTCTGTATTTACGTGCGGGTCGCTCGTTTTGTTTAAAAATTCTTTAATCGCATCGTCTGCTAATTCCATAGTAATGGGTTTTCCCATCAAAACGTTATATGCCATCAGGCGCTTTAAGACACCTTCTAAGTTTCTGATATTTGACTTTAGGTGCTCCGCTATATAAAACATTATATCATCTGAAACTTCAAAATTTTCTTCGCTTGCTTTTTTCTTTAAAATCGCAACACGTGTTTCTAAATCGGGTCGCTTGATGTCTGCAATTAGACCCCACTCAAAACGTGTTCTTAATCTTTCTTCCAACTCTTTCATTTCTTTTGGGGGTCTGTCCGATGTAATAATCATCTGCTTGCCCGATTCGTGCAAAGCGTTAAACGTATGGAAAAATTCAACCTGAGTCTGGTCCTTGTTTGCAATAAACTGAATATCGTCAATGATTAAAACATCGCAGGTTCTGTACTTATTTCGAAACTCAATTGTTCCGCTGCCGCTCATAATTGTATTGATAAAATCGTTTGTAAACTTTTCACTCGTTACATACAAAACGTTAGCATCGGGACGTTGCTCTTTAATTTTATTACCTACTGCGTGAGCTAAGTGAGTTTTTCCAAGTCCCGGTCCGCCGTATATGAACAAAGGATTAAACAAAACAGCCGGTTTTTCACAAACAGCCATAGCACCTGCGTGAGCAAATTTGTTTGACTCGCCTACAACGAATGACGAAAACGTGTAATTGGGATTTAGTGACACAGCATCATCTGTTCTTGTATCATACGAAACCTTATATGCTAAACATTCAGGTGTTGGCTCGTTATAATTTATAAGCTCGATTTCATATTTTTCATCAGAAATAAGGCCGATAGTTTCCCTGATTGTATCTATATGCATAGAATTTATTATCTCAAGATGCAATTCTGTCGGCATTTTTATAAATATCTTTCCGTTTGCTATTCCCAAAGGGATTAACGGTTCAATCCAGTGTTCATAAGATGTTTCACTTATTACTTCCTTCATTTTTTTCAATGCTTCATTCCAGATGTATGATAATTTTGCTTCCATTGTTGTGTTACCTTTCTTACTCTTTTTTACTGATTACAATTTCTGTAATATCGGAAAATTTTTCTTCCCTGATGTCGTCTGCCGTAAAAAACGCAGTCGCACCGCATTCGCAACATTCTAATACTATGCCGTTTTCTAAAACGTCTAAATCGATAAGTTCTGAGCCACATTCACACCTGACCCCGCCCGAATCTGACAAAAGCTGTATTTTATCCAATGCCTTTAAGATAGGTATTCCGTTTTTTCCTGCGTGCTCTATACCGCAGGTGGTTAAAATTTCTTTAATGTATTTGTTGTTATCTTCTATTGCCTTTTCTACGCTTTCCTTATCGCCGATAAATGCAAGTCCCATCAAAAGCTCAGGACACAAAAAGTCTAAAAAAGTTTTTCGTAATAACTCAGACAGGGGTAAAACGTACTCGTGATTTTTTTCACAAACCTGACACTTTACCCGCACTGCATAGGCAGTATTGCTTTTAGGAAAAATTTCTAAAGATGATTTTTTGCAATCACATGAAACAGCAACTCCACGCCCGCCGGACAATTCAAACAGCGAAAAATCGCCGTAAGCAATCTCGCCACAGCCCGGACAAATGTATGCAACTGTTCTGTTGTAATCTATAATCATCATAAACCCTCGCTTTTTTATCGGTACCTTCTATCATACTACAAATATCAAAAAAAGTCAATTGAATTAAATTGTAAAAAAGAGCAAAAAATCTTCCGTATTTAAACGGAAGATTTTTTGCTCTTTTTTAACGCTTCATATTTATGTTTTGTCGCATTGCCGCCACGCAGATGCCTGTCAGCCTTGTTGTATGACAGCACATCCTTTACCTTCTTAGCCAACGCTTTGTCTATTAACCAAATACGCTCCGATACGTCTTTATGTACGGTAGACTTAGATATATTAAATTCTTTTGCTGCTTTTCTGACAGTGGCTTTATTCTCGATTATATATTCGGCAAGTAAAATCACACGTTTGGATATATAATCCTTCAAACTGCTCCCTCCCGGAATTTTGCTTATAGTTTATCTATATGAGCAAATTTCCGGTTTTAGAATAGCTATACTTTGCAAGTTCACGCTCTTATATCAGTGGATAATCTATTAAAGCCGATTTTTTAAAAACACTCTTTAGCACGCTAAGAATATCTTTATGCGTCATATACTCGCACCCGCCGACTTCATAGGTGGTTTCAGCAATTACTCCTTAACTTCAATCTGTACTGCCTTCATCGCCGCAAGTGCGGTGTTGTGGCTTTCTATCGTCACTCCTGCACAGCATTTGCTGTCTATAGTTATTTTCACTTCGGGAAACGCCGCCTTTAAAATCATTGCGTTCGATATTACGCATATATCTGTGCACAATCCGCAAAGCTCTATTTCATCAATCTTCTCGCCGTAGTCTTTTATAATCTGCGGCAAATCAACACTTCCAAAAGTAACTTTATCAACCACTTTATCTGCATACGGTTTTAGTTCATCGCAAATCTGCCAACCGTCTGTACCCTTTATGCAATGCTCAACAGGAAGGTTTATACCTTCTTGAGTTTTAAGATAATTTGCACTATGGGTGTCTTTAGTAAATATCGTGCGACCATCATAGTTTTTAACCTTTTCCACAACATTTGGAACAATAACGGTCGCGAGATTACTTCCCAAACTTCCGGTAATAAAATCGTTCTGCATATCTACAACTATTAAATATTTCATACTTTTTTCATCTTACAGGGTTTGCTAAAGTCCCGAAATAATGGTATGATGAAAAGTAGTATAGCTTCATACGAGAGGTATTTTCTATGGACAATAAATATTGGAAGGATTGGGATACCCGCAATCCCCACAAAGAGGATTCCACCCAAAATCCTTACTATAATCAACCCACTCACAGTCCCTATAAGGGCCAAAGCTTTGCCATCGCTTCTATGATATTCGGAATGCTTTCCTTTGTGCTCAATTGTGTGATTGGGCTTCCTTTCATCTGTGCCGGTTTCAGCTTTATATTTGCCGCTTTGGCTCATCGCAAGG
>CAZCOF010000111.1:0-4915 GCA_964500095.1 uncultured Oscillospiraceae bacterium
TATTGATGTTACAAACAACGTAATAAGAAGAATCGCAGGCGAAATGTTTAATAACTGCGGTATAACGGTGTACTATGAAAAGTTTATAAACATTTTGCATAACGATATCGAAAACGTTCCGTACTCAGGTATGTCAATCGGCTGGGGATGGGGCGGCGGTGCAGCTTATGACCACTCAGATATTGATATATCCTACAACAGAATTCAGAATATGATGAATTCACTAAGTGACGGCGGCGGTATCTACACATTAGGACCGATTAAAAACGGCGTAATTTCAAACAACTATATTGCAGACCATAACGCAGGTCATGGCGGTTTGATTTATAATGATCAGGGTAGTGCGTTGATTAAAGTCTTTAATAATGTAGCAATAGATGGTCACCAGACACATTCTATTACAAATAGTGCGAGTATGTCGACACAGAAATTAGATATATACGACAACTACTCAGACACAGGTACACACTCGAAAATTACAGAGGGTAAAGAAATTAATTTGGAAGACTATATAATTGTTAACGGTAAGGGTGAAGATCTCGACAATCCTGAAGCTTTGGCTATATATCGTAATTCAGGCTTAGAGAGTGAATATCAGTCACTTTTATCAAAAGAAGGTGTAGAATTACCCACAGCAGGTCGTGCAGCAAGAAGTGAGCTTCCCGATTCTGCATTAAAAGATGAAATAAGCATACCCGGTATAGGATATGATTTAGATACATCTTCAAGCAATCTCGAAAGAGTTGAACACAGTAATGGTACGGGTGTTGTTTTTGAGAATGGTCAGACGATTAATTACAAGCTCAACATCGAAAAAGCAGGTAACTATAAGATCGTTCTTTATGCTCGTGCTGCGGAGGAAAGCTCAAACAACATTGTAGCGGTAGGTGGCGATGCTACTGATGTGATAATGCACATAGACAGCTCAAGAAAGATTACAGATCAAGATAAAGACTATTACTATCGTGTATGTACAGCTTACTTTGGTAGTACAGGTGTGAAGAATTTAACATTTACTATGCCAAAGTCCGGTAGTGCTATAATAATCAAAGAAGTTCAGTATTGTCCTATTGAGCAGACAATAGTACCTGATGAGCAGAATGTTATCAGGATCAAAAACTACAATACCTATACGGGTACTTTTAGCAATAATTTAGAAAACTATCAGACTGGTTACACATCTGTCGGTGCTGACAGGCTTGTTGCCGGTTGTGTAACAGCGGCTGCGAACAGAACAACAACCTTTACATACGACATAAATGTTACAGAAGCAGGAACATATAAGGTTGATGCAGCAGCCTGGATAAAGAATGTAGGTACATACACTGTAACTGTTGGTGATAATACAATAACAGCAGAGACACCGCAGTACAGCAGTTTAGAAAAAACGGATGTGACTACCATAGGTAACATCGAACTGCCTGCAGGACAATCCACATTGACATTTTCATGTAAAATGCCGGAAGGCAGCGGAAGCTCAGCATTGGCGTATCTGTATTATTTAACATTAGATAAAGTAAACTAATATTAAAAAAACAAGCGTATAAATTTATACGCTTGTTTTTTTGTAAAAAGGAGCTGCAGCAAAATTATTTTGCTACAGCTCCTTTTAAAATTTTTTGTGCGTTTTTATAAGTGATATTTAAAATCTCGTCTTCCAACAAATCCAAAGAAGATAAAAAATCCAAAGTGTCTTCAGGTTTTTCCCAAGGGGCATCGCTGCCGAAAAGGATTTTTTCGCTGCCGTGAGCTTTTATAATCCGCCTTGCCTGTTCGGGGCTTATGTAATCTTTAATAAAAGCTGTATCAAGAATAACCTGAGTACCGACAAGGTGTTTTTCCACATCGTTCCACATTCGCCATCCGCCCAAATGGGCAGCTATTATAAACTTTCCGCTTACGTATTCCATTGCATTTTTAAAACGGACAGGTTCAGAGTGTACGGGCGGCGGAAGCCCGATGTCGCACCCTGCGTGAAATACGGTATAAAGCTCGAGTTCTTCGGCCTTTTTTAAAATCTTTATAATTTCTTTGCTGTCGACAAAAGACTGCTGAAATTCAGGATGCAGTTTTATCCCCAAAAAACCGGTTTCTTTTATCTTTTTTAGTATTTCGTCGGTATTTTCATTATTCGGATGCAACGACGCAAATGAAATGATTTTTTCGCACGAAACGTTTTTCGCAAATTCATTTATCGATTCGGTCTGTGTCGGCTTTGTTGCAATTGGCAAAGCTATGCTTATATCGACGTTGTTTTCTGCCATAGATGCGAGCAAACCGTCTTTTGTCCCGTCGTAATATGATTTTGCATCTTTATGTTCGTATTTTAAAACCCCTGCTTTTAGAACATCTAAGGTTCTGCCTGCAATCTTATCGGGGAAAATATGTGTATGAAAATCAATTAACATTAAAAACACCTCTCCAAGATTTTATACCATAACAAATAAAATATCAAGTGTCGTGCCTAAAAAAGTTGCTTTTTGTTTTTATATATGTTAAAATATTAATAATGTATAAAAAACAAAAGGAGAGAGTAGCATAATGGATATTTTTGCATTTGCACTTTATTTTTTAGCGATGATGGCAATAGGAGTTGTATTTTTCTTTAAATCTAAAGCCATCACAGAAAAGGATTATTTCTTGGGCGGACGCCGGATGGGTCCGTGGGTTACTGCTATGAGTGCACAGGCCTCAGATATGAGTGCATGGCTTTTGATGGGATTGCCCGGCAGTATTCTTGCTTTTGGTTTTGGTCAGGCGTGGATTGGTATCGGTCTTGCAATCGGTACTGCGGCAAACTGGATTTTGGTAGCAAAAAGGCTGCGTAAGTTCTCTAAGGCTTCGGGTGATGCTATAACATTACCGCAGTATTTATCAAACCGTTTCGCATCTAAGAGCCATATATTGAGTATTATTTGTGCAGTAGTATTTTTAGTTTGCTTTACAATTTACGTTGCTTCTGCGTTTGTTGCAGGCTCAGATGTGTTTACAACTCTTGTGCCGAGCTTGTCAAGAACAACTGCAATGATTATTTTTGCGGCAATTGTTTTGTTCTACACTTTTTTAGGTGGTTTTAATGCGGTTTGCTGGACAGACTTTTTTCAGGGTCTTTTAATGATTGCAGCACTTTTGGTTGTGCCTGTTGTTGTAGGATTTACAAAAGAGCTCGATGTTTCGGCATTGTCTACCGTATACACAGGTCCCAATGGAGAAGAATTCAAATTCGTTGCCAATTTCTTTAATGCGAGCTGGCAGGATATTTTGTCAGGCTTAGGCTGGGGACTTGGTTATTTCGGTATGCCTCACATCATAGTTCGATTTATGGCAATCGAAAAACCATCGATGGTTAAAAAGAGTGCCACAGTTGCAATAATCTGGGTTATTCTATCTCTTGCAGCAACGATAATGATTGCATACTTAGGAAGAATGTTTGTATATTCAAACGGTACTGACCTTTCAGCAGTTTTACTTGCAGAAGGAAAACAGTCTTTGGTATTTGTAGAGCTTGCACGTGATGTTTTCCCGTCGTTTGTTGCAGGACTTTTGCTTGCGGCTATTATCGCAGCATCAATGTCAACGGCAGACTCGCAACTTTTAGTTGCTGCATCATCTTTTGCGAGCGACTTATACAAGCCGATTGTAAGAAAAAATGCTTCAAATAAGGAAATGCTCTGGGTAAGCCGTATTATCGTTATCATTATTTCGGTAGTTGCGTTCTTTATTGCAAACAGCAAAGGAAAAGCGGCTCAGGCAATTATGGACTTGGTATCTAATGCGTGGGGTATCTTTGGTGCGGCGTTTGGTCCTGCGGTTTTATTGTCTCTGTTCTGGAAAAGATATACATACAAAGGTGCAGTTGCAGGAATCATCACCGGTGCTTTAGTGGATATGGTATGGCTTTGGCTTCCTGTTTCAGGCGGTGCGACCTTGACTTCAATTACAGGTGTTTACGAAATCATTCCCGGTTTTATAATCGGTGCGATTGTTTCCGTTATTGTTACTTTGTTTGATAAAGCTCCGACAAAAGAAGTTGAAGCGATATTTGAGCGAGCAACCGACAACAGTATAGACGACTAAAATTATTAGAAAAATCATAATAACAAAAAGCCCTATAATCCTGACGGATATGGGGCTTTTTTCTGTCAAAATCCGCCAAAGCAGTATTCGCTGTTTATGCCTGTTACATTTTTAACTGTGGGTTTATCTTTGGTCAAAAATATCCTTAATTCGAAAAAGCCAATGCAAAATGTGTGAGCATTAACTAAAGAAAAGGCGAAACTGAGAAACAGAAAGAAATCTCGGTCAGACTGTATTATTTATGTCAAATTGTTATTCGTAAACAAAACATTTTATTATTCATATATTTACCACCATAAAATTATTCAAGAATACTTCCGTCTGTGGAAATAGTTACAACTCTCCACGGAATAAATTTACCGCTTGTTTGCAATGCATTTTTCACTGCAAATTCAATACCACCGCAACAAGGTACTTCCATACGGACAACAGTCACGCTTTTTATATTGTTATTTTTTAGTATTGCAGACAGTTTTTCTGTATAATCGCCATCATCAAGTTTCGGACACCCAATAAGCGTTATGTGATTTCGGATAAATTCATTGTGAAAATTTCCGTATGCATACGCTGTGCAATCAGCCGCTATTAAGAGATTCGAACCATCAAAATATGGTGCATTTATCGGAACAAGTTTGATTTGAACGGGCCACTGTGAAAGCTGACTGTTTGAAGGTGTGGAAGAAACACTCAGGTCGCAGTTTTCTCTGCGAATGGCTTTTGATTGTGTTCCGGGACATCCGCAAGAAAGCGGTGCAGATAGGTTCTGCTCTTTTGCTTTAAGCACCGCTGCTTCGTTGTAGGCCGGTGCCTCTCTTTCTTCAAAGGAAATAGCATCAAC
>CAZCOF010000112.1:0-4908 GCA_964500095.1 uncultured Oscillospiraceae bacterium
CGATGGCTATGAAGCCTTTCGTTGGTTACAATATGGCTGATTACTTTGCACATTGGATTGAAATGGGCGAAAAGATTGATGAAGACAAAGCTCCTAAAATCTTCCACGTTAACTGGTTCAGACAGGACGACGAAGGCAACTTTATGTGGCCCGGTTTCGGTGACAATATGAGAGTATTGCTCTGGATTTTAGACAGATGCGAAGGCAAAGCAGGCGCAAGGGAATGTGAAATCGGTTATATTCCGGAAGAAGGTGCAATCGATACAACAGACTTAGATATGTCAGCTGAAGCTTTAGAAGAACTCTTTGAAGTTGACAAAAAGCTCTGGTTAGAGGACGTTGCTGATCAGGAAAAATACTTTGCTCAGTTCGGTGATAAATTACCTGCTGAAATTAAAGCAGAATTAGAAAACTTAAAAGCTAATTTGAATAAGTAATAACAAATTAAGGCGTGCAAACGATGTTTGCACGCTTTGTGTATTTTCAGTCAATAAAAAAGCACTTAAAGTTAAACTTTAAGTGCTTATATTTTAGTTTTCGTAGTTATAACCAATATTTACAGCTTCGATGTTCTTTTCAATCAGCCACGCTTTTGAAGCAGGAACGCTTTTTTCAATGCCCAATTTGATTTCATCAGGTGTATAAAGACCTGTTGCTTTAAGCAGTGCACCAACTGTAATCATATTAGCCAATGTTTCTAAATGGTGTTGATTTGTAAGCTCTGTTGCGGGGATTTTAACGACATTAACATCTGTACGTTTTACGTCGCGGTCAATCAATGAGCTATCCATTATAATGTAGCCACCAGGCTTTACGGCGTCTTCGAATTTATCGAGTGAAGGACGATTTAGTGCAATTAAAACGTCGGGTTCGGCGATAACCGGAGAACCAACAGGTGTACCTTCTGAAATAACAACGCTGCAGTTGCAAGTACCGCCACGCATTTCGGGACCGTAAGATGGTAACCACGTTACGTTTCTTTCTGTTTCTAAGCTTGTGTAAGCTAAAACCTTGCCGGCAAACAAAATACCCTGTCCGCCAAAGCCTGCTAAAATAATCTGACTGCTTTTCATTTTTATGTGCATCTCCTTTGAGTAATATATTAATCTTTAACGCGCGTTATATCTGCGCCTAATTTTCTAAATTTTTCTTCCATATTTTCATAGCCACGGTCAATATACTGAATGTCAGTAATTGTTGTGATGCCTTCTGCCATAAGGCCTGCAATTACCATACCCGCACCGCCGCGCAAATCGGTTGCACGGACTGTAGCACCTGTGAGTCCTGTCCCTTTTATAACGGCACGCCTTCCGCTTATGGTGATGTCGGCACCCATTTTTAAAAGCTCATCAACATACTGAAATCTTGACTCCCAGACACTTTCTGTTACTGTGCTTGTCCCTGTTGCTTTAGAAAGTAACGTTACAATCTGCGGCTGCATATCTGTTGGAAATCCCGGATAGGGAAGCGTCTTGATATTAACGGGTCTTATAGTGCCGTTTCCTATAACACGGATGCTGTCGTCAAACTCTAAAACCTTAGCACCTGTTTCTATAAGCTTTGCACTGATTGAGTCCATATGCTTGGGGATTATATTCTTTACTAAAATATCTCCGCCTGTAGCAGCTGCTGCAACCATAAACGTACCTGCTTCTATCTGGTCGGGGATGATAGAATATGTACCGCCGTGAAGCTTTTCTACGCCGTGTACCCTGATAACATCAGTACCTGCACCTTTTATATTTGCACCCATAGCGTTTAAGAAGTTTGCAACGTCAACGATATGGGGTTCTTTTGCGACGTTTTCAATAATTGTTGTGCCGCGAGCGAGTGTCGCTGCCAGCATAATGTTTATAGTAGCACCTACTGATACAACGTCTAAATAAATGTTTGTGCCGACTAAGCCATCGCTTTCGGCATAAATTGCACCTGTACTTTCTGCACAGTCAGAGATTTTTGCACCAAGTGCACGAAACCCTTTTAAGTGCTGGTCTATCGGACGACTTCCAAAGTTACAGCCGCCGGGAAGTGCGACATCTGCTTTTTTCACTCTGCCGAGTAACGCTCCCAAAAGATAGTATGAAGCACGCATTTTGCGTACGTGTTCATAAGGTGCTGTATATTTATTCACGCAAGAAGAATCAATCTTAATTGTGTACTTGTCAAGGTAGGTGACTTCAGAACCGAGCTCTTTTAATATGTTGCAAATCACTTCAACGTCGCGGATTGCAGGAACATTTTCAACAATGCAAATGCCGTCAACCAACACAGCCGCAGGAATGATTGCAACTGCAGCGTTTTTAGCTCCGCTTATTGCTACCTCACCACAAAGGCGTTTACCGCCTTTTACAACGAGTTTTTCCAAATCTATCAAACCTCCGTAATAGCAATTACTATGGGTCATTTTAAAATAAATATCTACATATATTATAGCATTATTTCAAAAAAAATCAATGGTTAATTAAAAATAAATTGATAAAAGCAGATATAAAGAAAAATAACGTTGACAAAACAAAGAATGAATGTTATAATTTAAGAAGATTTTTAACTAATTATACAAAAAAATGTAAATTTATGCACGATGAGTCTGCAGCGTGCGATAAAATTTTAGCAGACAGAAAGGTAATGTTTATTATGAAAAAGATTTTAGCGTTAATTATGGTAGCAGTAATGTCTATTGCTATGGTTGCTTGCGGCGGCACAGCAACAGACACAGAAAAAGAAGTTCTCACAATGGGTACAAACGCAGCTTTCCCGCCTTATGAATTTGTTGACGAAAACAACAACGTAGTAGGTATCGATGCTGAAATTGCAGCAGCGGTTGCAGAAAAGCTTGGTATGGAATTAGAAATCAAGGATATGGCTTTTGATTCATTAATCACAGCTGTTTCAACAGGCTCTATCGATGTGGTTTTAGCAGGTATGACAGTAACACCCGAACGTGAAGAGTCAGTTAATTTTTCTGAAAGCTACGCAACAGGTATTCAGGTTGTTATCGTAAAAGAAGATTCTGAAATCGCTGCAATTGACGATTTGGAAGGTAAAAAGATTGGCGTACAGTCAGGTACAACTGGTGACATCTACTGCTCAGATACACCCGAAAACGGCGGTTACGGCGAAGATGCAGTTGCACGTTACGACAACGGTGCTTTAGCTGTAGCAGCACTTCAAAACGGTCAGGTTGACTGTGTTGTTATCGACAACGAACCTGCAAAAGCCTTTGTTGAAGCTAACGAAGGTTTAAAAATCTTAGACACAGAATACGTTACAGAAAACTACGCAGCAGCTATTGCTAAGGAAAACACAGAATTACTCGAAAAGTTCAACACTGCACTAGCTGAACTCAAGGCTGAAGGTAAGATTGACGAAATAATCGCAAAATACATCAAAGCTGAGTAATTTAAAACCCTAATATATAATAAAAAGGGGCGATGGAATCGTCCCTTTTATTTCGTTTTAGAAAGGGGAAAGCAAATGACTGTTTTAACGTTTGCTAAATGGATAGCTTTGGCACCCGGCTGGATTTTATCGTTGCCGGAAGGGCTGCAGCGTCTGATTTTTCAGTTTTATCAGGTTTTTATATATGAAAACCGTTGGAAGTTCTTTACAAACGGTCTTTTGACTACGTTCGTAGTTACAATAGGTGCACTTTTAATAGGTATAGTAATCGGTATGATAGTTGCACTTATTCGCTCAACTCATGACAGTCAGTCAAAAAAACCGAATGTTTTCCTTCGTATTTTAAATGCAATATGTAAGGTTTATGTTACGGTACTTCGCGGTACACCTTTGATGGTACAGCTTTTAATTATGGGCTTTGTTATTATGGTACCGAAAACATCAGCACAAACAACTATGTGTGCAGTTATAACACTCGGAATAAATTCAGGTGCGTATGTTGCAGAAATTGCCCGTTCGGGGATTATGTCAATCAGTGCCGGACAAACAGAAGCAGGCAGAAGTCTGGGGCTTAACTATGCACAGACAATGTGGCATATTATACTTCCGCAGGCTTTAAAGAACATATTGCCAGCTTTGGGTAATGAGTTAATCGCTCTTTTAAAGGAAACATCTTTAGTTACTGTTATTGCCCTTCAGGACGTGACGAAGGCTGCACAGGTAATAGTTAGTAAAGCATATACCGCTGTTATTCCTTATATAAGCTTGGCACTTATTTATTTGGTGCTTGTTATGATACTTACAAAACTTCTTGGAATTTTGGAAAGGAGGATGCGTAAGAGTGAACGATAATGCAATTATTAAAACAGAGGACTTATGTAAGTTCTACGGCGAAAAAATTCGTGCGTTAGACGGAGTTTCAGCAGAAATTAAAAAAGGCGAGGTTGTAGTAATTATAGGACCGTCAGGCTCGGGTAAATCTACATATTTGCGTTCTTTGAATTTGTTAGAATACCCTACATCGGGAAAAATATATTTTGAGGGTGTCGACATCACAGACCCTAAAACAAATATAAACTTACACAGACAAAAAATGGGTATGGTTTTTCAGCAGTTTAATTTGTTTCCGCACATGACGGTGTTAAAAAATCTGACCCTTGCGCCGATGAAGCTTTTAAAAAAGAGTAAGGAAGAAGCAGAAAGCAAGGCACTTTCACTCTTAGAACGTGTAGGACTTCGTGACCGAGCAAACGCTTATCCTGAGCAGTTATCCGGCGGACAAAAGCAGCGTGTTGCAATTTGCCGTGCGCTTTGTATGAACCCTGATGTTATGCTTTTTGACGAACCTACATCAGCGTTAGACCCTGAAATGGTAGGCGAAGTTTTAGACGTTATGAAAAGTTTAGCCAAAGAAGGTATGACAATGGTTGTTGTAACTCACGAGATGGGATTTGCAAAGGACGTTGCAGACAGAATACTGTTTATGTGCGACGGAAAAATTATGGAAGA
>CAZCOF010000113.1:0-4895 GCA_964500095.1 uncultured Oscillospiraceae bacterium
AAATCATTCGTGTTCCATGCTCGTGCAGAGTTAATCCTATGTTTATATTACGTGCGTTTCAAAGAGGTGCTGATGGTGTAATTATCTGCGGTTGCCATCCCGGTGACTGTCACTACACATCAGGTAACTACTTCACACGCCGTAGAATGGCTTTGCTTTTTTCAATGCTTGACTTTTTAGGTATTGAAAGAGAACGTACCCGTGTTGAATGGGTATCAGCAGCAGAAGGTGCAAAATTTGCTTCAACAATGAACGATTTTGTCGAAACTGTTGCTGCACTTGGAGAAAATAAGAGATTGGAGGATTTGCGATGCAAAAAATAAGTCGTGAACAGTTAATCGAAAAAGCATCGGCACTTTTATCAGATGGTACAGTGCAAGCAGTTTTCGGTTGGCAAAAAGGTGAATTTGATTACGATATAACACCTGCATTGTTCGATTCTGAAGATGCTTTAAATAAAGCTTTTGTATGGAATGACTTTTGCGGTGCGAATTTTTCAAAGTACCTTGTAAATCATACTAAAAAAATCGATGGTAAAATTTTGGTATTCTTAAAGCCCTGCGATACATACAGCTTCAATCAGCTTTTAACCGAGCATCGCTTTGACAGAGAAAAGGTGTACGCAGTAGGTATTCCGTGTGACGGAATGGTGGATATCGAAAAAATCAAAAAAGAATGTGAAGGCATTTCATCAATTGATACAACAGGCGAAAAAATCTTAGTTGAAACAATCTATGGAGATAAAAAAGAAATTAATAAGTCAGACGTTTTAGCAGAAAGATGTGTAAACTGCAAGAGCAAAAAGCACGTTGCTTATGATGAATTAATGGGTGAAGAAGGCGATATAATTGATTCAGCTCGCTTTGATGAAGTAGCAAAACTTGAGACTATGACACCCGATGAAAGATTTTCATTCTGGCAGAATGAGTTATCACGTTGCATACGTTGTAATGCTTGCCGTGACGTCTGTCCTGCTTGTACTTGTGAAAAATGCGTATTCACAAACCCTGATTCAGGTGTTGAAAATAAAGCGGCTGCAAACAGCTTTGAAGAAAAAATGTTTCATATTATAAGAGCGTTCCACGTTGCAGGCAGATGTACTGACTGCGGCGAATGCTCAAGAGTATGCCCGCAGAACATCCCGCTTCATCTTTTAAACCGTAAGTTTATTAAAGATATTAATGAATTCTACGGCGAATATCAGGCTGGAGCTGAAGTTGGCTCGCGTGCACCTTTAGTAAACTACACCACAGAGGACTTAGAGCCCGGTGAAGTTTTTAACGGAGGTGAAAACGATGCGTAAATGTGCTAAAGAATCAATGAATTTAGTTTTTGCTGAAATTGCAAAATCAGGCGACTTATATCTTCCTGTTGATGGTAAAGACAATAGAGCTGAGTACAAAAAATGGGAAGAGGGTACAGTTTGGAGCGGTGCTTTAAATACAGTAAGAAGTCCTAAAGACTTTTTCTTCCCGCAGATGGAAAACCTGATGGAATTTAAAACATCAGGCAAAAACATCGAATTAATCGACGTGCGTTCTGAAAAAGACGATTTTGTTGTGTTCGGCGTTAAAGCGTGCGATGTAAAAAGCTTTGAAATTTTAGACAGAGTGTTCTTACAAGACCCTGTAGACACATTCTATGCGTCACGCAGAGAACACGGAACAATCGTTTCGGTTGCTTGCTCTCGTCCTTCTGAGACCTGCTTTTGTTCTACATTCGGCATAGATGCTGCTAATCCTTTAGGTGATGTAACTGTTTGGAAAACAGAAGACGAAGTATTTTTTAAAGCTAACACTGAAAAAGGCGAAGCTTTTATGAAGAAAATAGAAAGCTTAACCCAAGAGTGTGATGATAAAAAAGTAGAAGAAGAAAAGAAAAAGACTAAAGAAATCTTAGAAAGACTTCCGCTAAAAGACTTAAAAGCTGACGCTTTCGGCGGCGGTAAAACACAGGAATTTTTTGATGCACCTGAATGGAAAGAGTTATCACAGACCTGCTTGGGTTGCGGAACCTGTACATTCGTTTGTCCTACCTGTCAGTGCTACGACATTAAAGACTTTAAGACAAATGACGGTGTAGTACGTTTCAGATGCTGGGATTCTTGTATGTATTCTGATTTTACAAAGATGGCACACGGCAACTCAAGACTTTCTCAGCTTGAGCGTTTCCGCCAGAGATTTATGCACAAATTAGTATACTATCCTGAAAACAATGATGGTATATTCGGTTGTGTCGGATGCGGAAGATGTCTGTCGAGATGTCCTATTTCTATGAATATCGTAAAAGTAATGAAAAAGATTGGGGGAGAGAAAAATGACTAATCAGAACGAAGCTTTAATTCCCGTAATTGGTGTCATTACAGACGTAAGAATAGATACACCGGATATCAAGACATTCCGTGTTGTAACACCTGATGGAAAAAAAGCATTTGATCATCGTCCCGGTCAGTGTGCGATGCTGTCAGTTCCCGGTGTAGGTGAGGCGATGTTTTCAATAACGTCATCACCCACAAATACGGAATATATGGAATTTTCAATTAAAAAATGCGGTTGCGTTACTGAATGGCTCCATCAGGCAGAAGTAGGTCAGCAAATCACAATTCGCGGACCTTACGGAAATCCGTTCCCGGTAGATGATGTTTTTGCAGGAAAGAACCTTTTATTTATCGCCGGTGGTGTAGGTTTAGCACCTCTTCGTTCAGTTATTAACTATTGCCGTGATAACCGCGACAAATACGGCAAAATTGACATTGTTTACGGTTCAAGAAGTAAGGATGATTTATTAGACTATAAAGAAATCATCGAAGAATGGGCAAACGATGAAAATATCGATGTCCATTTGACAATTGACAATCCGCAGGAGGGTTGGGACGGTCACGTAGGCTTTGTTCCAAACTATGTAAAAGAGCTTGGCTTTGATACAGACAAAACAGCAGTTTTATGCGGCCCCCCGATTATGATTAAGTTTACATTAGAAGGCCTTTATTCGCTTGGCTTTGACAAAACTCAGATTTACACAACCTTAGAGCTTCGTATGAAGTGCGGAGTTGGTAAATGCGGAAGATGTAACGTAGGTTCAAAATACGTATGTAAGGATGGACCCGTATTCCGTTTTGATGAGCTTGACGAATTGCCGGATGAATATTAAAGGAGTGTGAAACTATGGAAAATATGGTAACAATTTTTCTCTTTGGAAAAAAGTATGAAGTTCCCGAAAATTTAACAATTATGACCGCTATGGAATATTGCGGATACCAGTTGGTAAGAGGCTGCGGTTGCCGTAATGGTTTTTGCGGTGCTTGTGCAACAATCTATCGTATAAAGGGCGATAAGGAATTAAAAGCGTGTTTGGCTTGCCAGACAAAGGTAGAAAACAATATGTACATCGCGACACTACCTTTCTTCCCGCTTGTAAAAGAAGTTTATGACATCAACAAGGTAAAAACAACAGAAACAGTTATGATGCAGCTTTATCCTGAAATTTACGCTTGTATCGGTTGTAACGCTTGTACAAAGAGCTGTACACAGGAGTTAAACGTAATGCAGTACATAGCTTATGCTCAACGCGGTGACTTTGAAAAGTGTGCTGAAGAATCATTTGACTGCGTAATGTGCGGAGTTTGTTCATCACGTTGCCCTGCAGGTATTTCTCATCCGCAGGTTGCTATGCTTGCAAGAAGAATTAACGGTAAATACCTTGCTCCCGGTTGCGGACACTTAGAGGACAGAGTTAAGGAAATTAACGATGGAACCTTTAATGATTTAATCGAAGCATTGATGCAAAAACCTATCGAAGAAATCAAAGAGTTATATAACACTCGCGAAATCGAGAAGTAAGGAGGATGAGATATGTATTCAGAAAAATTTCAGGCTTCAATCGCTTTAGTTGAAGCAGCAAGAGAAAAAAATATCGAGTTAGAACCTGTGCGTATGACAGCACAGCAAAAGGAAGATTTGCTCGCACAGTATCATCCCGACTATAAAAAGGACGAATTCAAAACATTAGAAATCGGACCTAACAAAGGTGATAAGGTACCTACAGAGTTGGCACAGATGCTGCAGGCTCACAGCCGTATCAATACAAAGGATATTGATTTATCTAATCCCGATTACGAAACAGACGTTTTAGTAATAGGCGGCGGCGGTGCAGGCTCATCTGCAGCAATTGAAGCACACGAAGCAGGCGCTAACGTTATGATTGTTACAAAGTTAAGAATAGGCGATGCCAATACAATGATGGCAGAAGGCGGTATCCAGGCGGCAGATAAGCCTAACGATTCGCCTGCAATCCACTTTGTTGACGCTTTCGGCGGCGGACACTTTGCAGCAAAAAGAGAGCTTTTATCAAAGCTTGTTTGTGATGCTCCCGATGCGATTTTGTGGCTTTCAAATTTAGGTGTTGAATTTGATAAAGACAAAGACGGCACAATGGTTACAACACACGGTGGCGGCACATCTCGTAAACGTATGCATGCCGCTAAAGACTATTCCGGTGCTGAAATAATGAGAACATTGCGTGATGAAGTATTAAATCGCGGTATTCCTGTTGTTGACTTTACGGCTGCAATTGAACTTATTTTAGATGAAAACGGAAATGCTGCAGGTGCAGTCTTGATGAATATGGAAACAAAAGAAATTATGGTTGCAAAAGCAAAGACAGTTGTAATTTCAACAGGCGGTGCAGGTAGAATGCACTATCAGGGCTTCCCTACATCAAACCACTATGGCGCAACAGCTGACGGACTTGTGTTAGGTTACAGAGCAGGTGCAAAGCTAATATACGCCGAAACCTTACAGTACCATCCTACAGGAGCAGCTTTCCCCGAACAGATTTTTGGAGCATTAGTTACTGAAAAGGTTAGATCACTCGGCGCTCAACTCGTTAATAAAGAC
>CAZCOF010000114.1:0-4838 GCA_964500095.1 uncultured Oscillospiraceae bacterium
AAGATGTCAAAAATGGCAGATGCTACAATGATGATAAAATACATAATCCATAACACAGCTCAAAAATACGGAATGTCAGCAACATTTATGCCGAAACCCGTAATGGGCGAAGCAGGCAGCGGTATGCACGTGCATATGCTTTTGATGAAGGACGGACAGCCTGTATTCTCTGATGATAATGGCTATTCAAATTTAAGCAAAGAAGCACACTACTTTATGGGCGGACTCTTAAAGCATATTGCATCTTTGTGTGCGATTACAAACCCCAGCACAAACTCATTTAAACGTTTGGTTCCCGGTTTTGAAGCACCTGTTACAGTAGGCTATGCAACATCAAACAGAAGTGCAGTAATTCGTATTCCTGCTTATGCAAAAGCACCGGAGCTTCGTCGCTTTGAATTAAGAAACCCCGATGCTACCTGTAACCCGTATTTCTGCTACGCTGCTATTTTGATGGCGGGTATCGACGGTATCAAAAACAAAATTGACCCGCACGAAAACGGCTGGGGACCTTATGACTGTAACCTTTTCCATCTTCCTGAAGAGGAAAAAGCAAAGCTTAAACAGTTGCCTACATCTTTAGGCGAAGCTTTAGATGCTTTAGAAGCGGACCACGATTACTTAACAGCAGGCGGGGTTTTCCCTGAAGAATTGTTAAAGAGCTTTATTGCTGCAAAACGTAAAGAAGTTAATGAACTTGCTGCAATCCCGCATCCTGCAGAATTTGATAAATACTATAATCTATAAAAAAATAAAAGCCCGAATATCGGGCTTTTATTTTTGCTGTTTATATTGTTTTTTTATGATTTTGTGGTATAATGAAACTGACAAAATTGGATTTGTAGGAGCTGAGCATAGTGTTTGAAGAATTATTTGCCAAGAAAACATTAAATATTGAAAAGACATTATTGTTCGGCTTTGTAAAAGATGGAAATAAATATAAGTACGGGGTTGATATACTTGACGGATTGTTTCATCTTCGGACAGTCATATTATCCGACGGCAGTATCGATACAACTCTGATCGAAAAAGAAACAGGGGAAGAATATGTACTATATAAAACAAACTCTGTGGGTTCTTTCGTAGGAGATGTCAGAAAGGCTGTAGAAACAGTGTTAGTGCAAGTGGCAGAAAAATGTTACGACATAGAGATTTTTAAATCACCGCAGGCAAGACAAGTCATCTGCTATGTTCAAGAGAATTACGGGGACGAATTAGAGTTTCTTTGGAAAAGTTTCCTGATAATGCTGTGTGGCGCCGCAAAGATACCGCAAAATGGTATGGTGCAATATTGACAGTAGCAAAAAATAAACTTGGACTTGATTCTGACGAGATAGTAGAATTATTGACTTAAGAATATGTCCAGACAAGATGGAAATGTTGCTTTTGAATGATGACTATTATCCGGGATGGCATATGAATAAAAAGAATTGGTATACGATTATATTGGATGGCTCTGTTGCTACAGAAGACATTTGTAAACACATTGATGAAAGTTATCGTCTTGCGATTTAGTTTCGGGAATTTTTAATTTATGAACATAAAACCATTTGTATATAAATCCACCACGAATTATAACATTACTAATAGTGAATTTTATAAAAGGAGATAGATTTATGAGAGATTTCACATATTTTGCACCTACTAAGGTGTTTTTCGGAAAAGGCAAGGAAAAAGATGTAGGTAGAATTATTAAAGACTACGGCTTTAAAAAGATTATGATGCAGTATGGAAAAGACAGCATCAAAAAAAGCGGTCTTTACGATACTGTTATGAAAAGCCTTTCTGATAACGGCATCTCAGTAATAGAAGTGGGCGGGGTAGAACCTAACCCTAAGCTTGATTTTGTTAATAATGCTGCAAAAATTGCAAGGGAAAACGAAGTTGAAATGATACTCGCTGTAGGTGGCGGTAGTGTAATAGATTCATCAAAAGCCACAGCGGCAGCGGCATTTAATAACTGCGATGCGTGGGAATTTTCTTCGGGTAACAGAACTCTTGATGGTTCTTTGCCTGTAGGTTGTATTTTAACTTTAGCTGCAGCGGGCAGCGAAATGAGTGCATCTGCCGTTATTACCAATACAGAGCTTAATATGAAGCGTGGCTTTGGTTCTGATTTTAACAGATGTCTTTTTGCAATTATGAATCCTGAACTTACCTATACAGTAAGTAAGTACCAGACCGCGTGCGGTATAGTTGACATTATGGCTCACACAATGGAAAGATATTTTATCGACTGTGAGCCTACTGACATAACTGACCGGTTGGCAGAAGGTGTTTTAAGAAGTGTAATTTCAGCAGGCAGAATACTGATGGAGAATCCATGCGATTATGAAGCAAGAGCGAATATGATGTGGGCATCGAGTGTTTCACACAACGGCTTAACAGGATGCGGCAGAGATAATTCCTTAGCGGTGCATCAGTTAGAACACGCATTAAGCGGTGAATATGATCACGTCGCTCACGGGGCGGGACTTGCCGTGTTGTTTCCCGCTTGGGCAAGATACGTATACAACAAAAAACCTGACCGTTTTGCACAGTTTGCAAGACGTGTATGGGACGTAGAAGAAAAAGATGACCTGAAAGCATCTTTACTGGGAATAGAAAAAATGGAAGAATATTTCCGCTTTATCGGTATGCCGCTTTCACTTCGTGAATTTGACATACCTAAAGACAGTATTCCAAAGCTTTCAGACCTTTGTACGTTTGGAAAAACTCGTACAATAAAAAGCTATACAGACCTTGATTATGAGACGGTTTTAGATATTTTTAACAGTTGCTATTAATTTAATAAGATAAAAAAACTCCTTCGTATGAAGGAGTTTTTTTACTTTATATCCTGAATAACTGATTTTGGCGGGGTAAAAAGCTGTTCGGGGTTTTCTATAAGCTTTTTAAAAAGCTTAAACGCAGAAGCGTAATAATGTCCGTCACAAATTCTGTCGTCGCAAGTAAAAGTGAAATCGATTAATCTGCGTTTTTCAGGCTCACCTTTAGAATTTAAAACATATTCCGTTCTTTTTGCCCCCATAGTGATGAAAACGGGAAGGTTTCCAAAGTTATACAAATGGTGAAAAACAGGCGGAATACCTAACGAACCCAAGTTGCTTATAAACATTGACCCGTGAAACGGGCTTAAGCTTGTAAGCACGGTAGGCAGCAGGGAGAAATAGTCTAAAAATCTAAGTGTACCTACTGCGAACTTTAAAAAGACTCGGGGAAGCTTTATCAAAAATCTTGCGACGTTATCCATACCATTTTGGTCGCCTTCCTGCTTACCTTGTGCAATTTCTTTTGACAGAGCGTCGTATATATCTGTTAAAGTATGCTCAGGAACAGCAGAAATCTTAATAACAGTTTCGGGTGCATTAAGCCTGAGTTCTTTTTTTATCGTCATACATATTTGAATGTCGTTTCTTGCATAAACACGCTGACCGCGAATAAATCGGTTGATTCCGGGACGTTGAGAAACAGCTCTTACATAAGCTGCCATAAATATGTGCATCATACCGAGCCCGTGCATACCTTCTTTTCGCTTTTGCCTAATTAACTCTTCGCACTTTGAAATGTCAGCACTGGCAAAAAAAGAGTTAGCAGCACCAAGTCTGCTTGCCATAATAAACGGAGAAATCGCATCCATAGGGATTCCGCCCCTGATGCGTCTTCCTTCTTTAAAAAACATCAAAACACCACACTTTTTCGATATATTTTTATTGTATCATAAATAAGGACAAAAAACAACAAAATAATTATAAATACTAAAATAACGAGTATTCTTAACTTGATTAATTTTATGCTTTGTGGTAAAATGAGTATGCAAATGTGCTCGATGAATTGCCTTAAAACGAATTGTTCAGGAGTTATAACGGAGAAAATCTCTAAAATTGTTGCATTTAAGAGGTGAAAATTTTGTTTTCCAATGTTATGAATGGGTTGTTAATAGTTTTGATAGTGTTGTGCTGGCTTTTGATTATAAAGAGATTCATTGGGAATAAATATGCACCTGTAAAATCGGTAAAGGCTATGGTTTTTGACAAATATAAAACCAGCACAGTTTCAAGGGTGCACGGCACATTCAAACGAGAACGTTATATCGTTGTATTTTCTACAAGTGAGAAAAAACTTTCTTTTTCTGTTTCAGAGTTTTCGTACGGAAATTATAATATTAATGACAAAGGAATCTTAAAGTATAAAGGGTATCAAATAATAAGTTTCAAATAATTTTTGGTCCAGTCTTGACAAAAGTCGATTTATGTCGAATGGTGGAGAAATAATATTCATAGTGTCGGATTATATATCCAATGTTCTGTAAAGGAGATTTTTAAAATGAAAGATAAAAAAATCCAAATAAGAAATAGTACTGTTGATTTTTTGGTGTTTACTCGTGATGCCAAAGAAGAAGGTATTGAAGTGCGTGTACAAGATAATGATGTATGGCTTACACAAAAAGCTATTGGACAACTTTTTGATGTTGACAGAAGTGTTGTTACGAAACACCTTAAAAACATTTTTAAAGATGGAGAAATAGACGAAAATTCAACTTGTGCAAATTTTGCACAAGTTGCTGATAACGGAAAAACATATAAGTACAAATTCTATTCATTGCAAGCTATAATTGCAGTTGGATATAGAATCAATTCACAGCGAGCTACTGAATTCAGACAGTGGGCGACAAAAGTTCTTGATACCTTTACAAAACAGGGATATGTGTTAGATAAAAACAGACTTATAAACGGACAAATTTTTGATGATGATTACTTTGAACATTTAGTATCTGAAATACAGGAAATCCGTGCGAGTGAACGTAGATTTTATCAAAAAATCACGGATATTTATGC
>CAZCOF010000115.1:0-4793 GCA_964500095.1 uncultured Oscillospiraceae bacterium
TTGTACTACTTTAACTTTGTTTATTTAATTACATAGCTTTATAAAGCCTTTTTTGTCTTATGTGGTCTGTGCGTTTTGCTAAGCCCCTTACTTACGCAATTTCAAATTTCTGCTGTATTGCCTTTACTGCCATATTTTCTAACCCTCTGTCTATAAGAACTGAAACCTTGATTTCTGATGTTGCAATCATGTGAATGTTGATATGTGCATCAAACAACGCTTCAAACATTTTAGCCGCAACGCCGGGATTTGTAACCATACCTGCACCTACAATAGAAACCTTAGATACATCTGTTGCATAGCTTAAATCCTTGTAGCCTATGATGTCTTTGTTCTTTTCTAAAACATCTAAAGCATCCTGTAATTTACCTTCTGTTACTGTAAAGCTGATATCCTTTGTATTATCTCTGCCGATTGACTGCAAGATAATGTCTACATTTACGTTGTTCTTTGCCAAAAGCGAGAAAATCCTGAATGCCTTTCCCGGTGTATCCTCTATGCTGCAAACTGAAATTCTTGCAACATCGCTATCCTTTGCTATACCTCTTACCATCATTGATTCCACAGTTGTTACCTCCTTAACGATTGTGCCCTCAGCACCTGTAATACTTGAACGAACACAAAGGTTCACATTATATTTTTTAGCAAGCTCTACCGAGCGATTGTGTAAAACGTTTGCACCTAAACTTGCAAGCTCTAACATCTCGTCATAAGAAATTTCAGAAAGCTTTTTAGCATCAGGTGCGATTCTCGGGTCTGACGTATATACACCGTCAACATCTGTGTAGATTTCACAAAGGTCTGCGTGACACGCAGCAGCTAATGCTACAGCTGATGTGTCAGAGCCGCCGCGACCGAGCGTTGTAATATCGTCGTATCTGTTAATTCCTTGAAAACCTGTAACGATTACGATACGCTTTTTGTCAAGCTCTGCGTTAATTCTTTCTGTGTTGATTTTTTTGATTCTGCTGTCAGAATATCTTGAGTTTGTCAAAATTCCTGCCTGCCAGCCTGTCAATGACACAGCAGGGTATCCCATTTCTTCAATCGCCATAGCAAGTAGCGAAGCCGAAATCTGCTCACCGGTTGTCAAAAGCATATCCATTTCCCTTTTTGAAGGGTTTTTGCTTATTTCTTTTGCCTTTTCGATTAAATCGTCGGTTGTGTCGCCCTGTGCACTGACTACTACTATGACGTCGTTGCCTTCTTTGTAGGTGTTTGTGATAATTCCCGCAACACGTCTTAGGCACTCAGCGTCTTTAACAGACGAACCGCCGAATTTTTGAACTATTAATGCCAATTAAAAAACCTCCTGTTACGACGCTTATACTACTTTTGCGCCTTCGTTATCAATATCTAAAAGCTTAACTGTCCAAGTGGGGAAAGCTTTGTTTGTATATTCTTTAATGTCTTCATAGAAAAATTCCGCATCATCAGCTTCAACAATGGATGCAAGCGTCGGCCCCGAACCGCTGATAAAAGTACCCAGTGCTCCGTATGCCTTTAATTTGTTGTAAAGCTTTTGGTAACCGTCAATAAAAACCTTTCTGTACGGCTCGTGAACTCTGTCGTCAATAGCACATAAAAGATTTTCATAATTTCCCGAAACAATTGACGCTACTAAAAGCGACGCATGAGAAATATTAAACGCAACATCACGCTTAGGATAGTATCCCGGTAGAGTATTTCTCGCCTTTTGCGTCGTTACTGCATAATCGGGGATTAAAACCAAGCATTTTATGTCGCCTTTTATCTTATGCGAGTAATAAAAAACTTCGTTTTTATCAAAAACAGAAACTGTAAATCCGCCAAAGCACGCCGCTGCAACATTGTCAGAATGACCTTCTATTTTAGTTGCCATTGTCACGATTTCACGTGGGGTAAATTTCCTGCCGCAAAGCTCATTTGCCGCAACCAAGCCACCTACGATACACGCAGAACTCGAACCAAGTCCGCGTGTTACGGGAACTTCACTCGACAGCGTGAGCTTAAGACCTGAAACCTTATAGTCTGCTGCATCAAACAGATACTTCATCGACTTATAAACCAGATTTTTTTCATCTGTCGGCAAAAACTCTTTGGTTTGTGTATCTAAAATCTCAATATCAAGACCGGACTTTGTTTCTTCTGCTTCTATGTAATTGTATAATGTAAGTGCCAAGCCCAAAGAGTCAAAACCGGGCCCTAAATTTGCAGAACTTGCCGGAACCCTGACTTTTACCTTAGACATTGCTACATACCTTCCTTTACGCAAGAATACGGATGAAAGAGCATTTATCCTTTGCTTTAGCTAAAAATTCTTTTTCTTTCATCTCGTTGGTTGTAAATACTACTTCATCACCCAAAGAGCCTATTTCACAGCCTGAAAGCTCTTTAACTAACGACTTGTCCGATGTGCGGACAAAGTATTTATAGCTTACACTAAGCGGGTCTGCCATAATGTTTTCACTATGCTCTTCCCAAAGAATCTTTTTATGTGTTCCCAAATGTTTAGCACTATCGATAATATCAGCAACTACCGCACTGGCTGTAGGGAGCTTACCTGCTCCGCGACCGTAAAACATCGCCTCACCCAAAGAATCGCCCTCTACCATAATAGCGTTAAATACGCTGTTTACACCTGCGAGCATACTTTCCTTTGATACAAGTCTTGGGGCAACAAGTGCTGACACCTTGCCGTTTTCCATAACAGCTGAACCAATTAATTTAATCACATAACCGATTTTATCGGCAAAGATTACGTCTGTTGTAGAAATGCCCGATATACCTTCTGTGGGAATATCATTATAATCAACAAATTTTCCTGTAGCTAAAGATGATAAAATCGCAGTCTTTCTGCAGGCATCGTGACCGTCTACATCAGCTGACGGATTGCGCTCTGCATAGCCTAACTCCTGTGCTTCAGCCAAAGCTGTGTCAAAGGCAGCACCCTCAGAAAACATCTTTGTCAAAATGAAGTTTGTTGTTCCGTTTAATATGCCGTTTATCTTTAAAATTGTATTTGCCGCCAGACACTGATTGATGGGGCGTATAATCGGAATACCGCCGCCAACGGAAGCTTCAAACAAATAATTTACATTATTTTCTTCAGCAATTTTTATAAGCTCTGTGCCGTGTGTGGCAACAAGCTCCTTATTTGAAGTTATTACACTCTTGCCTGAGATAATCGCTGCCTTTGTAAAGTCATACGCAGGAGTTATGCCGCCCATAACTTCAACGACAATTTTAACATCATCATCATTTAAAATATCGTTAAAATCTTTTGTAAAAATCTCTTTTTCGGGATGGTCATCAAAATCTCTTATATCCAATATATATTTAATATTTATGGCATCTCCGGTTTTTTTGGCAATTGCATCAGGGCTGCTTTTTAAAATTTCGTAAACGCCTGAGCCGACTGTACCAAAGCCTAATATTGCAACATTTATCAAAAACATCGCCCCCTTTATTATATATACGAAGTTATTATATCGCAAACATACCTGTTTGGTCAACAGTTTTTTTCAAAAAATTGCAAAAAACCCCTGCTATTTAAAGTAACATTTAAAACCGTTTTACATACTATGTTATAGAGATAAAATCTCAAAAAAATATTATGGAGGTTTTTTATGGCAGACAGACGTTATCAAGGTCCGACTTCTCCCTGCGAAGAAGTAAAAAATTCAGTTTGTATACATACAGATAAGGTCTACGATTCCTGCAAGGATAAAGACTGCATTGAAGACGCAAGAGTGTATTTTAGCGAATGTGACTCAGACATTATCGATAAAGCAGTCAGCATAAAAGCAAAAAAAGCCGAGGTTATCTGGGCATATCCCGATGTTGAAGCAATACCCTTTAACAACGGCTACTACACAGTAGACACAACATTTTATTTTAAAATCACCTTTGAAGTATGCACAGACCACAAAAAGCCGATATGTGTTGAAGGTTTAGCAGTATTTAACAAAAAGGTTGTGCTTTTCGGCTCTGAAGGCTCCGCTAAAATTTTCACATCACAATACAGCCTTAATTCTTCCTGCGAGTGTGAAACCTGCTGGCAAAAAACAAATCTTCCCAGAGCAATAGTCGAAGTTGTTGACCCGCTTGTTTTAGCTGTCAACACTAAGGAAGTGTGCGATTCCGATTGTGATTGTCCGTGTCCCTGCAACTTTGATTTATCAACAGTTCCCGAAGGCGTTTCAAACGTATTTGATGACGTTTTATCAGACAACGGAAGAAAAGAGGTTTATGTTTCGATTGGTCTTTTTTCAATCGTTAAACTTGAGCGTTCGGTTCAGTTACTGGTCCCGGCTTTCGACTTCTGTGTTCCGCAAAAAGAATGTGATACGTCGTTTAACGACAGCCCCTGCGATTTGTTTGAAAAAATCGGCTTCCCGTTTGACGAATTCTTCCCTCCTGAAAAGGAAGTTTGCGACGAAAAGAAAAAATTAAACTGCTGTTGTGATTAAAGAAAGAATAAAAATACAGTAAAAAAAGCAAGGCATAAGAGACGTACTCTTAAGGACGTAAAAGGTCGTAGCAAGTTGCTACGACCTTTAATCATTATAAAAACAATCATTTTCCCATCTGATTACATTTGTATCTATGTATTCCCATATTTTTTGATAATCTTTTTCGCCGCGTATTATGTGGTCGTGATATGAGCGTTGCCATATAGAATAACCTATTTCCTTTGTGACCATTGTTTTAAAGGAACGAACAATAGTTTCAATGTTCTTTGTAGGGGACGATGCCTTCATCGTCCCGTGAAGAAATATAATCAAATGAATATGATTTGGCATTATCACATA
>CAZCOF010000116.1:0-4764 GCA_964500095.1 uncultured Oscillospiraceae bacterium
ACATTGAATTTTGATTTTCTATTTTTTATGGTCCGCATGTATTATATCAATACAATTTTAACATTTAGTAAAAATTCATCCTTTGTCGAAAAGTTGTTATTTTTTTGACAAAAGGTTGTATATTTTTACAAAGGATTGGAAATACTTTCTAACGTATTAAGTTTTGGCATAAAATTTTAAGGAGGAATTTTGTTGGAAATCAAAGTAAACGTAAGAAAAAACACGGTATTAACCTCGCTTTACGGCGAGCTTGACCACCACACGGCAAAGGAAGTAAAAACTTTAATTGAAGAGATTATAAAAAACAATCAGGTTAATAATCTGGTGCTCGATTTTTCAAATCTTTCATTTATGGACAGTTCGGGAATAGGCGTTATCGTCGGAAGGTACAAGCTTATCACATCACTGGGCGGTCGTATTGCCATCGCAGGTGCTAAGGGCAACATTACTAAGCTTTTGCATTTGTCGGGCATAGATAAAATCATCGAAATTTTTGATTGTACTGACGAAGCATACAAAAGCTTACAGGAGGGAAATTTTTAATGAACAACAGTATGAAATTAGAATTTTTAAGTATTTCTGAAAACGAAAGTTTTGCAAGATGTGCTCTTTCGGCATTTGTATCACAATTAAACCCCACCTTAGATGAGCTTGAAGATATAAAGACCGCTGCATCAGAAGCCGTAACAAATATTGTTGTACACGCTTACGGCGACAAAACAGGAGTTGTTTATTTAACCTGCGAGCTTTGCGACAATACAGCCGTAATAACAATTAAAGACACAGGTTGCGGTATAGAAAACATTGAGCTTGCCCGCACTCCCCTATACACCGCATCACATGACTCTGAACGCAGCGGATTGGGTTTTACTGTAATGGAAACCTTTGTGGATGAGATTGAAGTTGTGAGCGAAAAAGACATCGGCACAACAGTGACACTTACAAAACGGATAGGCAGTCAAAAAGAAGTTTGAGGTGCCAAGTGGAAAATTTAAAAAAAGACATTACATACGAAAAAATCAGGCTTGCTCAATCAGGTGATGATTTTTCCAAAACGGTGCTTATAGAAGAAAATATGGGGTTAGTTTATTCAATAGCTAAAAGATTTTATAACAGGGGCTATGACAACGACGATATAAACCAGTTAGGTGCAATAGGGCTTTTGCGTGCCATCGAAAAATTTGATTTATCACAAAACGTCTGCTTTTCTACCTATGCCGTCCCGCTGATTTTAGGCGAAATAAAGCGATTTTTACGCGATGACGGCATAATAAAAGTGAGCAGAAGTATAAAACAGACTGCAACTCAAGTTTCACACTTTATCGAAGTACAGCAAAAAGCAACCGGTGTCACACCCGGTATTGAAGACATTTCAAAAGCCTTAGGAATTGAAATAGAAGAAATAATAGCATCACAAGATGCAACAAAGCCACCCGAGTCAATATCAAGCGAGCGTGATAACGGCACAAGACGGCTTGAAGACTTTTTAAAGTCAGAAATATCAGAAAACGAAATTTTAACAAAAATTGATATTAAAACCGCAATTGCGTCTCTTTCCGAGCGTGAAAAAACAATAATTTCAATGCGATATTTTCTGGACAAGCCGCAAAAAGACATAGCACAAAAGCTTGGTATTTCCCAAGTGCAGGTGTCACGTTTGGAAAAAAAGATTTTAGAAAAGCTCCGTTCGTATCTTACGTGCGAAAGCTAATTTATTTAATTTTCGTGCTAAAAAACTATTGACAAAAAAGTACACAATATGATAATCTTAATTTGTAAATAAACAAAAGAGAGGTTATCATCTTGGTTAAAGCATACATAAACGGCAACGTAATCACAGTAAATTCAGGAAAGAAAAATATAGAATATTTAACAGGCTCAGGTGCAACATCTTTGTGTTCAAAATGGGATTTTGAAAATCCGTACGCGCTGTTTTCAGACTTTGATGAAAAGGAATTAAAGGCTTTTGCAAAGGCTGAATTGTCAAAGCTGATTGCTTTAGAATCATTTAACTTAAATTCATTAGCTGAATTTGACAAAGGCAGAAAAAACAAGCTTTACACTTCTCGAAAGTTTACGTTATCGTTAGAATTTGACAAAACACTTATTCCCTGCTTTTTGTTAGAGACGGCAAAAGAGTTATTTGCACTTGAAATTTTAACCGCAGCATCTTTAAACAAGCCACTTAAAATCTGCGAAAATTGCGGCGAATTTTTCTTCCCGTCAGGACGTGCCGACTCAGTTTACTGCGACAGAATTACCGCAAACGGCTATTCTTGCAAAAAAATCGGTGCACACCGTCAGTACAGAAGAAACAGCAGCTTAAACGAAATGAAAAAGCTATACGACAAGGTTACAAAGCACAACAGATATTTAAAATCAAAAGGTACGTTATCTTCTTATGAATACGACAGCTGGATGAGTCAGACATCAAAAATGTACGCTGACTTTAAAGCTGATGAAATTTCAGCACCTGAATTCGAAGCGTGGTTAACAGGAAAAGAATACACTCCCGCAAGACGCACAAAAAGTAAAAATTCGATTTCGGATTATCTGTTATAAAAAAAATCTGCAGCAATCAGCTGCAGATTTTTTTTATGCCATTCATCATATATAAAGAGCCTAATGCTATTATTGTATCATCTTTTTTTGCTAAACTTAACGCAAGCTTCATTGCATCACTGTTGTTTTTTTCAGAATAGACGTTTTTGATATATTTTTTTGCCGTTTGCTCTAACTTCTCTACACTTTCGCGTCTTGGGTTGCCCTCCACCTCTGTGACAATGACTGTATCTGTTATTGACGACAGCAGTTTTAAGCACAAATCATAATCTTTGTCCTTTAGCATACCAAATATGCAAATCGGGTTTTTATCAATTACTTCTTTGGCTGTTTCGACAAAAGCTGCCATTCCGTCTGCGTTATGAGAGCCGTCTGCTATAATTGTGGGATTTTTTTGTAAAATTTCAAATCTTGCGTACCATTTTGCGGTTTTTAAACCACTTTTTATGTTTTCTTCCGATATTAAAATTCCGCACTTTTTCAAAATTTTTGCCGCATTTATAGCTGTTATTGCATTATAAATCTGGTATTTACCTACTAAAGACGTTTCATACTTTTCGCCATTATATAAAAATTCATTTCCTGACAGGCTGCATTTTTTAATTTCTAAAGAATAACCGTCCGAAACAGTTAATGAAGAATTATTTTCTTTAGCTGTTTCTTCTATCACAGCTAAAGCATTTATGTCCTGCTTCATATATGTGACTACAGGACAGTTTTTCTTAATTATTCCGCACTTGTTTTTTGCAATTTCTGAAATTGTGTTTCCCAAGTAATCGGTGTGGTCTATGCTTATCGACGTAATAACCGAAAGAAGCGGCGTTTTAATGATATTTGTCGCATCATAGGTGCCGCCAAGACCGACTTCTACCACCACGTAGTCACAGCATTTTTCCTTAAAATACAAAAACGCCGCAGCTGTAATAAGTTCAAACTCCGTCGGGTGTTCAAACCCCTGTGATAGCATAACATCAACACTTTTTGAAACTCTGCTCATTATATCAACAAGTTCAAAATCAGCAACAGACTCGTTATTTATCTGTATACGCTCATTGAACTCATATATGTATGGCGAGGTATAAAGACCTACCTTAAAGCCTGCATCAATCAAAATATTATTTATAAATACAGAAGTTGAGCCTTTTCCGTTAGTTCCCGCTATGTGAATACATTTTAAAGCATCCTGCGGATTGCCCAAAAGCTCGCATAGCTTTTCTATACGGCAAAGTTCGAGCTTTGAACCGAATTTTTTTGAGCTGTTGATAAAACTCATTACTTCGTCTCTTGTCATAGCACTCTCCTGATTTTAATAAAATATGTCGGGTTGTTCGTCTAAAAGCTTTGAAATCACGGGGTATATTTTCTGACACTCAATTAAAATACAGTCAGCATTCCCTATTTTTCCCGTTACGGTAGATTTTTCTGCCAATACTATATCCATCGCTCTGTCAAACTGCTTGCTTGTATCAAACGATGGCAAGTATACCGGATTGTCTATGCAGTTTCCATTTGGAAGCTCTATTTTGCACGGCATCGGCACTTTTTCAAAGTGCGATGGCGGGACTTCTTTTTCACGCGACTCTTCAATCCAGTGAAAAAAAGTATTCGATGTAAGTGTTACACCAAGCAACAAAACACGAGCATTTAAATCATAAAGCTTTTTGTAGCAAGATTTATTACCGCAAAGAGTAATCTGCGGATATGTACCTGACACAAATTCTTTTGCACCCTTACCGAATGCACATACTGAATGCGTCGGGTGAATTGAGCGGAATACTCCTTTTCTCTGTCTGAATAAATTAGGCAAAAGTCCAAGATTGGAAGGTGTGGTTTTCGGATTATAAGTATAGTTATAATCTTTGATCGTTCCCCACGTGTGAGTCGGCAAAACTACAAGACCGTCTTTTCCAAGATAATCACAAAACACATCTAAAACTGTATCTGCTCCACCTTCAGTTTCTCCGATTTTTTTCATTGATGAGTGTATTTTTATCACTTCATCAGGCCTTATTCCAAAATTTATTATATCTTGTTTTAAACTTTCATAAGTGTTCATAGTCTTCTCCGCCCTGATTATAAAAGCTCTGCTATTTCATAAATCAGCTTTTCTGTTTTTTCCCAGCCTAAACACGGATCGGTAATTGATTTTCCGTAAACACACTCGCCGATTTTTTGAGCACCATCTTCAATATAGCTTTCAAT
>CAZCOF010000117.1:0-4745 GCA_964500095.1 uncultured Oscillospiraceae bacterium
CATACAAAAACACCAATTCTTTGCATATTTGTCCTTTCCTCCTTACTTACTGTATTTTCTGAATGCACTTACCAATAACTGCTGCGGAATTTCATCGTCAGCAATTTGGCTAACTGTCTCTGCTTTTAAGTGATTTTGACCCTGCTGTTTTATAACTGTTAAGCGGATAGCTTCAACAATTTTTGCAGGTTCGACATTTCTGGGACATCTGTCGATACAAGCAAAGCAAGAAAGACATCTATAAAGTCCCTTTGAATTCATAAGCGGCTCAACATCGCCGTTTTCAACCATATTTACAAACTGATGCGGATGGTATTCCATCTCATCATAAGCCGGGCACGTTCCTGAGCATTTGCCGCATTTCATACATTTTTTCGGGTTTACACCGCTTGCTCTAATCAGTTCGTCACGAAGATATTCTTTATTCATTTATACCCTCCTTTATACCAAGTGCTTCTGCTAAAACTTCTGTAAAATATATCACAGGAATATCAGCACCGTTTTTCAAAAGGTTATATTTGCAAAGTGGACAGGCTGTTATTATCATTTCAGCACCCTGTGCTTTAGCGTTTTCTATTACTGATAAAGACTTTTTCTTTGAAAACTCTGGACTTTCGATTGAAACGTATCCGCCACAGCATTCGTTGCGGTTTGCGTAGATTACCGGAGTTGCTCCGATTGCCTTAATGAAGTTTTCCATTATTGTCGGATTTTCAGGATCATCCATCTTCATAACAGAATTAGGTCTTAATAACAAACATCCGTAATACGCCGCTATTTTTTTACCCTTTAGCGGATTTGTCACTTTTTCAGCAAGCGTTTCAAAACCTACAACGTCACGAAGCATTTCCAAATAGTGATAAACTTCGGTTTCTCCGTTGTAGTCGTTTTCATCTGCTATGTATCTGTTGACCTTGTTTTTAAACTCGTCATCTGTCTGCATTGCGTGATTGGTCTGCTTTAAGACATTATGACAAGCCGAGCATACGCTAACTAACGGCTGCTCTTTTTTTAGTGCTGCCTTTAAGGCACGCACACTTGACAATTTTGTTGCTACTTCGTTTTTCGCAGTTGTAAAAACGCCGCCGCAACATTGCCAGTCTTCGATTTCTTCTAAGGTAACACCTAAGACTTCGGCCGATTTACGAGCATAAATGTCTAAATCCTTAGCCTTGTTCTTTAATGTGCAACCCGGAAAATAACTCATTTTCATATAGCAATCTCCATTCTGCCCATCCCAGAGCGAAAGTTTATTTTATTTCGACTTTTAAAGGTGGTTTATTTAAAACGTAACACTTTTTATTACGTCTTTTAATTTTTCGGCACTCTTTTTTAGCTGTTCTTTTTCAAAGTCAGTCAAAGGCAGGTACACTTTTTTACACGCACCGTCTTTGCCCACAATATTTAAAAGACTCAGCGCCACATCATCAATTCCATATTCGCCGTGAAGCATTGTAGAAACGGTAAGCGTCGTATCTATACCGCTTAGGATGCATTTACACAGATGGCAAACCGACATCGATACGGCATAAAAAGTCGCACCCTTTCTTTCGATAATGCTTGCACCTGATTTTTTGACATATTGTTCGACATCTGCTTTGTCAAAAGCAGGATAAACCGTACCATCTAATACAGATTTTTCAAAATCTTCAACAGGAATGTTTGAAATGTTCGCCAAAGACCACGGGATAAATGAAGAATCCCCGTGTTCGCCCAAAACATAAGCGTGAACGTTTTTCTGGCTTATTGAGTAATGTTCTGAAATTTTAGACCTTAGGCGCGATGTATCTAAAATTGTACCCGAGCCTATTACTCTTTCTTCGGGAAGCCCTGAGAATTTACAAAACGCATACGTCAAAATATCAACCGGATTGCTTACTATTATATAGATTGCATCCGGAGCATATTTTAAAATTTCATCTGCTACAGATTTTAAAATATTTATATTTGTTTGTGTTAAGTCAAGTCTTGATTGTCCCGGTTTTCTTGGAACGCCGCAGGTTATAATAACTATATCAGAACCTGAAGCGTCCTGATAATTTCCTGCATATACGTTACAGGGGTTATAAAAAGGCACACCCTGACGAATGTCCATTGCTTCGCCCAACGCCTTTTCGTTGTTGATGTCAACCATAACAATTTCAGAAGAAATGCCTGAAACCGCCAAAGTGTAGGATATGGTCGCTCCTACGCTTCCCGCTCCAATTACGGTAATTTTGTTCATAATATCACGTCCTATTAAAAAATTATAGGAACAAATTTTAAGACCCTACTCTCAAGCTCTCAAATCCAAATTGTATTCCCTTGCCTTGCGATATTGAAAAAAGTACAGTCAAAAACATTTAAACCTACTTTATTTATATCGCACTTTTTCTATTTTAACATACTTTTTAAAAAAAATCAATAATGAGGTATCAATATCTTATAAAAATTAGCAAAAATTTATCGAAAAAAATCATATTTTTATCTTTAAAAAAAGTCAAAGCTTTCGCTTTGACCTTTTTGTCTATATTTTTATTTTCTTTCCAAGATAAACCATATCTATAAGCTGAATTCCACATTCGAAAATAGGATGGTCGTAATTGTCGCAAAAAAAGTTTTTCACCCTGTGAGTTTCTATAAATCCGCACTTCTCATAAAACGGAACAGTCGCAGGACTATCCCCTGTGCCAACCCTTATAAAATCAAATTCATCTTTAAATTCTTGTTCTATAAATTTAATAAGAAACATTGCATAGCCTTTTTTCTGGTGTTGGGGATATGTTGCTATATTTTTAATTTCAAGCACTCTGCCGCCTTCATCTGTAACGACACATTCTGCTTTTACGCCATTGTCGTCTAACACAAACATTCTTCCCGCATCAAGATATTTATCTATCATACTTTCCTGCTCATCACCAAGCAAAAGCAACTCTATGTATTTTTTCTTATTTTCTTTAATCTCAACTATTTTCATTTTGATTTTTCCTTTTGTCCTTTAGAAAAGACCTCATTGCTAAAATTTTAAGCATCAGCGGGCGGATCGCAACGCTGTTCATCCACAAAAAGGAATATAACTTATATAAAAGCGAGTCACAATCAATGTACTTTTCATTTCTGTAAAATCCCTTTGCTACAGCAACTACCTGCGAAGACTTTACGGGATATTCAATTTTTTGTTCATAGTCACCGCGTAGCATAAAATATCCATTTTTTATACCGACAACTCTGTGTAAAACAAAACTTCCATCTTCACGTTTTATAAGCGGAACATCACCTTTTTTTACTGTTTCCGCCTTTGTTAAAAGCACGCTGTCACGACGGCTTGTAACTAAAGGATACATACTAAAACCTGCTATTTTTATTTTAACAGAGCCGCCATTATTTACTGTTTCTTCAACGAAGGAAAAAAGTGCTTTTGATTCCGTCATTTTAATATTTTTCAATGCCTTTGCTCCTTTCTTACTGTATCAAAAAACTCAGCGATTAGTCTTTTGCATTCTGTCTGGTCAATACCGCCGTAAATTTCCGTTTTATAGTCAAAGCATTGTTCTCGCAAAAGGTCAATTTTGCCGCCGCAGGCACCGCTTTTTGTATCATAGGCACCAAAATAAACCTTGTCAATTTTAGACAGCATACAAGCACTCATACACATCGCACACGGCTCTAATGTGACGTAAAGCGAAGCACCCTTTAGATTTTTTGTTCCCAATTTTTTTAACGCTTTTTCTATTACCAGCATTTCTGCGTGATGTGTAGGATTTTGGTTTTTTTCGCACAAATTATGAGCACGCGCCACTATTTCGCCGTCATATACTAAAACCGCACCTACGGGGACTTCCTGTTCATCAAATGCCTTTTTTGCTTCTTTTATGGCTTCACTCATAAACTTATTCACGTGTTTTTACCTCATACATTAAAATTGATGCGGCAACACCGACATTTAAAGACTCTGCTTTTCCCGTCATCGGAATATATGCCACTTCATCAGAAATTTCTAAAATCTCTTTTGACACCCCGCTGCCTTCGTTACCTATTACAAAGATTTGATTATCAGACACTTTCATATCGCAAAGCTTTACACTTTTTCCGTAAAGTGCAGTAGATGTTATAAAAACACCATTTTCCTTAGCTTCTTTTATATGTGAAATATCTTTGTCACGAATGACTTTTATGTTAAATAAAGACCCCTGCGATGAGCGTATAACCTTAGGTGAATATACATCGGCAGAACCGACGGACATTATAACTCCTGAAAAGGAAAACGCATCAGCGGTGCGGATTACAGTACCCACATTGCCAGGATCCTGCAAATTATCACAGTATATATATCTTCCGTTAAAATCAGCACTTTCATTTTCAGGTAAACGAACTACAGCTAAAACGCCCTGCGGAGTTTTTGCATCGGATATTTTTAAAAATACAGACTCAGGCACTAAAACCTTATCAGCCATAAACTTATCGCCGCATTTTTCATAGTAGCTGTCGGTCATAATTATGCTTTCTATTTCAAAATATGACGAAAGTGCCATTTCCACCAGATGCTCGCCTTCTGCTATAAAAAGTCCCTGTTCTTCTCTGTGCTTTTTATCCTTTAGCTTTGCTATTTTTTTTATGTATTCATTTTGCACCGATGTGATTTTTTTTACTTCCATAATTTCTCCTGTGATAAATTTTTAATATGTTTTTAATGCAGTGGGCCATAGGCTCGTGTCAAGTCAGGACCAAAAAATTCCCTTTTAAAAAATTTTCCCAGAGCATATTGA
>CAZCOF010000118.1:0-4593 GCA_964500095.1 uncultured Oscillospiraceae bacterium
CAATCGATGCCATTTTATCTAAGTGGACATCTGTTGTTGCTATAGCATTTTTAGCAACCTCTATAGCATTGTTCTTAATGTCTTAAAGATATTTTCAATCTATACGAATTATAAAAGCCATTCCGTTTGGAATGGCTTTTGTTTTTGCAAAAATAAAATTTGAAAAAATGAAAAACATAAAAGTGAGGTGAAATATTTGACCAAAGAAGAAAAAGTTTTAGGTTTTATAAATAACGAAATGAAAATGCCATTAAAGCCGGAAGAAATAGCAGTTATGCTCTCAGTTCCGGAACACGATATGGCAGAGTTTAATATGCTTATCAAGGCGTTAATTAAAGATAACTTAGTTATAGAAACAAAACGTGGAAAAATCGCACCGCTTTCAACTATGAATTTAGTAAACGGAAAATTTACAGCCAACGAGCGGGGCTTTGGTTTTGTTGAAACAGACGATGAAAAAGACATCTTCATTCCGCCTGATAAAACAAACGGAGCACTGCACGGTGATGTCGTTTTAGTCCGCATAACAAACGATGCTGATGATAGCAGGCGACAAGAAGGCGAAATCATAAAAATAGTAAAAGACACAGAGCAAAAAATCGTAGGCAGATTTGAACGCGTCGGAGAAAACGGCTTTATAGTGCCTGTTTTTAAAAAGTTTAATAAAGATTTTTTTGTACGTGCAAAAAACATAAACGGTGCAAAGTCTGACGATATGGTTGTAGCTACACTTACAGTCAGGGGAAATGAAAATAAAAATCCCGAAGCGAAAATTTTATTAAGTTTAGGCAATTCTTCTGCTCCCGGTGTTGATATTTTATCGGTCTTGGAAAGTCAGAACGTGAGATATACTTTTCCTGATGAAGTAAAGGATTTGGCAAAAAATGTTCCGAAAGAAATTGATGAGTACGAAATTGCAGGAAGACTTGATTTGCGTCACGAACAAATCATTACGATTGACGGCGATGACGCTAAGGATTTAGACGATGCTGTCTGTGTTAAAAAGCTTTCTAACGGAAATTTTGAGCTTGGAGTTCATATTGCCGATGTCAGTAACTATGTAACACCGAAAAGTGCATTTGATAATGAAGCTTTCATTCGTGGCACAAGCATATATTTAGCAGACCGCGTTGTTCCTATGTTACCGGAAGAGCTTTCTAACGGTATTTGCAGCTTAAATCAGGGAGTGGACAGACTGACTTTAAGCGTTATTATGGAGATTGATTCATCAGGCAGAGTGGTTGACCATAAAATCGCAGAGAGTGTTATAAATTCCGTTGCACGTATGACGTATTCTGATGTTACAAAAATTTTAAAAGGCGATGCCGAAAGAAGAAATAAGTATGCACATCTTTTAGAGCTTATTGAAAATATGGAAAATCTGAGAAAAATTTTAAATAAGCAAAGAGATGCGCGCGGCAGTATTAATTTTGACTTTGACGAAGCACGAATTGTCTTGGATAAATCGGGTAAGCCTGTAGATATCATAAAGCGTGAGCGTGGCATATCAAACAATATTATCGAAGAATTTATGCTGATTGCAAATGAAACCGTGGCAGAACATTTCTATTGGATAAATATTCCGTTTGTATACAGAATTCACGAAGAACCAAAAGCCGATACAATAAAAGAGTTTGCACGCTTTATTGCACCGTTCGGCTATACGATAAAGCATTCAAACGGCACAGTTCACCCTAAAGAGCTTTCAAAATTAATAAAAAAGCTCAAAGGAAAAAAGGAAGAAACGATTATAAGCAGCGTAATGCTAAGGTCTTTGATGAAGGCAAAGTATTATGAGGAAAATACAGGACACTTCGGCTTGTCATCTAAATATTATTGCCACTTCACATCGCCCATAAGACGTTATCCTGACCTTTTGATTCACAGAATTATAAAGCTTTATATAAATGCTGAATTAAATGAAGAAAAGTATGCTGAAATCGTAAAAACTGCAGCAAAGCAATCAACGGATGCCGAAATTGCGGCAGTTACGGCAGAGCGCACGGTAGAAGATATGAAAAAGGCAGAGTATATGCAAAACTTTATCGGAGAAGTTTACGATGCCACGATTTCAAACGTTACGTCGTTTGGTATTTTTGCGGCACTGGAAAACACGATAGAAGGACTTATCCGCTTTGTAGATTTAACAGATGATTATTACATTTACGATGAAACAAAAAGACAGATAATCGGCGAGCGTACGGGTAAAGTTTTCAAACCCGGTGACACGATTAAAATTCAGGTTGCAGCAGCAGACGGTGCTTCAGGTAAGATTGACTTTGTGCCTTATAAAAACGAAAATATTTTGTTAAAAAAGCAAAAAAGTGATAAGGCTAAGAATAAAAACAGAGTAAAAACTGCAAAATACCTGAAAAAAAGACGAAAAAAACGTTAATTTTTTGTTAAAAAACTTGCATAAATTAAACTTTTGGTGTATAATCATAAACAAAGTAAGAAAAGGCGGTGTTATGTATGGATTTAAATCAGACTCAGCAATTCAAATTTGGTGCATCCCGTGAAGAGTTCATTCAGGGAGTAATTAACGAAGTTTATTCTGCTCTGGAAGAAAAGGGTTATAACCCCATAAGCCAGATGGTAGGATATATTTTATCAGGCGACCCGACATACATCACCGGCCACAAAAACGCAAGGTCCTTGATTATGAAGGTTGAGCGTGACGAAATAATGGAATTTTTGGTTAAATTCTATGTTAATAACAGATAACCAAAAAAGGCTATGCTTGTCATAGCCTTTTTGTATTTACGGTGGTTTATGAAAGAAGAAATTTTTGAATTTGCAAAAAAACTGAATATCGAATATATCGGTATAGCACCTGTTATGCACTATAAGGATTTAGAAGAACGTATAAAGTCAAGGGAAAAAAAGTATGGCTTGTCCGAGTTTGAAGAAAAGAATATCGCCTTGCGGACAAACCCGAAAATAACGTTAGGCTGGGCAGAAAGCATTATAGTGTGCCTTTTTCCGTATTATACGGGAGAAGATTTGGAAGCTAATGTTTCAAGGTATGCAAAAATCCCTGATTATCACAAAATAGCGGCAAAAAAGCTTGAAAAGATTTGTGAATTCATAAAAAGAAAAACAGATGCAAAATGCGAGTGCTTTGCAGATGCCGGAGTTTTGCACGACAGATACCTAGCTTACCTTGCAGGACTCGGTTTTTTTGGTCTTAATACCTGTTTAATAAACGAAAAATACGGAACATACTTTTTTATAGGTTATATAGTGACAGATTTAAATCTTGCACCTGACAAACCTATGAAAAAAGAATGTATTAAATGTAAAAAATGTGTATCGAGTTGTCCCGGTGGTGCAATAGACGGCGAATTTCACATAAATGTAAAAAACTGCGTATCATATATAACTCAATTGAAAAAACTAACACAAGAGCAAAAGGATATTTTAAAAGGTCAAAATATGGTTTACGGCTGTGACAGATGTCAGGAAGTATGCCCCTATAATCAAAATCCGATTAAAACTCCGATAACGGAATTTTACGAAAAAAAGGAAGCTGTGCTTAAAAAAGAGACTCTGGAAAATATGTCTAATAAAGAGTTCAGAAAAAAATACGGAGATTTTCCGTTCTCGTGGCGTGGAAAAGGCACTATTTTAAAGAATTTTGACAAATAAATCTTGACAATAAGTGCTTATGTGCGATAAAATATTATAAATATGTTTTTTGATTACGGAGGTCATATTTTAATGAAAAACACAGAAAAAACAATGGAAAAAATTGTTGCCCTTTGTAAAGGCAGAGGCTTTGTATATGCAGGCTCTGAAATTTACGGCGGGTTAGCAAACACTTGGGACTACGGTCCGTTAGGTGTTGAGCTTAAAAACAATGTAAAAAGAGCTTGGTGGAAGAAGTTTGTTCAGGAAAGTCCTTATAACGTAGGACTTGATGCTGCAATTTTGATGAATCCCAAAACGTGGGTAGCGTCAGGTCACGTAGGCGGTTTTTCAGACCCGTTAATGGACTGTAAAGAATGTAAATCACGTCACAGAGCAGATAAACTCATTGAAGACTATATGTTTGAAAAAGGCGAGCCTACAGTAGTTGACGGCTGGTCTGATGAGAAAATGCTTGAATTCATCAACGAAAATAAAATTGCTTGTCCTAAGTGCGGTAAGTCGAATTTTACAGATATAAGAAAGTTTAATCTTATGTTTAAAACCTTCCAGGGCGTAACAGAGGACTCATCTGCAGAATTATTTTTGCGACCTGAAACAGCACAGGGAATTTTTGTAAACTTCAAAAACGTTCAAAGAACAACAAGAAAGAAAGTACCTTTCGGTATAGCACAAGTAGGTAAATCATTCAGAAACGAAATCACACCCGGTAACTTCACGTTCAGAACACGCGAATTTGAACAGATGGAGCTTGAGTTTTTCTGTGCTCCCGGAACGGACCTTGAGTGGTTTGCATACTGGAAAGAATTTTGTAAAAACTGGTTGTTATCATTAAATATTGCTGAAGAAAATTTAAGACTCCGTGACCACAGTCCCGAAGAATTATCTCACTACAGCAACGCTACAACAGACTTTGAGTTTATGTTTCCGTTTGGCTGGGGCGAG
>CAZCOF010000119.1:0-2691 GCA_964500095.1 uncultured Oscillospiraceae bacterium
CAATCATTACCGAAGATAACAAAGACTTTTGGGCAATGCTTGTTAATGCAGTTTACTTCAAAGGAAGATGGCTGAATGAGTTTAACAAGGGTGCAACCGAGAAAGATGTGTTTACATCAAGAGATGGTACACAAACTGAAATTGATTTTATGAATCGCAGAGCTTGGATAAGTTATGCAAACACAGACGGTGTTTCAATTGTTGCACTTCCGTATCTTACCCGTCAGGATGTTTTCGATGAAAACGGCGAATACATCGAAACAAAAAAATTGGATGGTGTAAATATCACTATGTATCTGATGATGTCAGACGGCAGTTTTTCGCCTGAAGAAATCTTAAATAAGACTGAAATGGATTCAACCTATATTTCGCTTTCTGTTCCAAAGTTCAATATTGAATACAGCACAGGACTTAATGATATATTAAAGACAATCGGTATAAACAGAGCTTTTGAAGAAAATGCAGAGTTTGATAAAATGTTTGATAGCGGAAGTATGTGGATAGATTCGACCTTACATAAAACATATATAAAGGTTGATGAAGAAGGAACCGAAGCAGCAGCGGTAACAGCTATTGGTATGGCTGGCTCCGCAATGCCGCCTGAGCCTGTCGAATTGAAATTTAATAAGCCTTTTACTTTTGTTGTTAAAGACAATGCAAACGAAGAAATTTTGTTTATGGGTGAATATGCATTTGCAGAGTAGGAAAAAGATCGGCGAAACACCTGATAATTAATTGAATCATTGAAAAATTGTGTCGAATATTGTATAACGAATTCAACGAAGTTGTTTGAAAAAGAAAATATTAAAATAAATGAAAGGGTTGAAATTCTATGGATTATCAGGCAAATGAAACTAGATATAATTCGATGGAATATAACAGATGCGGCGAAAGCGGTCTTAAACTTCCTGCGGTTTCTATAGGGCTTTGGCACAATTTTGGCGATAACGGAAATTACCGCAATATGTGTAAAATGTGCTTTACCGCATTTGATGAGGGTATAACTCATTTTGACCTTGCGAATAATTATGGACCAAATGCCGGTAGTGCAGAGAGAAATTTTGGCAAGATACTTAATGAATATATGAAACAATATCGCGATGAAATGGTCATAAGCACAAAAGCAGGTTACTATATGTGGCCCGGACCGTATGGCGATTGGGGAAGTAAGAAATATTTAGTCTCAAGCCTGGAGCAAAGCCTTAAACGAATGAATCTTGATTATGTGGATATATTTTATCATCACAGAATGGATCCTGACACTCCACTTTATGAGACGATGTGGGCATTAGACCAAATTGTTAAACAAGGCAAAGCCTTGTATATCGGTCTTTCAAATTATGATGGTCCGACGATGGAAAAAGCAAGTAAGATTTTAACAGATTTAAAGTGTCCTTTTATAATCAACCAGAACAGATATTCAATTTTTGACAGAACAATAGAGCAAAACGGAATTTTGGATGCTTCGGTAAGGAATAAAAAAGGAATGATTATATTTAGTCCACTTGCACAGGGATTATTAACAGAACGCTATTTAAACGGAATTCCGAAAGACAGTCGCGTAAAAACAGACGGAAGATTTTTAAATGAAAGTTCAATTTCCGAAGAAATATTAAAGAAGATTCAAAAACTTAACGAAATTGCTAAAAACAGATGTCAAACTCTTGCACAAATGTCTCTTTCTTGGGTTTATAGTCACGACGGAATAACAAGTGTTTTAATAGGTGCGTCAAAACCTGAACAGATAACAGAAAATATACGTATGCTAAAGAATGCAACATTTGACCGTGAAGAATTAGATGCGATTGATGAAATTGTGTTGTAAATACAAGGCGTTAATCTAATTATGACGACCTAATAATTTATGGGAACTTTTTACAGTAATTTTCGTCTATAGACGTAACAAGAACATCTCAGATGACAAAAAAAGGAGCGAGTACCTATGAAACGAATTACTGTATTAATTATGTTGATGTGTTGTTTATTGATTACTGCTTGCAAGAACACAAATGATGCAATTATAGGCGGTGCGGACGAACCGACTGATATTTATGTAAAGGGTCAGTTCGGCGAACAGTATGAGAAAAAACCAATTAAAATGATTAATGTTGACGGAGTATTATATTACGATTCAGGACTTGTAAGTGAGAATACTCCCCGTTGCGGAACGATGGACAGACTACTTAAAAAAACTGTCGAAGAAAATGAAATTCCGCAAAACTCAGGTGAAGCAAATTTTGATGCAAAAGGTTGCCAAAGTGCCACGAATCTTACTAAGGAAGTTAATATCGGAGGCGAATGGGTAATTTTTAAAAAGTATGATACTTATGGCAGAACCTTTGACGATTTAAAATATTGCCACTACATAAAAGGACATCTTAATAACGCAGCTCATGAGAGTGAACTTGTTGTTTTAAGCACGGATGAAAATGTTATGTTTAACGATGTGTATGAACCGCTTTTAAGCTCGCAGTATCTGCCCGACAGCTCTAAAGGACACATATCCTATAACTTTATAAACAGCGACAAATGGGGTATTATGCTTTACGCTGATAAAGTAACAAAAAAAGGTCTGACATTAAGAATAGAGCAGTTTGGCGGTAATCCTACAGGAGAGCTTTCTACAGGCGAGTGGTTTAAACTTGAAAAGACAGTAAATGACGAATGGCAGGAAGTCGCAACAAATCCATT
>CAZCOF010000119.1:2701-4541 GCA_964500095.1 uncultured Oscillospiraceae bacterium
TGGCCTGCTATTGCGTATAAAATAAACAAAAATGATCCCACGAAGTTGGACGTTGAATGGGAATGGCTGTATGGTGAACTCACTCCCGGATTTTATCGGTTAAGTAAAGAAATTATGGACTTTAGAGCGACAGGAGATTTCGATAAGGAGATCTATCAGGTTCATTTTACTATTGAGTAGGGGGCTTTATAATGAAAAATCAATTAGTTTTTTATTATTTGCAGCAATAATGCTTTACGCACAGATAAAATACAATAAAGGAGTTTTTTTAATTTAGGTGAATTTTATGAAAAAGAAAATAATTATTATCGTTTCAATATTCTTTGTAATGGCTGTTGCTGTCGGCGTCTGTATTTATAGTCAGCGACAAACAACATTTGATATAAGAATAACAATTCCTGCTAAAAGTCAAGAAGAGTTTGTATATTCAGACGAGATAATATCACCCATCAAAGATACAATCACAATATGGGCAGGGGAAAATTTAGGTGACACAAGCGTGGTTTTACTTCCTATAAAGGTAAATGAAGAAAAAGCTTATGAACCTACTTACCTGACACATGGTATGCCTGTTGAGATTGACGTTGAACAAGGTGCTTGGTTTAAAGTCGGAATTTCACAGCAAAACACGTCGTCAGAAGATAAAAACGCCTATTTAAAAATCGAAGGTGTTACTGTGTTTATTGAGTAGAGAAAGCAACACTAATTATACAGAAAGGTTATTGATAAATATGTACATTGGTATTGATTTGGGCGGGACAAAAATCGCTGTCGGACTTGTAAGTAAAAACGGCGAAATTATAGCAAAAAAAAGCACTCCTACACTAAAGGAACGCGGATATAAAGAAATAGTAAAGGATATGGCAGAGCTTTCTAAAAGCGTCATAAAAGAGTCGGGATATGACGTATCCGATGTAGCGGCAGTAGGCATTGGGTGTCCCGGAACAACGGACTCAGAGCGTGGATTGGTGCTTTATTCAAACAACATCGTAATGCATAATGTTCCGTTGGCAGAAGAGTTTAAAAAATATCTTGACCTACCCGTGACTTTAATAAATGATGCAGATGCTGCAGCTTTTGGTGAATACAGTGCAATAGGCAAAAAAATGCACTCATTTTTATTCGTTACCTTAGGCACAGGTGTGGGCGGCGGTATTATAATTAACGATAAAATATTTGACGGCTTTAACCATTCAGGCGGCGAAATAGGCCACATGGCAATCGTCTTAGGTGGAAAACAATGTACCTGCGGAAGAAAGGGTTGCTTTGAACAGTACGCATCGGTTACGGCGTTAGGTGAGCAGACAAAGGAAAAAATGAAGAATTGCCCCGAGTCAATGATGCACGATTGGGTAAAAAAACGCGGCAGAGTAAGCGGAAGAACTGCCTTTGAATGTGCAAAACGCGGCGACAAAGCGGCAATAGAAGTAAAAGAGCAATATATTAAATACATCGCAGAAGGTATTACAAATCTTGTTAATATTTTTCAGCCTGAGATGCTAGTAATCGGCGGCGGTATCAGTAAAGAAGGCGATGAGTTGCTTATACCTATTAAAAAAATAGTATATGAAAACGATTACAATAAAGACGGACAAAAAACAGAAATTAAAATAGCAAAGCTATTTAACGATGCGGGTATAATAGGTGCTGCAATGGCAGCAACTTTTGAATAAAAAAATATTCTTTACAAATACTATAAAAAAACGTTTTGGAGGTATAAAATGGGTAAATTAAGTAATTTAGACAATTCAAAAGTATTTGATTATTTTGAAAAAATATGTTCAATTCCGCACGGCTCGGGCAATATGGATGCAATATCGGATTTTTGTGTGGACTTTGC
>CAZCOF010000120.1:0-4464 GCA_964500095.1 uncultured Oscillospiraceae bacterium
TGGTTTACACCAACCATTAGATCTTCTATTATTGCCGCCGGTTCTTCCGTTCTCGGGTTATCGGATGTCACTATACAGTAATCGGAAAGCGTTCCCGCAATACGCCCCATAATCGGACGCTTTGTTCTGTCTCTGTCACCGCCGCAGCCGAATAATGTAATTACTCTTGCTTCGCAAAATTCCTTTACTGTGCTTATGATGTTTTCAAGACCATCAGGCGTGTGTGCATAGTCAATAATTACAGTATAATCTGTATTTGTATAAACCGTCTCGCATCTGCCCATAACGCCTTTTGCAAATGTAAGTGCTTCTATTGCACGTTCAACCGAAATTCCCGACGCCACAACGCAAGCAAGTGCACAAAGTGCGTTGTAAACAGAAAATTTTCCCGGAATTCCAAGTCGCACCTTGTGAATTTTTCCGTCGTTCTCCATATCAAAAATTACGCCACGTGCGGAAATTTTGATATTTTTAGCTGTGTAGGTTGCATCGTTTTCAATAGAAAAGCTCGCCACAGGACAGCTTACACTTTCTGTATATTCCGCTCCTGCAGCATCGTCTGTATTAATAACAGCGTTTTTTGATACAAAAAGCAGCTTTTTCTTTGCATTTTTGTAGTTTTCCATAGTTTTATGAAAATCTAAGTGGTCCTGAGTCAGGTTCGTAAACGCACCAACCAAGAACTCTATGCCGTAAACACGGTCTAACTCAATCGAGTGAGATGACACTTCCATAATAACATACTCCACGCCCTCTGACACCATTTCATCAAGCAACTCATAAAGGTCATAAGACTCAGGTGTTGTGCGTTCGGTTTCTAAGATTTTGCCGTTTATATAGTTTGCATTTGTACCGATTAAACCTACGTTTTTCTTTTCAAACTCTAAAATTGATTTTATTAAGGTCGTAACTGTAGTCTTTCCGTTAGTGCCTGTAACACCAATTATTTTAAGCTTTTTTTCAGGATGATCAAAAAAGTTTGCCGACATAGATGCAAGCATCTTTCTTGTGTCATCGGAATACACAACAGTAATACTGTCCGGCACATCGACAAATTCGCTGCCGTTTTGCACAACGATTGCTTTTGCACCTTTTTCGATTGCACTTTTAATATACTTGTGACCATCAGTTTCAAAGCCTACTATACAAACGAAAACGCATTTTTTCTCAGCTTTTCTTGAATCATAGCAAATCTTCTCTATTTCGATTTCGGCATTACCTGAAATCTTTGTAACCAATTTTTTATCTAAAAGCTCCGATAATCTCATTTTCGTTTTACCCCTTTAGTTAGTCAACCGTTCCTTCTACATCTTTAAATCTGAATTCTACCTTGACAACGCTTCCCTGCGGAACCTGTTCACCCGCAGCAGGTGTTTGGGTTGCCGCTACGGTTCGCTCAGACGACGAACCCGTCGCACCCGCACCTACAATACTCAAGTTAAGCCCGCTGGATGAAAGCTTTGATTTTACCTGTGTCAAGGATTTTCCCAAAACATCCGGAACCGTTACCATATTATCTCCTACATTTTCTGTGTATAAGACAACAACAGAACCGCTGTTTACAACTGCACCGCCTGTCGGCATCTGGCGGATTACTTCATCTCCGCTGCCGACTACTGTGTATTTTAATCCCATATCCGAAAGCTTCTTTTTAGCCGCTGCAATATCTAAATCTGAAACTTCAGGAACTCCAACATCTATGGTTGTTTTTTCTTCTTCTGTGTACTGCGGCTCAACACCTAAATAATTTAAGGTATCTTCTAAAATTCTGCCGACTGCGGGTGCCGCTACCTGACCGCCGTAGTATGAACCGCCTACAGGCTCATCAACTACAACCAAGCATGCAACCTTAGGGTCGTTTGCCGGAGCAAAACCCACGAATGACGCCGTATACTTTCCGCTGCCACGAGGGAGTTTTTCTGATGTACCTGTTTTGCCCGCTACACGGTAGCCCTTAATGTAAGCATTCTGACCTGAGCCGTTTGTTACGGCATTTTCCAAAAGCTCACAAACTGTCTTTGATGTTTCTTCCGAAACCACCTGTCGAACAACCGTCGGCTCTACTGTTTTTACAATTGTGCCGTTTTCGTCTGTAAACTGCTTTACAAGGTGCGGCTTCATAAGTGTTCCGCCGTTTGCTACTGCACTTACTGCTGATATAAGCTGAAGCGGCGTGATTTTCGGTCCCTGACCGAATGAGGCTGTTGCAAGCTCTACTATGTTAAACATTTCGTCTGTGTAGAAAACGCCGCTTGCTTCACCGGGCAAGTCAAACCCTGTTTTATCACGAAAACCGAACGCCTTGTAATATTTTTTAAATACGTCTATTCCGACTCTTTGACCAACTTCTATAAATACGGGGTTACAGGAGTTTTTAACACCGTCACGGAATGTCTGTGCACCGTGACCTGACCTTTCTGCACAGTGGATTTCTCTGTCTTCAACGATCTTCTTCCCTGAGCAGAAAAAGTTATCTTCAGGTGTTACCACGCCTTCTTCTAAAGCCATTGACATCGTGATTATCTTAAAGCAGGATCCGGGCTCGTAAGAATCAACCACAGCTTTATTTCGCCACATCTTGTTTCTTGCTGCTGCTACTGCTTCGTTGTAATCGTCATTTGTGTATTTTTCGTCATTTTCAATTGCTGCCAAATATTTTAATGTATCAGCATCTGTGATTTCATTAGGAGAGTTAAGATCAAAATTCGGCATCGTAGCCATCGCTAAAATTTCGCCGGTTTTAACATCCATAACAATGCACGCAGCTCCTTCTTTGGCATCTGCGTCGTTATATACACCTTCTAAATTCTTTTCAGCAAAATGCTGTATTGTTTCATCAATAGTCAAAACAACGTTAAGTCCGTTTTCGGAGTCTATATGACGCTCTTCCTGAAACGGCATATCCGTTCCGTGAGCATTTTTAAGCGTAACAACTCGACCGGGCACACCGGACAACTCGTCGTCATATACCATCTCTATGCCGCCAAGACCCTGATTGTCTTTTCCGACATAGCCTAAGACGTGCGACGCAAACGAACCGAACGGATAATATCTTTTTGTGTCTTCTTTAAAATATATTCCCTTTAAATTAAGCTCTCTTACCTGATCTGCAATCTCAGGCTCAACCTTTGCCTTCAATTCAACGTCTAACGCTTCTTTTGTGAGCTTTGTTTTCACAGTTTCTGTATCAAGCGTTAATATTTCAGAAAGCTTTTGTGCCAATTCATCAACAGAATATTTTGCATCTGCGATTTCTTTCGGGTTGACTGAAATCGTTTCTGCAGAAGAGCTTATTGCCAACGCTTTTCCGTTTCTGTCATAAATCGTACCGCGTGCAGACGACACCTGATAATCTCTTGTCTGTTGTTCTATTGCACCTGTTCTTAATTTTTCACCATCTACAACATTTATCTTTAAAATATATACAGCAAGTATACAAAAAAGAACAAAAAAAGCAACAAAAACATACGATGCTCTCTTTCTTAAACTCGTTTTAGGTGCTCCTATTGCCATTTTGTTCTCTCCTTCCAACTTATCTTTTTTACAAAAGCAAGTGTGAAAGTAGCACTCTCACACTTCGCGATTTTCCTTTATATTGTTATTTGTATCTTATGAAAAATATTCCACTATTCCACCCAAAAATCTCGCAATACCGCTAAAGAACGAATTTGTATCAGCTACCTTTTTAACTTCTTCTGCCTGATCTAAGTTTATGTAAACAGTCTGGGCTTTTGTGGGTTCGCCCATATTGTATGTATTTTTTGCAACATTTTCTATGTTTTCCAAATCCAATGTTTGGTCGATTTTAAACTGAATTTTCTGGTTTTCTGCAATTATTGCCGCCAATTCTTCATTTTTGGCTTCTAACTTGTCATAACCCGACTGAATCATAAGTCCGCGAAAGAGCACTAAAAATGCCATTGCGGAGAGTAGCACAACAGACAAAATCGTACTGCGTGACACACGGCGCTTTGAACGTGCAGAAGATGCGGCTGAAGTATTTATTTTTAATCTTTTGTTTTTACCTATCTTAATCATAACTCCACCTGCTGTCCTTTGATTTGCTGTCTTTTTTAAAAGAGGACTGTCGGGTATGTCGCTGTAGCTTTCCGCTTTGTAAGCTAAATTATCCTTGCGCATTTTATCCCTCCTAAAACGGATTAGATTCTTTCAAATATACGAAGATGAGCACTTCTTGCTCTCGGGTTTTCTTCCAATTCTTCATCGCTTGCCGAGATTGCCTTTTTTGTTATGACCTTGCCGAGCGGTTTTTTCCCGCAAACGCAAACCGGCAATTCGCTCGGACAGGTACATCCTTTTGCCGCTTCCTGATATACAGTTTTTACTATTCTGTCTTCTAACGAGTGAAATGTTATAACGGAAAGTCTTCCGCCTGGCGATAAAACATCTATAAAATCTCGGATTGCCTGCTCGAGTCCTGCAAGCTCACCGTTCACTTCAATT
>CAZCOF010000121.1:0-4247 GCA_964500095.1 uncultured Oscillospiraceae bacterium
ATAAGGGTAAAACCTTTCAAAACCGCATAAATACTGGTAAAAATAGCGGTGGCAGTAAAATCGTCACGCTCGTACAATAAGCAGACACCCATCTTTTGATGAGTGTCTGCTTATTTATGCAAGAGAGCCCGACTCCGCAAGGCACGAGCGTAACAATAAAATTTAACAAACGATTTGGTTTATCTTCGAGAAAACATTTTCTCGGAGATTTTTTATGCTCAAAACTCAAATCTTCATAAAATATTTATATCTATACTATATTCTTTATACAATCTTCATATCAGCAGTAGTAAAATAAAAAACAATATAATTGCAAGTTAGGAGATTAATAATGTTGACGCTTGATAAAGTATTTCAGGCTTCCGTCGTCTTAAAGGACATCGTAAGAAGCACATCCATTGTAAGCACTGCAGGTATCACCGACAATTGTGATTTGTATTTAAAGCCCGAAAATCTGCAATATACAGGTTCGTTCAAGCTAAGAGGCTCAGGATATAAAATCGCAATGCTGTCGGATGAAGAAAAGGCAAAGGGCGTTATTGCCTGCTCCGCCGGAAACCACGCTCAGGGCGTTGCGCTTGCCGCATCAAAATGCGGAATTAACTCACTCATTTGCCTGCCTGATACTGCTCCCATTTCAAAGGTTGAAGCTACCAAAGGCTACGGTGCAGAAGTTTGCTTGGTAAACGGCTGCTATGACGACGCATATAAAAAAGCATTGGAGTTAAAAGACGAAAAAGGATACACATTTGTTCATCCCTTTGATGACGAAGATGTAATTGCCGGTCAGGGTACTGTCGGTCTTGAAATTGTAAATGAGTTCGCAGACTTGGATGCTGTTATTGTTCCCGTCGGCGGCGGCGGTCTTATTTCAGGTGTTGCTTATGCAATCAAAGCGTTAAAACCTTCAATTAAGGTTTACGGCGTTCAGGCTCAGGGTGCACCGAGTATGTATAACTCGGTTAAAAACGGCAAAATCGAATGTTTAAAAAGCGTTTCCACTATTGCAGACGGCATCGCAGTAAAACAACCCGGTGAGCACACATACAAGCTTATAAATGAGTATGTTGATGATATTGCACTTGTTACAGATGATGAAATTTCATCTGCGATTTTAGCTCTTATCGAAAAGCAAAAAATGATTGCAGAAGGTGCAGGCGCTGTATCGGTTGCGGCAGCAATGTTTAATAAATTCCCGATAAGAGACAAAAAGGTTGTAAGTCTTGTTTCAGGCGGTAATATTGATGTTTCCATTCTTTCAAGAGTGATAGAGCGCGGTCTTATGAAATCAGGCAGAGAGACAAGCCTTTTAATCGAACTGATTGACAAGCCCGGACAGTTAAAAGATGTATCAAGAATTATTGCCGATCTCGGCGGAAACGTAACCAGCGTACACCACGAACGAAACGGTGCAACCTCAGACGTAAACGGCTGTTATTTACGAATTGATATGGAAACAAGAAACTATGAACACGTACAAAAAATTACAAAAGCCTTGAAAGACGAGGGCTTTAAATTAGTAAAGTAACGGAGGAAATGCAAATGAGCAGGATTATAAAAACAGATAAAGCACCCGAAGCTATCGGTCCGTATTCGCAGGCTGTGGTATCGGGAAACGTCGTGTATACATCAGGACAGATTGCTATAAATCCCGAAACAGGAAATATTGAAGCTCAAACAATTGAAACACAAACCGAACAGGTTTGCAAAAATATAAAAGAGCTTCTTAAAGCTTCTGAAAGCAGCATTGAAAAAGTGGTTAAAACAACCTGTTTTCTTCGTAATATGGAAGATTTTGCAGCTTTTAATGCTGTGTATGAAAAATATTTTGTATCAAAGCCCGCAAGAAGCTGTGTTGCAGTAAGAGAACTTCCAAAAAATGTACTTGTGGAGATTGACACAGTAGCAGAGATTTAATAAAAGGAGTGATAAAATGAAATTATCAGGAGCAGATATACTCGTAAAAACGCTGATTGAACAGGGAGCGACTACAGTATTCGGTTATCCCGGCGGTCAGATTCTCAATGTTTACGACTCATTATACAAACATCAAAACGAAATAACTCATATCCTTTCTGCTCACGAGCAAGGTGCCGTTCACGCAGCAGACGGATATGCAAGAGTCACAGGTAAGGTCGGTGTTGTTATCTCAACATCAGGTCCCGGTGCTACAAACTTAGTTACCGGTATCGCAAACGCATATCTTGACTCAATTCCGCTTGTAGCAATCTGCGGAAACGTCCCTAACTCACAGCTTGGCACGGACAGTTTTCAGGAAATCGACATAACGGGAATTACACTTCCCATCACAAAGCACAATTATATTGTCAACTCGGTTGAAAAATTAGCCGATACAGTACGAGAAGCCTTTCGCATTGCAAAATCAGGCAGACCCGGACCGGTGCTTATTGATGTACCAAAAGACGTACAGATTGCAAAATGCGAATACACAAAACAAGGTCCTGTAAAAACCGATGAAAAAAAAGGCTGTGACGATATTGATGCAGCGGCAGCTTGCATCAAAGACTCCAAAAAACCTTTTATTTATTTTGGCGGCGGTGCTATTAACTCAGGCAGCGAAGCTGAAATTGTGGAGCTTGCGGATTTAATCGACGCACCAATCGGTTGCTCACTTATGGGAATCTCGGGCGTGCCTACAAATCATCCGAGATTTTTGGGTATGCAGGGAATGCACGGTCATTACGCATCTTCTGTTGCGATGCACAATGCAGACTGCATCATTTCCTGCGGCGTCCGTTTTAACGACAGAGTAACAGGAAACAAGGAAAAGTTTGCAACTAATGCAAAAATCATACACATTGATGTAGACGGCTCGGAATTTTCAAAAACAGTACATCCTGCACATTCGTTAAAAGGCGATGTTGGGCTGACGCTTAAAAATCTTATTTCGGCATTAGATAAAAAAGAAAGACCCGACTGGCAGGCTGAAATTGAAAAATATAAAAAGTGCGAGACAGAAAATCTTGACAACAGAAGCGGTATGACACCAAAAAATATCTTGGAATTACTGAACGGGTATTTAGAAAATGATACACCTGTTGCAACAGATGTAGGTCAGCACCAGATGTGGACTGCACAGTATGCAAAATTTAACAGAACAAGACGCTTTGTATCCTCCGGCGGACTTGGTACAATGGGCTTCGGTCCGGGCAGTGCAATCGGTGCTGCAATAGGCTGCGGTAAGCGAACAGTACTTGTTACAGGTGACGGAAGCTTCGGTATGTGTCTTCAGGAGCTTGCGACAATGGTGACAAATAAGCTTCCGATTGTCATACTACTTTTAAACAACAGCGTTTTGGGTATGGTTCGTCAATGGCAGACGTTGTTTTTTGACAAGCATTACTCCAATACCGTGCTTGAAAGAAAAACGGATTTTACAGCCGTTGCTAAAGCCTTCGGGGCTGACGGCACGAAAGCAGATACTTTAGATGAATTAAAGGCTGCGTTTGAAAAGGCGTTTTCCTGCGACGGTCCGTTTTTAATAGACTGCACCATCGATAAAGACGAATTTGTTCTTCCGATGCTTCCGCCCGGCGGCAGTATGGATGACATTATCACGAAAGTAGGTGAATGAGATGCCTAAATTTACTATTGCTGTTTTAGTAAAAAACGAATTCGGTGTTTTAAACCGTGTAACCAGTATGTTCAGAAGACGTCAGTTTAACATTAACTCTCTTACTGTAAGCGAAACGGAAACAGAAGAATTTTCCCGTATAACAGTTACGTACGAGGGCGAACCGGAATTTAATCACCAGATTAAAAACCAACTTCAAAAACTTCCCGATGTATGCAAGGTAAAAGAACTCGACAGCGACGAATCCGTAAGCTGTGAGCTTATGTTGATTAAGGTGAAAAATTCATCCGAAGTCCGCGAGGACATACGAACAGCAGCTGATGCCTTTAAGGCAGAAACAATAGATTATACACACGACTCGGTTACTATGAGAATAGCAGGCGACTCAAAAAGAATTGACGCATTTATTACGCTTATGCGCGAGTTTACGATACTTGAAATATGCCGTACAGGTATTGTTTCATTGGAACGCGGAAGCGGTACTATTTGAAAAAAATAATTATTTGAAAGGATTTGATTAACTATGGCAAGAATTTTTTATCAACAGGATTGTGATTTGGAAAAACTATCAGGCAAAACCGTTGCAATTATCGGTTACGGCTCTCAGGGACACGCTCACGCTCTTAACTTAAAGGATAGCGGAGTTGACGTT
>CAZCOF010000122.1:0-4216 GCA_964500095.1 uncultured Oscillospiraceae bacterium
ACTATCCTTAATTATACAGATTGCGTAATAAATTGCGATATTCATACAAGAGAAAAGACCAGACGTATTCTTAAAGAAAACGGTGCAAAAATTGTATATGGTCTTGATCAGATTATGGATGCACCGATAAATGGCAGCGGATATAATGAAAAATACGGTCTTCTCGGTTCAAACAGATCGACGGATGACAAAATTAAGCTTTTTCCAAGAGAATGTAAACAGCTTGTTTTAGATGTTCAAAAAAAGATATTTGATTCCACAGGCAAGAATGTTGAAGTTATGGTATATGGCGATGGTGCATTTAAAGATCCTCAGGGAAAAATATGGGAATTAGCTGACCCTGTTGTTTCCCCGGCGTTTACAGATGGGCTTATCGGTACGCCGAATGAAATAAAACTTAAGTATCTTGCTGATAATGACTTTAAGGATCTTGATGGCGAAGAACTTATAGAGGCACTTTCTAAAACTATAAAGTCAAAAGCGGATAATCTTGTCGGTAATATGGCATCGCAAGGTACTACTCCGCGTCAACTTACTGACCTTATTGGTTCGCTTTGCGACCTTACAAGCGGTTCAGGGGACAAGGGTACACCGGTTGTTCACATACAGGGATATTTTGATAACTTGACAGACTAATTTAAAATCATAAAAAATAGTTCTGCAAAAACAATTATACTTAAATAGAAAAAACCCTTTGAAACTATCAGGTTTCAAAGGGTTTTTGGTCGGGACGACAGGATATTGCCCGCCTGCGGGCGGAACGGTGGTCGGCGGCTTTTTGCCACTGTTTCCATATACTCCAGAACTAACTGTGGGATAACATGTGGTCAAAACTCATCAAGTTTAAAATTAAGGTTCTGTAAGATAATAGCGGTTTAATGTTTGCAACTCATTATCTGCAGAACATTTTTTTATTGGTCGAGAAAATTTTGGAAACAACACTTTTGAAACAAAAAGTGTAGGATCGCAACCGATTTTACCGGTCTTGAGCTTGTGAAGAATAGATATTGCGGGCATAATTTTATCTTGACGAACGGGGAATTTTACGATATGATAACAATAGCGTCGCTAAATTATGAAGATTATTCAAAACATATTTCTTTAAGAAATGCAGCATTAAATGATATACGATATGGAATGTGAAAGGTGTAAAAAATATGGGCAATAAGGTTATTTTAATTTCGATTGACGGTATGCGTCCTGATGGACTTATAAAATGCAAAAATCCTTATCTGGATGAGTTAAAGAAGATAGCATCTTATACATTCGATGCAAGAACAGTTTTTCCATCTGTTACGCTTCCGTGCCACATATCGATGTTTCATAGCGTTCCGCCGGAAAGACATGGAACGACCACTAATACATATATGCCACAGGTGAGACCTGTTAGTGGTTTGTTTGAACAGCTAAAAAATGCTGATAAGGTATCGGCTATGTATTATGGTTGGGAACCGCTTCGAGATGTATCCAGACCGGGTTCTCTTACGGAATCCGGATATACAAATGCTTATTCGTTTGACCATACTGATGGAATATTGACCGACAGAGCACTTAGCTATATAAGTACATCAAAGCCTGATTTTGTGTTTCTTTATATGGTTGAAACAGATGAGAAGGGTGGACATGACAACGGTTGGATGAGTGCCGTATATCTTGATTATATCAGCCGTGCAATCGACAATGTTAAAAGAGTGATTGAAGAAACAAACGGAGAATATACCGTAATCGTGACAGCTGACCATGGTGGGCATGATAGAGCACATGGAAGCGATATGGATGAGGATATGATAATACCGATGTTTTTTTATGGTCCGCAATTTGTACCCGGCAGAGAACTTAGTGGAGTAAGTATTCTTGATATAGCACCTACAATTGCTGAAATTACAGGGGTTTCCCCGGCAAAAGAATGGGAGGGAAAATCGCTTATAGGCGATGTGAATGTATGAGTGTTTTTGCAACCACATTAAATCAGATAGCTTTTCTTTTTGGGTTTATCGTTATAGGATACATACTTGTTAAACTCAAAGTATTGCCCAAAAATTCAGCCGCGGTTTTATCAAAACTGGAAAACACAATTTTTATACCTGCACTTGTTATGGGAACATTTATCGAAAACTTTACCATAGAGAGAATTGGTGCTGCGTGGAAACTATTGTCCATAAGTTTTATGATAGCGTGTATTGCAATCCCTTTTGCAATTTTGGTTTCCAAATTGGTTACAAAAGATAGGTATATTCAGAAAATTTATACATACGGGTTGTCATTTTCAAATTTTGGGTTCATGGGAAATGCTGTGGTAAGCAGCTTATTTCCGGATGTTTTTTTTGAATACCTGATTTTTACGCTGCCTTTGTGGATTTTTATATATCTTTGGGGAGTACCAAGACTTCTCATTGCGGATTCAGGTAAAAAACATACATTTAAGGAATCTCTGAAATCTTTTGTTAATCCTATGTTTATAGCTATGCTGATAGGTATGGTAATCGGGCTTTCCAATATTCGTATTCCTATGTGGACTATGTCATTGATAAATGTATCAGGGGATTGCATGTCACCGATTGCAATGATTCTTACCGGAGTGGTGGTATCATCAATATCCCTGAAAAAGACTTTTACAAACGTAAGAATTTATATTGTTTCGATTATAAGACTTATTATTATTCCTGTCCTTTTCATAGCGGTGGCATCGTTTTTTAAAATTCCCGAAACAACTTATATCTGTGCACTTTGCTCCCTTGCGATGCCTCTTGGACTCAATACCATTGTTATTCCAAGCGCACTTGGTAAGGACACAACGGTTGCGGCAGGTATGGCGGTAATTTCCCACTTGCTTTCCTGTATAACGATTCCGTTAATTTTTTCGTTTATATAGAACAGATCATCAAAGGCTAAGAACAACTTGAGGACGGATAGTTTTTGTTACTGACTAGACACGGTCTATAAAGAAAATTGCATAATAGATAAAATCACTTATTATACATACGAAATTACACCGCAAGCAATTTTCATACCGGAATTGCCGGACGGTTGAGTTGTAAAGTCATCGGGTGCGGAATGGAGTATAAAAGTTTTCCCTATTATTTCTTCAGCAGTAAAACGGTTTGTTAAAAATGCAGAAAAACCAAGCCCGTTTGCACCAAATATAGGTGGTAAGTCACCTGCGTGGTAAGGGTGATTGCAATTGTTGGGATTATAGTGTGTCATGGCATTAGCGAATGGATCGGTGCTGTTGCCAGTGCAACTATTTCCACTATGGATATGAACTGCAAATATTGGCTTTTGACAAACGTCATCTGATATAGGTAAGCCTTTTATTTGTATGGAAACCAGTACACCTGCCTGCACTTTATAAAAGTATGCAATACCACTTATAGATGGGTACTCATTACTTCCGTTTATTTTTGCGTACGCATAAGGTCTTTTTTTGATGTTAAGTATAGAATGGTTAAACATTTAAATCACCTGCAAAATTCTTTTTGTATATAATATGTTTGCTTTTATATCATTGTGATTTTTTGGTTCAAACTAGATGCGAACCTAAAATGAATTATGTTTTGATGAGGTGACAAAAATGATAAGACACCCGTTTCCGCCTTTATATAATAAAGAATCTAAGATTTTAATTTTGGGAAGTTTTCCGTCGGTGAAATCTCGTGAACAAAAGTTTTTTTATGGGCATCCTCAAAATCGCTTTTGGAAAGTGATTTCCGCTGTTTTTGAATGTGATGAGCCTGAAACTATTGAAGAGAAAAAGAAGCTTTTGCTTAAAAATGGCATTGCACTTTGGGATGTTATTGGTTCGTGCGAGATAACAGGAAGTTCAGATAGCTCAATTAGAAATGTAAAAGTAAATGACATTTCAAAAATTTTGGAAGAAGCAACTATCAGACAAATCTTTGTTAATGGAAGAACTGCAGAAAAATATTTTAAAAAGTACACAAAAGCTCAAATAAACAGAGAGGCGGTATGTCTGCCGTCTACATCTCCTGCAAATGCTGCATGGGCCGTAAAACGCCTTATTGAAAAATGGGAAGTAATTAAAGATATTTAAAGGGCGAATATACAAGTGTAATAAAACATAAATAAAATGAATTTTCCTCATTCCATTGACAACCGAAGAAAATTATGGTAATATATATTATAGCACTGTGTGTGCTGGATAAGGAGGTGCTCCTATGGCAAACACAAATGAAGAGTTGATTGTTGATGAAATGTC
>CAZCOF010000123.1:0-4207 GCA_964500095.1 uncultured Oscillospiraceae bacterium
AGCCATCGGCGACGTCAGAGCAGGTACAGTTGACCGCTACGTCATGCCCGGGACGTGTTTTGTAAACAAAAAGCACTATGCAAAACGCATAATGCTTGATTTATTAAATTAGGGCATAAAAATACCACCGTACCGCTTTCAGTAGGTGGTATCACTCTATATCTTCAGGCCATTCAGTCAACTTGTCAGACAACTCTTTTTCTTCTTCTAACATTTTTTCAATTTCTTCTAAAGTGTATTCTGTATCAGGATAATGACCATCGTAATAAGAGTAGAATTTCATTATAATTCACTCCATTCTATTCCGTGTGTTTTTGAAAAATCATCTAATGCTCTAAGTATGCTTTCCTTTTCATTGTATCCACTTCCTCTATATTTGTCAACGGTTAAATCAAAAAATCTGGTTGTGAATGGCTTATTCCCTGCACGATATATATACCGTTCCATCGTGACAAGCCACTACTCCCATAGCATATTTTCTACTGCCGGCGGAAACCAAATCACTACCCGTAGGAGGGTTATTAGTGCCATGATTATGCCAAAAGGGGTCTGTTCCCATATGGTAAATGGGTGGTCAAGGCGGGGATTTGTAAAATTTCTTGACAAATTTTTTAAAAATGTTAGTATGAAAAGAGAGGTGATAGATTATGAAGCATGTTTTACTTGCCATAGCTGTTGCGCTGTTTCCATACTTGCCTGTTATTTTGTTGAAGGGTAGAGCGGACATTGAGTGGACGCTTTTGGGAATAGGGTTAATTTTTGTATTGGCTTTGGTTTCTTCTGTTGTTTATTTTGTGCTTGCAATGAAAAAAGGACGAAGTGGAAAAGAGCTATCCTTCATTGGAATGATAATAAAGCTTATACATATACCTGCATATATTTTCTTTTTTATAATTGGTGCAGGCGGAATAATGTTTATACACTTTTTGGCTATAACAATTTTAATATTTGTTTTTGATTGTATGACCATTGCATTATCAGGAGTTTTAGAGCTTGCGGCTGTTTTAAGAGCGAGAGCTGAGGGTGTGCTTAAGAAGGGTGAAGCTCTGATATGTGCTGTGTGTTCATTTTTGTTTTGTGTTGATGTGATTGTGGCGGTATACGTTTTCTTGTGTGCGAGAAAAAGAACAAATAAGATGATTGAACAAAAGGAACTTTAAATTATGTTGGGAAAGTTAAGGTCGCACAAAAAAAAGAACAGGTACAGAAATGTATCTGTTCTTTTTTGTAGCGATATGTTCGGCTTTTTGGGAAAAGAGGGAATGAGTTAGGAGTGGGGCGATGCGGATATGTAATCCGTACCTACGGAGAGAGGTGAAGATTATATGAACCTGCGCCATTAAATTATTTAATGGATTTATTGCCGTTCTCTTTATTTTTAAGTGATTTATATCCATTGGAACAACTCAATGCCAGCACCATAGGAACAACAGCATAACCTGCATTTACTGTTCCCTTATTGATCAGAACATAGATAGCGCCTGCAAAAGTCAAAATAACAAATGCTATTGAAAGTATCAGTAATAGCTTTTTCATATAATCACACTCCTTGTCAAGTTGGAATTAATTTATATTTTCTTAACAGGATGTCGGATAACGGTTTTCCATTTTTCGGGAGCAATCTTTCTTGCGTCAGATAAATAAATCTCGTGGTGTAGTCTGTTTTCATTGAAATCATTTATATACCCATGCTGTTTTAAATAAGTATCCATAAGTGCAACTGTTGCAGGCTCGTTATCAAATGAACCCAAATGCATAATTTGAACACATAAGCCTTCTTCAACGGCAATGAACTCCGCGGATGAACAATCAGTTTTTTTCTTTTTGGTTGCTGTTTCAACCGCCCAGGCAAAATTTTCTTTGGTAACAAAATCGGGTAAACGAATTACAGAAATCCAATTAAACGAAGATTTGTCGGTATAATCCGCACCGTCAACACCATCCTGCCACCAAAAGCCTTCAAGTGGCGGTACAACATATTCAAAAAAGCCTTCAATTTTATAATCTGTTTTGTAGCTCATCTTCAATGTATAGGCTACAGCATAAAGCACACTTATCGACTGCTGATATGTACCGCCTTCTTCATTTGGATTGCCTTTACCTTTGACAGCGATATAATTAGCCTTTGGTACATTAACAATTTCAGGCTTGTTTTTGGGCATATAAAATTCTTTATATTCTTTCTTAAAATCAAAAGCCATAATTTCCTCCGCAAATTCATTTGTCAGCATCTTGTTCAGCGGCATTAATAATTTTGTTTTCAAGCTCATTCAAATATTCAATGCACAAGCCGCCGTCACAAGAGTAGAAAAATGGGTCTTTTCTGATTGTATCATCACTATTGATGATGAATTGAGGAATAACAGCATTGTCATTTTTATCAACAAACATAACAGAAAATTTATAACCCATACGCCCAATGGATACGCCACGTATTCTCATTGATTTACTCTGAATGTTTTCAAGGATATACTTAATATCATCTGCATTTTCAACGGTAAAGCCCGTGCCGGTATAACCATCAAAAACATTTATATGGTCAACATCTGCCGGATTTATGCCATTGCAAAAAGTTTTAGGCGTGAAGTAATATGCTAAAGAAATAATTATCAGGACTAAAAGGATAGAAAACAAAATAACTATCTTCTTTTTCATATAATCACACTCCGTTTTATTGCTCGTCCTTTAAGCAATCGAAAAAGGTGTTGTTCTTTAACGCTTCGAGCATGATTTTTGCACTGCTTTCGTTTGTTGCAAGGGGAATCTGCTGAACGTCGCACAAACGCAAAAGTGCGGAAACGTCGGGCTCGTGGGGCTGGGCTGTGAGAGGGTCACGAAGGAAAATGATAAGGTCGAGCTCGCCGTTTGCAAGCATTGCACCTATCTGCTGGTCACCGCCTAAGGGACCGCTCTTGAGGCGGTTGATTTCAAGGCGTGTTTCGCCCATAATCATAGTGCCTGTTGTGCCTGTTGCACAAAGCTCGTGCCCGGCAAGTACATCCCTGTACTTTCTGGCGATTTCGATAAGACTTTGTTTCTTTTTGTCGTGAGCTATAAGAGCGATTTTCATTATGTGCACCCCTTTAAATTTATTTTATATATTTATTATATAACCGAATAATTCAAAATGCAATGAAATTGTGTGTTACTTCCGTAAGAATGGGAAAAATATATTGAGGTGATTTCATGCAACGAGTGAAAAAGCTTGCAGTTGAGTATTTATGTATTGCCGTAGGGTCGTTTATTCTGGCGTTTGCAATAAATTATTTTTTAGTGCCCATGAAAATATCCACGGGCGGTATCAGCGGTATAGGAACGGTTTTGTATTATTTTTTTGATATCCCGCTTTCGCTTACAACTCTTGTAATAAATGTAGTGCTGTTTGTTTTTGGGTACAGAACGCTGAAAAGGTCACAGATGGCAAAAACAATTGCGGGGATAATATTTTTATCACTTTTTTTAGAGATTACAAGTGCTTTCGGGGGATATGGTGAGGATATTTTAATTGCAGCCCTTTTCGGAGGCTTGCTGGTAGGGGTGGGCGTGGGTCTTACTGTGCTGAAGGGGGCGTCCACAGGCGGAAGTGACTTTGCGGCGCTGATGCTTAACAGAATTATGCCTCATATTTCCGTGGCGACCTTTATTATGATAATTGACGGAATTGTTATTGCAATATCCGCTTTTGCATTTGAGAATTATACGATTATGTTTTATTCTGTAATTTCGCTTTACATTGCAGGAAAGGTAACGGATTTTATAATGGTCAGGGGTGATTGGGCGAAAAGTGTGTATATAATTTCCGAAAAGCACGATTGTATTGCCAGGGAAATAATTGAAGGGATGGACAGAGGAGTTACGGGAATATACGGAAAGGGCATTTATAACGACAGGGACAGGATGATTTTAATGTGTATAGTAAGGAGCAGGGAAATACCGAAGCTTATTGATGCGGTGAAAAAACATGATTCACGGGCGTTTACCATAATTTCCGAGGTGCGGGAGGTTCACGGGGAGGGGTTTAAATAAAATTTACCACTTGGGGTCTGACCCCAAGTGGTAAATTTCATTTCTATAAATACAAAAGTGGTGGAATGGTGCCAAAAAATGTACGTCCCCAAACGGCTCCGTCCCCAAACGGCTCGTTGACTATTGCATCAACCGAAAGCGTTGTTATATCGGCTCTTATTATGTTAAAGGGCATAAAATC
>CAZCOF010000124.1:0-4182 GCA_964500095.1 uncultured Oscillospiraceae bacterium
TATGTGATAATGCCAAATCATATTCATTTGATTATATTTCTTCACGGGACGATGAGGGCATCGTCCCCTACAAAGAACATCGAAACCATAATTCGCTCCTTTAAAACAATGGTTACAAAAGAAATTGGTCATTCTATATGGCAAAGATCATATCATGACCACATAATTCGTGGTGAAAAAGATTATCAGAAAATATGGGAATATGTAGACACAAACCCTCTAAAATGGGAATTAGATTGTTTTTATAATGATTAAAGGCTCTCGCAAATTCACGAGAGCCTTTTACTGTCCTTATCGGTATGCCCCATATGCCACAGCTTTTTTAACTTTCAACACCTACTAAGATACCACCTAACTCTGCATAATATGAGCAAAGTGCACCGCAGGGTTCAATTAAAATGTTGGATTTCGGGAAATCTTTTATAATGAGATTTTTAAGAGCTTCTGCAAAGGGAATATTATCGCAATGAGCAATTCGTATTTTACCGCCAGAAAAGCCCGTTGATTTAATGTGCTCGTAAATTGTTGTAAGTGCCTTTTTCTCGCCGCGTGGTTTAGACAGCGGTTCTAACGTTCCGACATCTGATGCCTTGCCGACAACACGAACACCGAAAAGACCTGCTAAATGTGCAACTGCGGGCGACACTCTTCCGTTTTTTGCAAGGTTTGTCAAAGATTCTAAACAAAAGAACAGATGCGTGCGTTTTTTGTATTCATTTATTTTTTCTATAATTTGTGAAAAATCCAATCCGCTTTTTATAAATTCGGAGAGCTTTTCGATGATAAGTCTGAGTTCAGGCCCTGCTGAAAGAGAATCTATAATGTGGATATTTGTATTTTTGTTGTTCTCACAATATAGCTTTTTTGCATTTACTGCGGCAGTGTAGCTGCCTGATAAATTGCTTGTGATAGTAATTGCAAAAACGTTATCAGCACCCGAAAAGCTTTTTTGCCAATCGTATATATTAGGACACGAAGTGCGTGTTTTTTCTGTTGATGTTTTCATTTCGCGTGCCATAGCGACCGCGTCGGTTTCGGGAGTGTCTACATACTCTTTGTCACCTGATGAAATTGTCAGTGGCACATAATCGTAATTAACATCTTCTAAACTGTATACATTTGATGATGAATCTGCTACTATTTTGTAATTCATAATGTCCTCCAATGCGAAAATGTATCTACATCTATTATACATAGTATTGAATACTATGTCAAGTGGTAAATTAAAAACCATCTTAAAAAGATGGTTTTTAATTTACCTATATTCTACTTCTTGAACATAGTACCTATACCAGTGTCGGTAAAGATTTCTAAGATTATCGAATGAAGAATTCTTCCGTCGATGATATGTACTCTGTTTACGCCTTTGTTTACGGCTTCCATACAAGCACGGCTTTTTGGAATCATACCGCCTGAAATTGTACCATCTTCGATGAGTTTTTCAGCGTTTTCGGTTGTGATTTCAAATATAATATTGCCGTTCGTATCTTTTACGCCTTCGACATCTGTTAAATAAATCAGCTTTTCAGCACCCATAGCGGTAGCGACTGCTGATGCTACTGTGTCTGCGTTTATGTTGTAGCTCTGACCGTTTTTGTCTGTGCCGATGGGGGCAATAACGGGGATGTATTCATCTTCGCACAAGGATTTTATAATGCCTGAGTTCACCTTTGTGATTTTTCCGACATAACCTACATCGATTTTGTTGCCTTCTGTATCTTCTGTTAAGGGAACACACTCGATAATTCTGCCATCGATACCGCAAAGACCTACGGCTTTGCCGCCGTTAATGTTGATGTTTGAAACGACCTCTTTGTTTGTTTTGCCTACCAAAACCATCTGTGCGATTTTAATTGTGTCAGCATCTGTAACACGAAGACCGTTTATAAATTCGCTTTCTACGTTGTGAGTCTTTAATTCTGCTGAAATATCAGGTCCGCCTCCGTGTACGATAACGGGGTTCATACCTACATATTTTAAAAGGGTGATGTCTTCCATAACCGTTCTTTTTAAATCTTCGTTAATCATAGCGTTGCCGCCGTATTTTATAACGATTGTTTTGTTGTGAAGCTTTTGAATATAGGGCAGTGCTTCGGTAAGTATACCGGCACGCTTTATGAGTTCGTCTATTGTGTTCATTGTTTTCTCCTTTATGTTATACGTAAAAACCTGCTCTGTCTAAGCCTTCGTACTCGGGAAGGCCGAAAAGAAGGTTCATATTTTGAATAGCTTGACCTGCAGCGCCTTTTACGAGATTGTCAATTACGGCAACTACGATTACACGGTTTAAGCGAGTGTCTACTGTAAGACCGATGTCAACGTAGTTAGAGCCTGTGATGTTTTTGATTTCGGGTAGGGTATCTAATACTCTAACGAATTTTTCGCCCTTGTAAAACTCTTTATAAATATCTAAAAGCTCTTCTTTGGTATACGGCTTTTTAAGATTTGCGTACTCTGTAACCAAAATACCGCGTTTCATAGGAACTAAGTGTGGCGTAAATGATAAAACAATGTCTTCACCTGCTAAGAGTGATAATTCCTGTTCGATTTCTGATGTGTGGCGGTGTGTTGCAACCTTGTAAGCCTTCATCGTTTCTGTGCACTCTGCAAAATGTGTCTGCAAAGCCAGACTGCGACCTGCACCCGATACGCCTGATTTAGCATCAATAATGATGTTTTTTGTTTCGACAGCACCTGCTTTAACGAGCGGTGCAAGACCTAAGATTGAACAGGTTGTGTAACATCCGGGGTTACCTATAAGGTCTGCTTTTTTGATTTCTTCTCTATGGAGTTCGCAAAGTCCGTAAACTGATTTTTCTAAAAGTTCGGGACAAGCGTGCTCAACACCATACCATTCTTCGTAAACCTTAATGTCGTTGTATCTAAAGTCGCCCGATAAGTCGATGACTTTTAAGCCTTTTGCGTGTAATTCTTTAATAACTTCGTGTGATACGCCGTGTGGTAGAGCTGTAAATACTACGTCGCATTTTTTTGCGGCAATGTCTGTATCTGCTTCTTCCAAAACAATATCACAGATGCCGCGAAGCGATGTAAAGATCTCTGACATCTTCTGTCCTGCGTAAGATTTTGATGCAAGCATTGTGATTTCTACGTCCTTATGTGCACATAAAAGGCGTACCAATTCTGTGCCTGCGTAACCTGTAGCGCCTAAAACGCCAACTTTAACCATAGTAATTCTTCCCTTCGAAAAAGTAATATGTGCATTATTATACAACATCGTGCATAAAAATGCAAGTATTATTTATAAAAAATTAAGTTTAAAAAAACAAAAAAATGTCTATACTCTGCAATGTACAATTAAAACGGGAGAAAAGCAGAAATGAAAAGAAAAATTTTTACGTGGTGCATAATTGTTGTATTTTTACTTGCTGCGTCAGTTGTTGTATTCTGTGAGCGAATGCACGACGGTATTGCAAGTGGCATCGTAAGGCTTCATATCATAGCCAACAGCGACAAAGAATGTGACCAGAAAATAAAGCTTTTAGTTAAAGATGCAATAGTTTCATCGCAGAAAGAAATATTTAAAGATGGAATAAAAAAGACATTAAATAAGGAAGAAAAAGAAAAAATCAAAGAGCTTGCTCTAAAAATTTTAAAAGAACAAGGCGTTTCCTATGGTGCCTCGGTTGAAACGGGAAAATTTTATTTTCCTACAAAAAAATATGAAAACATCACACTTCCCGCAGGCGAGTATGATGCCGTTCGGGTGGTTTTAGGCACGGGCGACGGACAAAACTGGTGGTGTGTTATGTATCCGCCATTGTGCTTTAATTCTTCGGCGATAGGCAAAGCAGATGAAGAAAGTCTTAATATATTAAAGGAAAGTATGACGGAATTTGAATATGGTATCGTGACGGAAGAAAGCATAAAAATAGTACCTGCATTTAAATTGGTAGAAATATGGCAAACTGTTAAAGAAAAAATCAGGTAAAATTGGAATATTTTTGTAACAAAGAAGAAATATAACTTTAATAAAGGCATATTTAGAAGAAATAAACTCTCGTTATACAATATAATGTGTAAAACGGCTGAAAACGGCGTGGTGTATGGTTTTTTTACAATCTCACATCTCGTCGTTTTTCTTTTTTTGACGGTGCTGATTACACAATATATTTTATATAAAAGTTATATTTAAAAAAAAATAAAAAAAAATTAAAAAAA
>CAZCOF010000125.1:0-4114 GCA_964500095.1 uncultured Oscillospiraceae bacterium
ATTTAAAGATTTTACACCCATATTGCAACCGTCAGTCATTAAATCTGCTATCGTTTCGTCTGTGTCTTTTACAGAAAGCATCACGTTCGTCTTTGCCCACGCCATACCCTTTGCCATTGCGTTCGGGTCTTTACCTTCGTCTTCGTACTCATCAAGCAGTGTTCTGATTTCAGTTTCTAAGCTTTCGTGCTCTGCCTTGCAGACGGACAAAAGCTTTTTAAATTCTGCGTCTTTTACGCTGTTTATGACATCACCTATTGAAGTTGTGCCCATTTTTACACCTGCGTCGCACTCACGCAGGAGCTTAATTGTATCTTGTTCTATCATTTTATTGCCTCCTTTTTTGATATTATCTGCAAAAAAAGAAAGAAGATGCAAAAATTTGCATCTTCTTTAATTTTTTTATAATTCAATGTCCGCTATGTGCGGTCTGTGGTCTGACACGACCTTGTTCGGTATGTCAGCTGACAATATTTTTATATCCCTTGAACAGAAAATATAGTCGATTTTTCTGTCGGGATTGTCTGACGGCCAGCTTAAAAGTTCTTTGTCAAAAAGCTCTGCTGCATCATTCATTGCTTCACGCAAGGGCGTTAAAACAACATTGTCGGGCGTTACGTTAAAGTCGCCCATTAAGATAAAGCGTTCGTCTTCACGGTTTAAAAGTATTGTCTGCACCGCGTCTTGTGCTTCGCCTTCGTTTAAGCCGAAGTGAGCTACCATTACTGTCAATCCACCGACTGTCTTCATTCCCGAAATGTCGATTTCTGCCTTTAATACGCATCTGGGTTCGTGGCGGCCTTTATATTTTACTGTCCAAATATCGGGGATTTTTATGATTTCAGCATTTTTGATAGGGTATTTTGACAAAATCGCATTGCCGTACGGGTTTTCGCCGCCAACGTCAAACGCCTTTGCAAAATAATAGTAATATCCTGTCTTTTCTGACAAGATTTTTGCCTGAGCGTCGTATTCGGGGCTAACTCCCTTACCCCGCACTTCCTGAAGCCCTATGATGTCAGCACCTGAGTCTATAATCGTCTTTGCAAAAAGGTCGAAGTCTATTTTTTTATTCAAATAGTCTTCGCAATGCAAAGTGTTAAAAGACATTACTTTTAATTTCATATCATCACCTATGCTAAAACTACTTCGTGACCGGTACGAGCTGATTCGTAAGCAGCGTCTAAAATCGCCATAAGTTCGATACCGTCATCTGCTGTTGCGATACACTTTGTGCCGTTTAAGATACAGTCAACGAAGTGGTTGATTTCGTTGCAGAATACTGCTTGGAATTCAAATTTTGTTGAGTCTGCAAACGATACGTTTGTCAAGTAGCCGTTTAAGTTGTTATAGATTTCAAGGTCGGGGGTGAATGATGCGCCGCCTTTTGTACCGTAGATTTCGATGCCGCCTTCTTCTTTTTTCTTGGTGTTTAAGCTGAAGCTTGTCTCAACAGTAAGAATTGCACCGTTGTCAAATCTGATTGTCGCTACTGCTAAGTCTTCTACGTTAAATATTTCTTCTACGTTCTTTGTTTCTGAAACGTAGCCGCCACCGTTGATTTTGTCTTCCCTTTTGCCGAGCTTGTCAAAGGTTGCAGCGTAAACTGAAACGGGTTTCGGGTTACCCATTAAGTATTTAATTAAGTCGATTGTATGTACGCCCAAATCTATTAACGGACCGCCGCCTGATAATTCCTTGTTACCGAACCAACCGCCGGGGCAGCCGTTTCTTCTTATGTACTTGGTCTTTGCATAATAAATTTCACCCAAGTCGCCGTTGTCGATAAACTCTTTTAATACTTTTGTATCGTTGCCGTGTCTTCTTACAAAGCCAATCATTAAAAGTACGCCGTTACTTTCGGCAACCTTTTTCATTTCTTCGGCTTCTTCTTTGTTCATTGCCATAGGCTTTTCACATAAGACGTGCTTTTTAGCTTTTAAGGCTTTGATTGTACAATCTTTGTGTGCTGCGTTCCACGTACATACGCTTACTGCGTCGATTTCTTCAAGTGCGAGCATTTCGTCAACATTTGTAAAGAGTCTTTCTACGCCAAACTTTTCGCCTTTTTTCTTTAACTTTTCTTCGTCAATGTCGCAGAGTGCGTATAATTCTACATTGGGGTTGTTTAAATAACCATTAATATGTGCACCTGAAATACTACCTACACCTATTACGCCAATTTTTAACTTTTTCATATTAAAGCACCTCTATCTTGTTTCTTAAGAATTTAACTGCCATTCCAATATCTTTTTTGGGATCTTCGCCTACTTCACGCTCGATTGTTAAAAAGCCTTTGTATCCGATTTCTTCTAAAGCTTTTAAGTAGTTGTCAAAGTCAACGCCGCCTTCGCCTAAGGGAAGCTCGCGGAATGTGCGGTTTGTGATGATTTTTTCTTCGCTGTCTACGTTGTAAACTGATTTTGCAGTTGCATTAGGGTCTAATTTGATACCGTCTTTTGCGTGGGTGTGAACGATGTAGTCCTTTAATGTGTAAACCGCTTTTACAGGGTCATCGCCCGTTACCATAACGAAGTTTGCAGGGTCTAGGTTTACTGCGACACCACGAGAGCCAAGTGTGTCTAAGAAATCTCTTAAGATAACTGCCTTTTCAGGACCTGTTTCTATTGCAAAGTGAGATTTCATTTCGTCTGCGTATCTTGACAATTCAAAGCAAGCCTCCTGCATAATTTTATATCTTTCTTCGTTTGCATCATCAGGAATAGCACCGATATGTGTTGTAACGATGTTTGTACCTAAGTCTAGCGCCATATCGATTACTCTTTTTGACTTTTCGATCTGTTCAGCGTTTGTTTCAGGGTTCCAAAAACCTACACCGAAGTCGCCGCAAACTGCTGAGAACACTAAACCATTAGCGTCCATCATTCTCATTAATTCTTTTCTTTTTTCTTGTGTCATTTCTTCTGCTGAATGTTCGCCATAAGTTCCAAGAAATTGCAAGCCCTGTACACCCATTTTGGCAGCTGACTCGATAGCTGTTTTGTCATCTTCTCTTAATGAGTGCATCATTATGCCTATGGGAAAATTATACATTTTATATCATCCTTTCAAAATTATAGTTTACAAGACAATTATATTGTGATATACTTTATATGTAAATAGAGAATTTTGCTTGATTTTGGTATAATATTGCTATTTCGGGGTATAAAACTATGAATGATAAGACTTACGAAAACCATCATAACCAGAATTACCGTATGCCGGTGAGATTTCACACGGAATTAAACGGCGGGTATGCTTTTCGCGGACGTTGGCACGAAGATATTGAGATTTTGTTTATTGTAAAGGATACTGCTCTCGTGCGTTTAAACAACACGGTGTATACGGCAAATCCCGGCGACACCATTATTATAAATTCAAGTACAATGCACAGTATCATAGCAAAAGACAAGTATGTAACATATCATTGCCTGATTATAGACAAGGATTTTTGTGAGCGTTACGGGTTTTTTATCGACGAAAATCATATAAAGGAATTGGTTTTAGACCCCGAAATTTTTAATCTCGCACAAGATATGAAAAAAGAAGATGATGAAAAAGGTACTTTTTATGAAGCCGCCCAAATATCCGATGCTTTAAAAATCTTAACGCTTTTGTTCCGGCGTCATTTAGTTGCAAACTATGACTTTCGCGACGAGAGCAAAAACTTAAAAATGGTAAAAGACGCTATGAAATATATGAAAAACAATTTTTGTGAGCCTTTATCACTAGATGAAATCGCAGACAAAATCGGGTATTCAAAATACCACTTTTGCAGATGCTTTAAAGAAATCACGGGCAGCACCGTCGTTACATATTTAAATGATTTAAGGATGAACCACGCATACTCGCAGTTTATAAACACAGACGCAAGTATTACCGATATTGCAACAGAGTGCGGTTTTTCGGATATTTCGTATTTTACAAAGACGTTTAAAAAGCATTTGGGAGTGCTGCCATCGAAGATTCAAAGGAATAAAAAAGAAGACAAGGCATAATAATTGCCTTGTCTTTTTGCATACCGATTAGTCAATTGTTTCTACTGTCTTGTTATAGAAGGATTTTAGTGCTGCTGTTGCCATTGTGTGTGAAAGCTCTGTTTCTTCAGGCTTAA
>CAZCOF010000126.1:0-4066 GCA_964500095.1 uncultured Oscillospiraceae bacterium
ATTGATGTAAAAGTGCGGGGACAAAGAAAGCGTATTTCGGGTATAAAGAAAGAAGACATTGCAGCGGTAGCAGATGCCTCTAGCATCAATTCCACAGGTACGCACGAGATTAACATTAACGTAATCCTGCCATACGGAAGCGTAGAACTCTTGGAGCAAAATCCCCAGCACATTACTGTAACCGTTGACGAAATAGTAGTTGCAGAAAAAGAAGTTTTGATAAATCAAATAGGAAATCCCAAGTCGGGCTATTGCGTGAGCGACTATAAAGTTACACCCGAAAAGGTAAAAATCAAAGGACCGAAATCTATTGTAAACACAATAGAAGCACTGACGGCAGATGTCGATGTAGGCGGAAAAGATGAAGACGTAACAGTTGCAGACGTACCAATCAGATTTATAGGTACGTCGGGCGAAATATTTAACACTCCTTACGTTACACTTGAAAAGGAAGCGGCAGATGTTCACTGTACAATATCAAAAAAGAAGACCGTAGCAATAGATGCAAGATTTTCTGACGGTCTTGGCTATACATTGGCAGACACTTCTGTAAAGAGTATTGAAATTGCAGGCGATGCCGACGTTATAGAGAAAATAGACAAGATTTCAACATCAATAATTTATGGTAATATGATTTCTAAGAATGGGGAAGTAAAGGTGAAATTAGAGCTTCCCGAAGGAGTAACGTCTTTAGACGGAGACGAGCTGACTTTAAAGCTTAAATCAGTTACTCAATAGTCGAGTTTTGTAGAAATTGCACAAAAAATAAATAACATTTTTGTAATCTTTGTCGAGATGGCGAATTGAAAAATGACGAAAAAAGGTGTAATATATAACCATACCACAACTAACACAACACAAACTTTTTCATTTTCCCTCCTTTTGAAAAAAAGGAACAAAGCAAAAGACCCGCAAAGTAAGTTTTGCGGGTCTTTTGCTTTTTGTATTCAATTCCATACTTCTTCTAATAAAGCGACGTACTCATCTGTTTTCATTTTGCGAATGCTATATTTTCCTATTTTTTCTAATAGTATTACAGAAATTTCACTTCCTGATGTTTTTTTGTCAAGTGCTATTCCTGACAAGTCTTCGATGCTTATTTTTATTTCGCAGGGAAGATTAAACTTTTCGATAATATCCTTTATTACTTCGCCGGTTCCTGCTTTTGAAATGCCCAAGCGTTCGCCTAAACGGGCGGCAATAATCATACCGAACGCTACTGCTTCGCCGTGCGTGTATCCGGTGTAGTTGTAGGCTTTTTCAACGACGTGACCTGCGGTGTGACCGAAATTTAAAATCATACGAAGTGATGTGTCGTGCTCATCAATTTCAACAACCTGACGTTTTATGTCACAGCAGGTGCATACAATTTCATCGATTATTTCCATTAAACCATCACGGTTTCCTGCAGCGTTTATTTTGTCAAATAAATCTTTATCCCAGATGCAACCATATTTGATAACTTCGGAAAGACCTGATGAAAATTCTTTATCGGGAAGTGTTGTAAGTGTTTTTGTATCTGCAATTACAAGCTTGGGCTGATAAAATGTTCCTACTAAATTTTTGCCCCACGAAACATCTATAGCAGTCTTTCCGCCGACGGAGCTGTCAACCTGCGAAAGCAGTGTTGTAGGTATTTGCACAACGTCAATTCCGCGAAGTAAAGTTGAAGCAAAAAATCCCGTCAAATCACCTATTACACCGCCGCCCAAAGCAACGGCTAAATCAGAACGTGTCATACCGAATGAGAAAGCTTTGTCGTATAAATCGCTAAGATACGAAAGTGATTTTGTCGTTTCGCCCGCGGGAAGAACAACCAACTTTACTTCTGCAATTTCTTTTAATGAATTACAGACAGTATCGGCATATAAATCTTCCACATTTTCGTCTGTGACCACCATAATTTTTTTTGGTTTATTTCTTGCTGATAATATGTAGTCAGCAGTATTTTTTAAAATATCCTTGCCAATTACTATGTCGTATTCGTGATTTTTAATGTTGATATGTAATTTCATAATATCGCCCTTTTAAAAAAATTTAACTTTTCTTTAAATAACTATTAATATATTATCATAATATATATAAAAAATCAAGTTGTTATAGTAATTTGATAGCTTAAGAAAATATTTAAAAAAGACGTATATTTTTCCAAAAAACTATTGAAATGTGTTCGTTTTTGCGGTATAATTATTTATTGTCAACACATTTTTGTGTGGTGCATCAGAGGATAGAATAAAAAGTAAAGGATGATAGATTATGATTTATGGGGTTGCATTACTGGCAGGTTGTATGCTTGTAGGTTCATTTGTAGGAAATCTGTTGGGTCTTTTGACGGGTCTTGGTTCTGACATTGGCGGTGTAGGTTTTGCTATGCTTTTGCTTTTGATTTTAACCAACTCGAAAAAGGTTTCCAAAATTTTGCCTAAGGGTTATGAAAAGGGAATAGAATTCTGGAAAGAAATGTTTATTCCTGTAATTATTGCAATGACAGCGTCACAGAATGTTATCAATGCGTTACAAGGCGGTGTGCTTGCATTAGTAGCAGGTGTTGGCGTTATAGTGGTTGCTTTTCTCTTGGTTCCTGTTTTCAACAAGTTCACACAAAAGCAAGCTGTTGAAGAAGAAAAGACGGAGGTAGAGTGATGAAAGTATTAAACATTTTTACAGAGTTATTTATCGACAACGGATTTGTAATGTCGTTCTTGATTGTTGGAATAATATCGCTGTTTTCAAGCTTTGTTTCAGCTAAGGTGACACGCGGAAGAATTCATTCATCAGCAATAGCTATATTTTTAGGATTAATCCTTGCGTACGTCGGCGGAAAAGTAACAGGCGGCTCAAAGGGTCTTTCTGATATAAGCATATTTGCCGGTATCGGTATTTTGGGCGGTTCATCACTTCGTGATTTTGCCATCATTTCAACATCTTACGGTGCAAAATTGTCGGAAATCAAAAAATGCGGATTTATTGGCGTTGCGGCGCTCTTAACAGGTGTTATTTTAACATTTATCGTAGGTGCGTTGATTGCTTATGCTTTTGGTTACAGGGACGCTGTAAGCGTTTCAACCATTGCTGCAGGTACTGTTACATTCGTTGTAGGACCTGTTACAGGAGCAGCATTAGGTGCAGAATCAACAGTTATTGCAATCTCTATTGCGGCAGGTTTATTCAAATCTATTGCAGCTATGCTCCTTACTCCCGTGTTTGCTAAGAAAATCGGCTTAACCACTCCCAGTGCAGCAATGATTTTCGGCGGTTTAATCGGAACAACAAGCGGAACATCAGCAGGACTTGCTGCAACTGACCCCAGCTTAGTACCGTATGGTGCTATGACAGCTACATTCTATACAGGATTGGGATGTTTACTTTGTCCTTCCGTAATGTATGCGTTAGTAAATCTGATTTTATAAAACAAGATTACATAATAAAAAGCGATTGATTTTATCAATCGCTTTTTATTATGTGTATTTAAATTCCAACGGGCTTATCTGTAAACATTTCTTCTTTGTATTCTAAAACTTCGTCTATACCAAGTGCCGGTACAACGTATGAAAGTACCTGATTTGTAAAAGCTTTAGTTCCGCCGGGTGTATAAAAATGAACACCGTCAGGTGAGTGATATTCTTCGGGAAGTGTTGTCGAAAAAGCGTATAAATCGTTGACTAGAAACCCATACTTTTTCACGATCTCTACAGCTACTTTGTTATATTTTTCAATGTCTTCGTTGTAACGCATTGCGTTTTGTCCCATTTTTTCAGAAATAACGTTTGTTGATGTTGCAAAAATAACCTTTGCATTGGGACACAGCTTTTTTATTCTTATACAAATTCTGTCTATGTAATAAGCGTAAACGTCTAAAGGTGTATGCGGGTCTTCTTCAAATAATCTCAAGCAATCCCAAAGCCCTGTGTTCCAGTGAATGACATCTATGTCTTCGCCTGCAAGACCGCTGAAATATTCGTGAAAATGTCTTAAAAGATATGAAGCAAAACGGCAGTTGTCAGCCGGAAAAACAACATTTGCCTTACCTTCTAAGGTCTTTTTTACGGATTTATCGTATCCAATA
>CAZCOF010000127.1:0-4064 GCA_964500095.1 uncultured Oscillospiraceae bacterium
GCGGTGTTGAATGGACACAAGGATTTGTTGTTGCAAATACAACCGTTGGTGAAGTTACATACAACATTACTGTAGCAGAAGACGGATATTTTAAAATCCATGCCGTGACAGGTTATCCGAATAACGGTGGCAGCAAAGCTGCATTTACAATTTATGATGGCGAAACCATAATTGTAAACAACAAACAAATGGAATATTCATCAGGTTATTACAATGCATTACAGACCGACCTTGGAAGGGTATTTCTTTCTGCGGGTGATCATACTATTAAGGTTGTGACAAATTCAGGCAGCTTCTACTTCTATGGTTTTAAATTTATTCCCTACGAAATGAAGGATTCTGATTTTTGGGACACGATTTACAGTATAAATGGCTGTGAAACAGATGCTCAAGTTTATACTGATGTAAATAATAAGAATACAGCGTTTGATCTTCCAAACACATGTCTGTCTCTAAACACAGGTAACACAGCGAGCATAAAAATAAATATTCCTGAAAACGCTATGTATGAGATAACAACATATATAGGTTTGCAGAATAAAGATGCAACAGCAACTATAACAGTAAAAGAGGGTACTGAAAATCTTTTTGATTCAAAAGTTTTTGGAGTAGAAAATTCGAGTTATTACTATGCGTTAAGAACAGTAGCAGGCGTAAGAGAGTTTACTGCAGGAGAACATACACTTACTTTTGAAATGTCAAATGGTTCTGCGTTCTTTTTTGCAGTAGGCATAAATCAAATTCAAGGACAGCCTGACCCGTTTATTGTTGATAAAAGCACAGATTGTGTTATTTCAAATAATGACTTAAAAATGGTGCCAAAATCATATGTGACATATAAGGGAATTATTGGAAGCTCAGGAAGATATTTTTTAAGTGTCGATGTAAAAGCAGAAGAAGATACCTTTATAAACTTAAGTAGTAACGCAGAGGCACTTGCTAATATTGAAATAGCAGGTAGCGATGATTATATTACTTGTGGCACGTATGTTAATTTGCTGGCAGGAGAAGTTTTGCTAAAGCTTTTTCTCGCAGGCTCAAGTGCTGATGTAAGATCGTTCAACATTCTAAAGATTGACGAAAATGATGAGAGTGGCTTTTTGACTGCGTTGTATAATGCAAAAACAGAAAGTCGCGTTTTGGCGGCATTTGAAAACTATGCCACAAAAATTGGAATCGACCTTGATTCGATACTCGATGGAATTTGGTATAAAAAGGGCGTATATATGCAAATGGCGAATCGCCGTTTTGATAGTGTAGAAGATGCACTTAATACGCTATTAGTTTTAGCTGAAAGCGAAAAGACGAATCCAAGGGTAAAGCTTTTAAAAGATGGCGAGCAGATTGACAGCTTTGTAAGCGGAAATATTTCGATAGAAATCAACAATTCTAATATCATAGACAACGAAAGCAGCTTTGCAGCAATTTATGAAAACATTGGCGAATACAAACGTCTTTTAGCTGTTGATATTATTACCAAAAATGATTCAGGAGTTTATGTGGCAAATTTTCCTGAGCTTATCATAGACGATCCGGACAAAATTACGTGGAAGCTTATTTGCTTTAAGGATAGTAAAAAAGCAGATGTTTATGATCCGTATAAAAACATATATAAAGAATTTTACGTGGCTCCGGGTGGTGATGACAACGACCCCGGTACACGAGAAGCACCGTTTGCTACAATATCAAAGGCAAAGAATGCAGCAGCTCAGATATCAGATGATATGATAGGAGATATAATTATCAATATAGCTCCAGGAGAATATTTGATATCTGAAACAGAAGAATTTATGCCTGAGCATAGCGGAAAAAATGGGTACAACATAGTTTACAGAGGAACCAATACTGCTTTAGAAAATCCGCCTGTTATTTCGGGCGGAAAAAGGGTTACAGGCTGGAGTGAATATAAAGATGGTATCTATAAAGCTTCTTTAGACGGAGTGACAGATGTAAGAAATCTCTATATAAACGGCATTGCTGCTGAACGAAGCAGAACAAGTTATACATACACATATCTTGAAGATTATGACGACGATACAACTTCGTATAAAGAAGGCTTTGTTACTTCAACAACCGGCGGATTTCCTAATCTCATAAAGCCGCAAAATGCAGAGCTGGTTTGGGAAATAGCGTGGCGTCAATTAAGACACCCAATTAAAGAAATAAAAGATCTGAATGGTAAAAAGGTTGTTGTGACAGATGCTGAATATTTTTATGAACCGCTTGGTAAAAACAATGTAACAGTCGGTACAGAGTATTATATAGAAAATGACCTGGCATTGATTGATACCCCCGGAGAATTTTACTATGACAAGGATCAAAAGGTAATCTATTATTATCCATATGATGACGAAAAGGATAATTTGAATACCACTATTGAAACGGTAGTTAGTGTTACTGAAGGACTTGTCATTGTAAACGGAATAAACAGCGAAACAAAAATTTCAAATATCGTATTTGATAATTTAAGTTTTAAATACGGTGCATGGAATGACGTAAGTACTGTCGGTTTTATAGGATACCAATCAGACAGTATATATGATGCTGAAAAAAGAGATGGAACCAAAGGCTTGCTAATGCTTTCGCAATTTGAAATGAATTATGCAGAAAATATAAAAATTACTAATTGCGAATTTTCTTCACTTGATTCAGCGGCTATATCAATGAAAGACGGAGTAGAAGATGTAGTTTTTGAAGGCAATATAATAAAGGATGTCAGTGGTACGGGGATTATTATCGGAAATAGTACACACGAGGGTGATTCTTCTTCTGATATATGTCAGAATATTTTAATAAAAAATAATGTCCTCAGACGTGTTGCTACAGAGTATAGACAAAACGCAGCAATAAGTGTTTACTACGAAAATGCAATAAAGATAGAAAATAACGATATTTCGGGCACCCCTTATTCAGGTATATCGGCAGGCTGGGGTTGGGAGGACACAAGTAGCAGAAATGCTATGTGCAGAAATCTTACAATCTCAGGCAATAAGATAACGGATGTTTTAGCCACTTTAAATGATGGCGGAAATATTTATACCCTTGGAGCAAACTACGAAGGAAAAATTGTGAACAATCACCTTGAAAAAAACAATTCCTCCGGTTATCCCGGAATATATCTGGATGCAGGTTCGTCGTATTTAAACGTACACGACAATTTGGTTTTAAACAATGAGAGTGTATTTTTGTTACTACAAAATGAAAAATATGAAACGACTTATAATAACGTGTACGATAACTATTCTGACACACAGCAATACCATTATGTTGCAGATGTCGAAAATAACGAGCCGTATAACAGTATAGAAGAAGCAATTTATCCATACGCAGACGACGGAGTAACACTCGTTGCTGAGGCAAAAAGCATTGCTGATAAGGCAGGTTTGGAGGCTGATTATGTTAGCTTGCTTGAAAAGGTAGAAGCACCATCTTACATAAGAGACTACATACATACAAAGCCAAAACATGAAGATCCGCTCGGAATATTGATTGATGGTATGAGCTTTGTAGAAAAAAGCGAATCAGTTAAAGTATACACAGACCAGCTCGGCTTAAATCCTAATGACTCACTTACATACATTTTATCGGGAATAGAAGAAGGAACATACGAGATACTTTTAGAAGGTAAAGATGTAGGAGATGAGGATGTGTGGATTAATATTAAAATAAACAACAGCCTTCTCGGTAGTAATGAACAATTTGAACAAAGTGCAGACACCAAGGGCAAAAGAGAAATCGTATCACTTGGTACAATAAACTTAACTGCTGGTGAGAACACAGCAAAGCTTACTGTTATAAGTGGTGCTATGCACCTATACAATATAATTTTGAGAGAAGTTAAGTAGGAAAGATTTTTTTAAAAAGTATGTATATGATAAGGAGGAAAAAATGAAGAAAAGTATGGAAGTAAAACTCGTGTCATTGTTGCTAACGATGACAGTTGCAATTTCATTGGTATTTACAATGCCTGTTTTTGCAGCAGGGACAAGTAGCGACGGTTACATTGAGATTTCAAATTCAGTTGAAACAATTATTCCCGCAAAGGATAACGCTACTGGTACGTG
>CAZCOF010000128.1:0-3992 GCA_964500095.1 uncultured Oscillospiraceae bacterium
TTAAGCCTGAAGAAACAGAGCTTTCACACACAATGGCAACAGCAGCACTAAAATCTTTCTATAACAAGACAGTAGAAACAATTGACTAAAGAATCTGGTAATGTAACGGGAGAAAAAATGTATTTAGGAATTGATTTAGGAAGTACGAATATTAAGGCGGTACTCTATGATGAAAACTTAAATCTTAAAGACCGTCGCAGTATCCCTGTAACTTACATAAGGGAAAACGGCTTTGTGGAATTTGATGCAAAGGCGTATACTGAAGAATTGATTATTTTGCTTTCTGCAATGCTTAAGGAGAACGAGGTGGATAGCATCAGTGAAATGGCTTTTACAGGGCAGGCAGAGTCGCTTGTGGTAGTTGACAAAGATGGATGCCCGCTTATGAATGCTATTTCATGGATGGATGAGCGTTCGTTTACAGAGTGTGGTGAGCTTGAAAAGATTTTTTCAATAGAAGAGTGTGAGAGCGTTACAGGTCAGCGGTCAGTTCTTCCTACTTGGCCTGCAACAAAAATATTATGGCTCAAAAAAAACAGACCCGAAATATTTTGTAATGCGCAGACTTATATGCTCTTAAAAGATTATGTGGTGTATTATCTGACAGGAAATAAAATTTCGGATATGTCAATTGCTACATTCTCATTTTACTTTGACATTTATAAAAAGTGTTACTGGAAGAAAATGTTAGATGCAATCGGCATAGATGAGAAAAAGCTTCCACCTTTAGCAGAACCCTGCTCAGTAGCAGGATATCTAAAAGAAAGTATTGCCGAAAAAATTGGTTTAAATGACACAGTTAAAGTGAATATTGGAACGCTTGACCACTTTGCAGGAATGATTGGTACGGGAAATATAGGTGAGGGCAAAATTACACTTTCTACAGGAACTGTTATGGCGATGGCAACTTTTTCAAAGAAAAATGTTTCTGATGTAAGCGGCATTGCAATGCACTACGGTTTTCTTCCTGACACACACATTATGCTCCCCGTTTGTGAAAGCGGGGGAGTAAGCCTTGAGTGGTTTAAAAATTTATGTATGAAGAATATAAGCTTTAAGGAGATAGATGAGACTGTAGGGGTAAGAAATAAAAATGATATTTTATTTCTTCCTTATCTCGTAGGTGCAAATTCACCTGAATTTGACTCTCGTGCAACAGGCGTATTCTGGGGCTTAAGAGGTGAGCACGATAGCTTTGACATGGCGTACGCTGTAATGGAGGGTGTAGGATTTCTTCTTAAAAAGAACTGTGAATATATTGAAAAAAACGGTACTTTTGTAGAAACGATTATTGCAACAGGCGGTGGCTCAAAAAGTGATGTATGGTGTCAGCTTCAGGCTGACATAACAAATCTTCCCATTATGGTTCCGAAAGAAAAGGAAGCTGCATGTCTTGGCGCGGTGATAATCGCAGCAGTAAGTGACGGAAAAATCGAAAGCTTTGAAAAAGCCGCAGAATCAATTGAATTCGAAAAGGTATTTATTCCTTCAGGCGATAAAGAGCTTGTGGAAAAGTACACACAGTTTAATGAACTTTATGAATTTTCATGTAAATTAAAGGAGATAAAACGATATGAATAACCTTAAAGTAGGATATGCAAAGGTTAATATTAATCCTATGCTTGGTATCGGCATATATGGATATTATATTCCGCGTTTTGCAAAAGGCTTTTTGGACGACCTTGAAGCACATGTGCTTGCGGTATCATGCGGCGGAGAAACAGTTTTAATGTTTAGCGTTGATGCAGGTTCAGTGCAGGGAGAACCATATGAGCAATATATTAAGAAAATATCAGAAACAACTGGTATTTCAAAAGAAAAAATCTTTATGTCTGCAACGCATACACATACAAGCCCGTTACAGGAAAAAGGTCAATTTGAAGATAATGTTGAATTAAGAGAAAAGTATGTGGACTTTTTAACACAACGTCTTGCTGATGTGGCGGTTCTTGCTTTAGATGATTTAAAGCCTGCTAAAATGGGCTTTATTGAGGTGAAAGCACCCGATAGAATCGCATACATAAGACGTTATAAAATGAAGGATGGTACAACTTGTACATGTCCGCCTATAAACGATCCTAACATTGATCATCCCATAGGCGAACTGGATCAAAGAGTTCATCTTTTAAGATTTGATCAGGAAAATGCTGAAAGTATTGTTATATTAAATTATGGACTTCATGCTGATACAGTAAATGGAGAAATGATATCTTCTGACTGGGTAGGTACCTTAAGAAGAACAGTCGAAAAGGCTCTTGATGGAGTTAAGTGCCTTACCTTTGTAGGTGCTCAAGGTGACGTGGGAAGTACACATGTTTTCCCGTCAGGCGGCGATATGAACGACACAGAAATAAGCTTTGATAATGAAATGAAGAGTCCCGGAATGGCACGCTTTGTGGGGAGAGCTTTAGCAGGATGTGTTCTTCAGGGTTATGACAAGGTTGAATATGTAGATGTTGACAGCATAAAAATCTTAGAAAAAACAGTTGAAATACCCACAAACATTCCTTCTCCTGAAGATATGCCCCGTGCACATTTGTATAAACAGCTTCACGAAGAGGGACGTGACAGCGAAATTCCGTATACTGCAATGGAGCTTACCACAGTAGTTGCAGAAGCCGTTCGTATGTGCAATCTTGAAAATGGTCCTGATACTATTAAGATGAATCTTACAGGATTAAAAATCGGTCCGGTTGCCCTTATCGGTATTCCAGGTGAACCTTTTACCGGAGTCGGCGTAGGAATAAAAGAAGGAAAAGGCTGGTCTGCGATTATGCCGTGTGGCTTGACAAATGGTTATTTTGGATATTTTCCGATGAAATCTGCATTTGATGAGGGTGGCTATGAAGCTCGTTCGTCAATGTACAAGAGCGGAGTTGCTGAAAGTATTATTGCAAGTGGTCTTGAACTTTTAGAAGAATTAAAAAAATAATAAAAATAATAAAAAAAGGAGTTAGTTATGAGTAATTCAATTTTTGAACCGGCAACAAAATTTAATTTTGATGCAGCAGAATTTGTTCCTTTTAAGGACAAGGAAGTTTGCGAAAGAGTAAGAAGGTTAAGCGGAAAGGAACTTGAAAAAAGAGAAGCTTGGTGGCATCCTGAATTTGAAGTTAAGGTAATGATGAATCCCCATCCTGTTCTTATTTCAACGCTTTTCACACGTTTAAAGGAAGCATCTGAAGCAGGAAGAAAGTTCACAATGATTTTGGGTAATCCTGAACCTGATACCTACATTCCTTTGGCACAGCTCATCAACTACTTTAAGGTTGATTGTTCAAAGGTTCACATCTTTGCTGAAGATGAATGGGCAGACCAGGACGGTAACATTGCACCTGAAACATACGAAGCAGGCTTTGTACATTCTATGCTTAAGTATCTTTATAATGAGATTGATCCTAAGTTAAGAATGCCTCTTGAAAATGTTCACTATCCCACAAACAAAAATATCAACGATTATTCAAAGATAATCAATGATATTTCAGAAGGTGGCGCAGACATTATTTCAACATCACCTGGTTGGGCAGGACACGTTGCATTCGTTGATCCTATTCCGGAATTTATGGGTAGCGGAGATGTTGAAGAATGGCTTAATCAGCCTGCAAAAATTGTTACACTCCATCCTATGACAATAATGCAGAACTCACTTCATGGTTGTTTTGGTCAGTCAGGCGATATAGCAAATGTACCGCCTAAGGCTGCAACAATCGGACCTTTAGATGTAATGCGTGCAAAGGAAAGAATTGAAGTGCACGCACTTATGACAAACGGCACATTCTCATCATGGCAGAGAATGACATCACGTTTAGTAACACACGGACCTGTAACACCTTTAGTGCCAAGCTCAATGCTTCAGACAAAGAAAACACAGGTTTATATCAGTGAAGAACTTGCTGCTCCATTTGAATGCTGGGAAAAAGTTGGATATTAATCCAAAAAAATTTAAAAAAATTAAGCCGCAGGCATTGCCTGCGGCTTTTTGTGTGCAGTTT
>CAZCOF010000129.1:0-3791 GCA_964500095.1 uncultured Oscillospiraceae bacterium
ATTAAACGAAACAATGTTATGATTGCGTTTACTCATTCGCATACAGCAATTCCTTTCCGATTTGAGGGAATTGCGTTTGCAGGTGATGCAATCGTGGACGATTCTGTAAAAGGCTACATAGATGTATTTGAAAGATTGGTTGCAGATTGTGTAACTTTAGCAGACAAAAGATTGAAAAAAGCTACCCCGAGCTTTGGTAAGGGTGAAGTTTTGGGAATTTCTTTTTGCCGCGATTATTATATGAAAAACGGCACTCCGCAGACAAATCCTAAAAGAACAAGCCCTGAAATAGTTGGCTCTGTAACAGAATCGGACAAAGAATTGCCGCTTTTGATGGTAAAAGATGAAAATGAAAAACCGCTTGGTGCAATAATCGGCTTTGCGTGTCATGCAGACTGCGTAAGTGGAGAAAAACTCACGGGTGACTATGTTTCAATTTTAGAAAAAGAACTAAAAAAGGTTTACGGTAATGACTTTGTTATGGTATTCTTGTTAGGTTGTAGTGGTGATGTAAATCATTTTGATGTTTCAAAGGAATCAGTTTCAGATGACCACTACGTAAAAATGGGCAAAAAGCTCGCAGGCGAAGCGATAAAAGTTGCCGCTTTTGCCGAAAGTTTAAAAAAAGGCGGAGTAAGGTCAAATCTTGAATATGTCAACATACCGAGAAGAGCAGTAGAAACTGAAAAAATCGAAGATGCAAGATACTGTATACAAACCATAAAAGAAGACAAAAATGCCAAGATTTCTGCTGATAATACAGACCCTGAGCAGTATAAATTGGCGATGGCAAAAAGGCTTATCGGCTACATTGAATCGACGCCTGAAACTATGGATGTTCCGCTTCAGTGTATACAGATTGGCGAGTTTACAATTTACGGCTTTAACTCGGAAATATTTACTGAGTTTGGAAAAATTGTAAAACGCGGCGACGGAACGGGAATTAATCTTGTTGCTACACTTTGTAATGACGCATTCGGATACGTTCCCACACGTGATATGTTCTTTGATACAATATATGAATCAAGACCGGGTTCGAGCCGACTCGACAAAGAAGCAGGATACATTATGGCAGAAAAGCTTATTTCTATGAAGGCAGACTAAGGGGCAATAAACTTGGAACAAATAAAACTGATTTTTAAAAAATCTTTTGAGTATATTAAGAATTTCATAAAATGGCTCTTAGTTGCACTGTGTGTAGGTGTAACAGGGGGCATAGTTGGTGCTTTGTTTCATATATGTGTAGACAAAGCGAGTGATTTTCGTGCAGAAAACAGCTTTATAATCTATTTTCTCCCGCTTGCGGGGATAGTTATAGCTTTGTTTTATTACCTTTTTCGCTCAAAGGGAAAAATAGACACCGACCGCATTATAAAAGCAGCTGCAGGAGATGGTGATGTGCCTTTTGTGGTTGTGCCGCTCATTTTTGTCGGCACCGTCATAACACAGATGTTCGGCGGTTCAGCAGGCAGAGAAGGAGCAGCGCTTCAAATAGGCGGCGGAATAGGTTATAGATTTGGAAAAATGTTTAAATTAAAAGACCGTGACATTTGCTTGATTACTACAGCTGGAATGAGCAGTGTATTTTCGGCTCTTTTTGGAACGCCGGTCGCAGCGGCTGTCTTTCCGATTGAAATGATAAGTGTAGGAGCACTTAACTTTACGGCACTCCTGCCTTGTATAGTTTCAGCTGTTACGGCACGTTTTATTTCGTCGCTGTTTGGAATATCTCCCATAGCTTTTGATTTGTCTATTAATTACACCTTATCAGCAGATGTGATGATTAAGGTTATTCTTCTATCGCTATGCTGTGCGGTTTTGGGAATTATTTTTTGTACTGTGATGAAAAAGAGCGAGCGTTATATGTCTGAATTTATCCCGAACATTTTTTTGCGTGCCCTTGTAGGCGGTGCGGTTTTAGTACTTTTGACTCTTTTGGTCGGTACTTACGATTATAACGGCACGGGAATGGAAGTAATTTCACGTGCTGTTTCGGGAAATGCAAGAGCGTGGGACTTTGTTCTAAAAATCATATTTACAGCAATCACCATATCAGCAGGCTATAAGGGCGGAGAAATTATCCCGACATTTTTTATTGGTTCAACGTTTGGGTGCGTCGTAGCATCAATTTTGGGACTTGATGCAGGCTTCGGTGCGGCAATCGGAATGATTTCGCTGTTTTGCAGCGTTGTAAACTGTCCGCTGGCTTCAATATTTTTATCAATTGAAATGTTTGGAACAGGCGGAATACTTTTCTTTGCTGTTGCGTGTGCTGTGAGCTATAAAATGTCAGGATATTCAGGGCTTTATAAAAGTCAAAAGTTTGTTTATTCAAAACTTACATCACGCGAAACTGATGGAAATAATCAGCAACGAAATCTGAATAAAACAATTTAATTTAGTTTGGAATATGTCGCTGTCACGACGAAAATTATAGCATATCGATAAATTTTTTATCCCGGTCTTGACATGAACTTTGTTGAATTTTGTGAAACTAAAAAAGCCTCCCTTGTGTAAAGGGAGGTGGCTCGAAGAGTCGGAGGGATTGTAAATGAGAAAACACAAACCGCAAAAGATTCTAAATACAGTACTCTATGTGTTATACATACCATTATCATTTTTCGGTTTTATGTGTGGTATGGCAACAGATAGATTGATTAATGAAACAGATAATGTAATAATCATTTTAACAAATATATTTGCTTATACAGGTTTGTTTATGCCGGTTATTTGTTTTGTTTGTCATTTAGTTTCAAAGAAAATAACGAAATATAAAGCTATAAGTGTTATTATAAAACTCATACCATTTTTCGTTTTAATCTTAATGATAATTTTGGATTTTACTATAATGTATATAAGATAAACAATCCCTCAGTCAGCTACGCTGACAGCTCCCTTTACACAAGGGAGCCTTTGAAAGGAGTTAAGTAAAATGGAAGCGAATAATATAATATCAAAATTCATGCCTTATATACCATATTTTATTAAAGGTATGGTCGGACTATTACTTGTAATCGGTTTAATCGTTCTTGGAATAGTAAAAGCAATTAAAACTTTGAAACAGAACAATTTTTATTGTAAGAAGAAAACAATACTGATGTCGTTATTATACATTTTAATTGTGATAGTGTCATGGTTCTTAAATATGGGGTGGATAAGATTTTTTATGACATTTTTGCTAATTCCGTTTGTCCACGCTGTTGTATTTTTCTTAACTAATTTTTTTGCTACCAAATATTTCGATAAATCTCCAAAAATCAGAAAATTAAATTTTTGGTTTATTATTTCATATCTAATTACATATTTGTTGATGCCAGACGGTGGAGATTATGGTGGTATGTATTTTTTCTTTGGATTAATACATAGCGATACTCTTGCGGGTATAGCAAACTTTGTTTCGAGTGTTGCAGGTATTGCACATATTGTTTTGTTTGTTTTACAAATTGTTGAGATAAGAAAAATTAAGAGAAATTCAATAATTTAATATAAATAGTTTGCCGATAATAAATATTTACATATCGGGCAGGAAAATCTAACATTCCTGCGGGTTCTAATGAAAAGTGATACAGAAAAAACAGTGAAAAACAGTAGGTCCTATTATTCACTGTTCACCTGACTTGACAAAATCATAAAATAGATTTAATAAACAGACTTTTTATACTTGAGGAGAGAGGTAAAATGAATTGTAAATGGTTTGAAACCGCTACGCCTGAGTCAGTGGGTGTATCAAGCGAAGCAGTTCAGAAGTTAGTTGATACAATGTGCAGTCATAAAGAATTTCGTGAAAACCA
>CAZCOF010000130.1:0-3627 GCA_964500095.1 uncultured Oscillospiraceae bacterium
CGCGGGCGATTCTTGAATCGCCCCTACATTTTGTCCCTTACATTTCAAACTTTATAAGGGATATATGGTTTAGATGCAACCCGCAAACGAATAATTAAAGTCCATATACCACAATTATACAACCTATAGTTTACAAAATCAACACATTTTTAATTATTGTAAACTTTCCCATTCTTCGTAAAACAGTAACAGTTTTTCATTTAATTCATCTAAAGAAGCACCTATTTCGGCACATTTTACATAATTTGAAGTATTTTCAGGCAAAGTCATTTCAGTTTCCAGTTTTTCAATTTTTTCTTCTGTTTGTGCAATTTCAGCTTCTAACTTCTCTATTCTGTTTTTTCTTTTCCGCTCATCTGCCGCTAATTTTTTCTGTGTTAAATAGTCTTTCTTTTCGCTTGAAATCTTAGGAACATCGCTTGTTTTCTTATCCTGAGTGATTTTTTGACACTTTTCTAAGTAATATGAATAGTTCCCATCATAGTTTTCGAGCATTTTATTATTTATTCTCAGAATTCTGGTCGAAAGCTTGTTGATAAAATATCTGTCGTGAGATATTGTAAATATTGTGCCTTCGTATTTTTCCAATGCATCTTCCAACATTTCACGAGATTTTATATCTAAGTGGTTTGTCGGTTCGTCAAGTAATAGGAAATTTGCTCTTTTTAACATAAGCTTTAAAAGCATAAGTCTTGCACGTTCGCCGCCCGATAATTCAGAAATTGCCTTAAACGCATCGTCTGCTTTAAATAAAAAGCCTGCTAAGGCATTTCTTACATCGGTTATGGTGAGTTCAGGAAAACTGTCTGCAACTTCATCAAAAAGCGTTTTAGAATAATCTAATGTTGCCTGAGTCTGATCAAAATACCCGACATCAATATTTGTGCCTATTTTTACAGAACCTGCATCGGGGGTTATGGCGTTTAACATAATTTTAAACAACGTTGTTTTTCCGCAACCGTTATCACCTAACAGGAATACACGTTCTTTTCTTCTTATCAAAAAATTGATGTCATTAAACAAAAGGCTATCGCCAAAGGATTTTGACAATTTGCGAACATCTAACACTTCGTTTCCGCCTGATTTTAAAATCTCAAAACGCGGTTTTATGTTATCAAGTTCTTCTTTTGGAATTATGAGTGTTTCTTTTAATCTGTCTATGCTTTTTTGCTTGTGTTCTGCTGTTTTTATGTTACGTTCTCTGTTCCAGCGTTTTTGTTGTTCTATTATTCCTTCTATACGTTTTATTTCGCGCATGGTATTTTCGTATCTTCGTTCTACGTATTTTTCGTTTTCTTCCTTTAGCTTTAAATATCTTGAATAGTTTCCGTCAAATGCCGTTAAGTGCTGATACTCAAGCTCAAAGGTTTTATTGGTAACTTTATCCAAAAAATACCTGTCGTGAGATATAACAATAAAAGCACCCTTATAGCTTGCAAGGAAATTTTCAAGCCATTCAACCGAAGCAATGTCTAAATGGTTTGTTGGCTCGTCTAAAAGTAAAAGATTTGAACCGCTAAGCAATATTTTACAAAGCGACACTCTTGTTTTTTGACCGCCGCTCAAAAGTGAAAATGATTTTTCTAAATCTTCTTCCGTAAAGCCTAAACCCAAAAGCGAAGCACGCACAATGTTTTTATAGATATATCCGTCTTTTTCCTTATATTCTTCCGTGATTTTATGAAGTTTTTGTGCATTTTCCGCTGCATCTCCAATGCCTGCTTCTATATTTCCAGTGAGTTCTAACATTTTTTCTTCCATCTCTTTTAGATGAGAGTAAACCGTTAAAACTTCTTCATATACTGTTAAAGATGAGTTTATTCCTACGTGTTGCTCTAAATATCCGATTTCTGTGCTTTTGGGTAAGAAAATCTCTCCGCCGTCATGACTGTTTTGTTCTAAAATCATTTTAAAAAGCGTCGTTTTTCCCGTTCCGTTAGCACCAATCAGTCCGATTTTATCGTGTTCTTCAACGGAAAAGGAAATGTTTTCAAAAAGACAGCGTTCGCCGAAATATTTATTTACTTTTGATAAACTAAGTAAACTCATCTTAAACCTCTATAATCTCAATTCCGTCTATTGCTTCATTGACAAGTCTTTCAAAATCTACACACTTTTCTGACTTTTTGATGTTTTCAAGCTTCGGCTTGGTCAAAGGATGTCTTGGTGTAAATATTGTACAACAGTCTTCATAAGGAAGCGTCGATGTTTTGAAAGTGTCAATCTGTCTTGCTATTGTTATAATTTCTTCCTTATCCATTCCGATAACGGGACGAAAAACAGGCATTTTTACGATTTCGTTCGTTACATACATTGCTTCTACCGTCTGGCTTGCAACCTGACCGATGCTCTCTCCGGTAACCAGAGCCTTAGCTCCGTTTCGTTCTGCGACCTTTTCGGCTATTGCCATCATAAATCTTCTCATAATTATGGTCAACTGTTCTTGGGGACATTTTTCCTTAATTGCTAACTGAATATCAGTAAAAGGCACTATATGAACCTTCATACCGCCTGTATATTTTCCTAAAAGCTTTGCAAGCGTCAAAACCTTATCCTTTGCACGCTCACTCGTGTAAGGATGTGAGAAAAAGTGAACAGCTTCGAGTCCAAGTCCGCGTTTAGCACACATAAACCCTGCAACAGGGCTGTCGATACCGCCTGAAAGCAACAACATTCCTTTGGAATTTGAGCCTACGGGCATACCGCCTAAACCCTTTTCACGATTGCAGTAAACATAGATGTTTGTTTCCCTTACTTCTGCTGTTACGATTTTTTCAGGATTTTTAACATCAACCTCTAATTCAGGAAAGCTTTCATAAAGATGTCCGCCCAATTCCATACAAATTTCAGGTGATGTCAAATGATACTTTTTATCAGCACGTTTTGCTTCTACTTTAAAAGTTTTAGCATCTTTAAGCTCATTGTATAAACACTCTGCAGCCTGAGTCTTTAATTCTTCAAAATCCTTTGATAAAACGTAAGCTTTAATAATTGCAACTATGCCAAAAACTTTCTTCAAATCTTCAACAGCGTCATCAATCACACTCTCGTCTGCCATATCAACATAAATTGTAGCCTGAGCACGCCAGATATCTGCCTTATTCGGACGAAGTGCAGCCTTTATATTTTTAATTAACAAATCTTCAAAAGAATGTCTGTTTAAACCTTTTAAAATAATTTCTCCGTATTTTACTAAAATAATCTGTTTCATATTTTCTCTCCCTGTATATGTTTTGCCTGAATAGAGTCGACGTTTTTACATACATACATAACACGCTCGCTCGTTTTTGTTGCAGGTTCATCTGTAAAGTCATCGAGCTTTTCAAGTATTTCAAAGCCATTAGCTGTCAAGGCTTTGACAATTTCACCGTCAGTATACATACGCTCTGTGTGAACTTCATCAAATCTGGTGTATACATCATTTTCCTTAACAAAAAAAGTAAGATAAAAGTCACACAGCTTCTCTTCTTCTGCATAATCATTTTCCCATATATAGAAAACTTCGTCATTATCAAAAGTATATATGTTGTTCGCAAGAATTTTTTTAAACTTATACTCAGTATTTATGTCAAAAATCAAAAGTCCGTCAGGTTCTAAATAATTATTGCATAATTCAAACATTTTATA
>CAZCOF010000131.1:0-3624 GCA_964500095.1 uncultured Oscillospiraceae bacterium
CTTTATACTTAATTGAAAAAGCATAGTTGCCCGCTGATGCAACATCAGCATAAAAAGCAGCTGTTTTGTTTGCTGTTATTGTTGCACTGTCTTCTGTTAAAGTTAAGCCATCATCTGTATAGAAAACACTTTCTGCTTCGATTGTATTTTTTTCACTATCTGAAATGTCAGTTGCTAACTGTATACCATCTACTCTTTCTAATTCAAAGTAGTAATAAAACAAGTTAATCGAACCTGCAGTAAAATCGTCATTGGACGGAAGAATTTCTAACTTAATCTCCTGAGAGCCTGCATCAAGATTAAATGCCGATGTTTCAACAGCACATTCAGGGTCTACATAGGTTACATATGAACCCCAACGAGCAGGTCTTCCTTTTCCATACGCAACAATCTCATCATTGTTATATACGTTAACATCAACACTTATCACATTACTATCAGGGCTTGAGTACATTTTCAGTCTATACTGACCTGACGTGGCAACATTAAGCTTGTAAACTGCATAACCGCCGCTGCCGGAACCAAGATTTCCAGTCTGATTAGAACTAATAACAAGCGGACCACTTATATCGGGTGATTCATATCCCGCAGGTAATACGACACCATAGTCCTGCTGAACTGTCTCATTATTAACCTTTGCAGAATAATATTCATTACCTATAATCTGGGTTGTCTCGGTATTTACATAATGCTCAAGATCTTTTATGTAAATGTTCTTTATATTGGCATCGCCGTTTTTAACTTTCAAAGTCAGAGTATGCTGTCCCGCTTCAATATAGAACCGACCTATTTTGCGGTTTCTGTCACTCTGTTTTTTGGAATCGTATTTGAATAAAGTACGAGCAGTTATTTCGGTTCCATCATCAACAGACGCAGTTATTACAGGTGCAGAAGTATTATAATATCCGCATACAGAAATTCTATAATAACCCGCTCTTTCTACATTTAAAGTGTATTTAACTGTACTTATTACCGCTACCACAGTTTCGTTAACTGTTTTTTCATTTACAAAACTCAAACGGGTATCTGACACCGTAATGTCTCCGCTTGATTCTATTTCCTGTTCGTTTAAAACGTACACACTGCTTGCCGAAGAATATTCAGAAGCATTGATTGTCGTTGCACCGTTTTTTGCAATGGTGTGTGTCGTTGTTGCAGCCAATGTGATGGTCGCAAACGACAACAACATCAGCATCGCCAGAAATAACGACAAGACCTTCTTTACTAATTTCATTAAACCCACTCCTTTAGAATATATAGTTTTAACCTTTATTATATATACATAATAAACATAAAGATTTTTGGAATTTTTTCGAGCACAAGCTAAAACTACTCCATTATTATACAATTATATAACACACATCAAAAAAAGTCAATATTCAATGTCAAGAATGTACTAGAAAAAGCAGAATTCGGGTAGATTATAAATAAAAATACTAATATAAAATCAACCAAACGGAGTGATATATATGAAAAAAAGCGGTGTTTTACTTCCTGTAACCGCACTTCCTTCCGAATATGGTATTGGCTGTTTTTCAAAATCAGCATTTGCTTTTGTCGATTGGCTAAAAGGTGCCGGTCAATCATTCTGGCAAATTTTACCCTTGTGTCCTACAGGCTTTGGCGACTCACCATATCAATCCTTTTCAACTTTTGCAGGAAATCCTTATATGATAAGCCTTAAAGAGTTAATAAACGAAGGACTGCTGACAAAAGAAGAATGTGACAACAGCGATTTGTCTGATGTTGATGGATATATTAATTATGAAAAACAGTATTTAAACCGCTTCCCGCTTTTATATAAAGCATATCAAAGAAGCAGAGTAAATAACAATGCAGATTATAAGCAATTTATCAGCGAAAACACTTACTGGCTTGATGACTACTCTATGTATATGGCGTTAAAAAAGCATTTTAACGAAAAAGTATGGAACGAATGGTGTGATGATATTTTAAAAAGGCGACCTGATGCGTTAAAAAGATATACTGCTCAACTTAAAGAAGAAATTGACTTTTGGAAATTTGTGCAATTCAAGTTCTTTGCTCAATGGAAGAAGCTCAAAGCGTATGCAAACAAAAACGGCATCTCCATAATCGGAGATATGCCCATTTATGTTTCTTTTGACAGTGCCGATGTGTGGTCAAACCCTGAGCTTTTCGAGCTTGATGAAAAATTTAACCCAAGGTGCGTTGCAGGCTGTCCGCCCGATGATTTTTGCCCCACGGGTCAGCTTTGGGGAAATCCGGTATACAACTGGAAAAATCACCGACTTACAAAATACAAATGGTGGATTAGGCGGCTAAAACACGCATTTAAAATGTATGATGTTGTAAGAATTGACCATTTTCGCGGTTTTGACGAGTTTTACTCCATAAAATTTCCCTGTTTTAATGCGGTCGGCGGAAAATGGGAAAAAGGACCGGGAATCGAGCTTTTTAATGCAGTAAAAAAAGAGCTCGGCGATAAAAGTTTTATCGCCGAAGATTTAGGATTTATAACCGATTCTGTCAAAAAACTGCTCATTGACTGCGGTTTTTGCGGAATGAAGGTGTTGGAATTTGCTTTTGATGCCGACATAGAAACATTTAATGACAACCTGCCGCACAATTACGCAAGCAATACCGTTGCATATACAGGCACGCACGACAATCAGACAATATCTTCGTGGTTTAAAACCATTCCTGAAAGTAAAAAAAACAGGGTGCGTTCTTATCTTTGCGACAAGAACACCCCTGATTCTAAAATTCATTTACCACTCATTTCGCTTGTTTTAAAGAGTGCGTCAAAGCTGTCAGTTATACCCTTACAGGATTGGTTGGGGCTTTTAGATACAGCTCGCATTAACACCCCGTCTACAATCGGCAACAACTGGAGATGGCGTGTTGATAAAAATCAACTAAATGAAGATATAAAAAATACAATTTATGATATGACCAAAAAGTATGGCAGGCTTTAGGCAGATTATCTTTAAAAGCTTTCATAAACTACAACTTCGTCTAACGGGCGGAATTTATAGTGCATATCTAAAGGCTTTGCATCATCCGACGGGTATCCCATAACCAAAAGTGCTACGGGGTCAATGTTTTCCGGTATATTAAAATTCTCTCTCATAGCGTCGGGTTCAAATGCCATAACCCAGCAGTTGCCGACACCAATATTATGAGCTGCGAGCATTATATGCGTAGTTACGATTGCAGCGTCAACATAAGAAGATAATTCACCGTTTGATTTTCTTCTCCAGCTCTCGTTTTTATTGTGGCAGATGAGCATTGCTGTCGGTGCGTTAAAATGACATTTTGTGCAGGCTTTAAGCTTTTCTGTCGACTCGTCGGTATTAAGAACCAATATTCTCTGCGGCTGATAATTACACCCTGTAGGAGCTTTGTGTGCGGCATCTAAGAGCTTGTCAATAACAGTCTGCGGCAAATGCTCAGGCTTAAAGTTTCTTACAGAGTATCTGTCAGCAATTAATTTTTCAAATTCCATTTTTATGTCCTCCAAATAATTTATACTCATCATATTATATAATTGTAGAATCAGTGAACAATTTAGATGCCACTCTATTTTAGCAATTCTTCACCGATTATAATTATACTTTTATAGTATACCACAGGTGTTTGGAA
>CAZCOF010000132.1:0-3577 GCA_964500095.1 uncultured Oscillospiraceae bacterium
TGTATTTAATTTTCAATTCATTCTACTACCCGAGCAGGTTTGTCAACTTATTATATCATATATAATTATTGCAGTCAAATCAAAAAGAATTAACCATTTTTTATCTCTTCGACAATATAGAAGAAAACTTGACTTTTTTCGTATGATATATTATAATTTTTGTAGTTATAATTTAAGGAGTTTTTACTGATGAACACACCGCAAATTACAGAAAACAAACCTGTCGCAGTGAAAAAAGCACATAGATTTTCTAAGATTTTCTTCTCTCTGCTTCTCTTTTTGGGCATACTGTTGTTTTTTACAGCCAAGTGGTATATAGGAAAATTCGGTGATACCGGCTTTGATTCTATTATTTTCACACTTTTATCAAACAACGGTGCTGCAGGAACATCCGAAATCGTTTCAAGCTTTTTATTACGGGGCTTGTTGCCGACTTTGATTTGTTTTTTTGTTATAGAATTTGTTTTATTTTTGTTCCCGAATTCAAAGAAGTTTTCGTTGAAATTTAAAAAACTAAAGCTTAATCTTTTACCTGTTCAGCATAAGTGTGCTGTCTTAGTTTCGTTAATTTTGTCATTAGTGCTTATAATATCTGCATCAAACATATCGGGACTTTCAGAATACGTAAAAGGTATGGTGTCTATATCTACTGTTTTTGAAGACGAGTATGTAAATCCCGATGATGTTAAAATCTCTTTTCCTGAAGAAAAGAGAAATCTTATCTACATTTTCTTAGAGTCTATGGAAACGACGTATTTTTCAAAAGAGCAAGGCGGTGCTTTGGAAAAATCCATAATTCCCGAGCTCTACTCACTTGCCGACAAGAATATAAATTTTTCTCACAACGACGGAGTCGGCGGGTTTTTAACACCTAACGGCACAACCTGGACAGTTGCCGCTATGACAGCACACACATCAGGCGTTCCACTAAAAGCTCCCCCGTCGTTTGAGCAAAACACTTACGGTGCAGACTCATTCTTGCCCGGACTTACAACTTTGTCTGATGTGCTTAACAAAAACGGATATTACCAAGCCTTAATGGTAGGCTCTGCATCCGAGTTTGCCAACCGCAATGTACTGTATAAAGACCATAAAACCGATAAAGTTTATGATTTATACACCGCAAGAGAGGATGGAATTGTGCCAAAGGATTACCACGTTTGGTGGGGTATGGAAGACAAGCACTTGTTTAAATATGCAAAACGCGAACTAACCGAAATCGCAAAACGTGACGAGCCTTTTGCATTTTCCCTGCTCACTGTTGATACCCATTTTTCAAACGGATATATTTGTGATTTGTGTGACGACAAATTCAATGAGCAGTACGAAAACGTTATGGCGTGTTCAAGCAAGCAGGTTGCAAATTTTATAAACTGGATAAAGCGCCAGAGCTTTTATAAAGACACGACAATAGTTATAGTCGGAGACCATTTGACGATGGATTCTGAGTACATCGGAAGAAATGTTGAAAAAGGTTTTGACCAAAGAGTTTATAACTGTATTATAAATTCTGCTGTAGAAGGAACCAATTACAAAAACAGACAGTTCACAGCCTTTGACCTGTTCCCCACAACCCTGGCATCTATAGGTTACAAAATCGAGGGTGAGCGTTTAGGGTTAGGCACTAACCTGTTCTCTGACAAATTGACTTTGCCTGAAGAAATGGGTTATGATGAATTTAACAAGCAATTGGGACTAAATTCAAGATATTACAACGAAAACTTCATTCAGTAGTTTGATTTATTGACAAATTCACACTTTAGTGTTAAAATATCTTCGTTAAGTAAGCCAGATGATTGCGGGAATTTTATTCACGAGGAAAGTCCGGGCTTCACAGGGCAAGGGTGCCGGGTAACTCCCGGTGGAGGCGACTCTAAGGATAGTGCAACAGAAATAGACTGCCAGTTTTGGCGATGGTGGAAAGGTGAGGTAAGAGCTCACCGGTGCTGACGGTAACGCAGCAGCCGTGTAAACCCCACTCGAAGCAACACCGTATTGGCTTACACAGGCTTAGTCTGCCCGACGTGCTTGTGTTCGGCGGTGGCTTGAGCCATATAGTAATATATGGCCTAGACAGATAATCATCTAATACAGAACCCGGCTTACAGACTTACTTAACAGCTTCAAACAAAAAAGCTATTCATTTTTTTGAATAGCTTTTATTTTTTGGTTATATGATTGTCCGTTACTGTTATGTCGTTATTTAGTATATCTGCGGTTTTAACAGAGTTAAAGCCGTATTTTTTTCTTAAATTTATAATTGTATCTTCTAAGCTTTCACGTTTTTCGTCACTTTTCGCTTCAAACAGATTAAGCTGCTCACCAACACTTTCATAAACGAGATTCGCTCCCGTAACAGTTAATGCCCTTATTGGTTTATTTATGTCCCAGATTTCACACAAAAGCTCGTATGATATATCACGCAAGTTTTTTTCCAAGTTTGTCGGAACTTCAATTGCACGTTGACGTGACACAGTTTTAAAATCAGGTCCTTTTATCTGTATTCGTACTGTCGTACATTTTACCTTGTGGCGTTTCATTCTGGTTGATACGCTTTCTGTAAGTATGTGTATTCCCTGTTTTATCTGCTCTTCTCCCAATAAATCACGGCTGAAGGTTATGCCGTTTCCTACTGATTTCAATTCTCTTTCGTCTGTTTGCGGCATTACAGGGCTTTGGTCTTCTCCACGAGCATAGGAAATGAGCATTTCGCCATTTTTCCCGAGCAGTTTTTGAATTTTTTCTCTGTCGGCTAAAGCTAAATCGCCTATTGTTTTAATTTTTAGTTTTTCTAATTGTGCAGCAGTTTTTTTGCCTGCAAAAAGCAAATCTGATACAGGGAGCGGATATATGATTTCTTTAAAATTTTCACGGTTTATTACTGTCGTGGCATCGGGTTTTTTGTAATCACTTCCAAGCTTTGCAAAAACCTTATTAAAGCTCACACCGACAGAAATTGTTATGCCGAGTTCTTCTTTTATACGACATCTTAGTGTGTCTGCTATTGTTTTTCCATCTCCAAAAAGTGCCTGACTCCCCGTTACATCGAGCCACGATTCGTCAATGCCGAAAGGCTCTACCAAATCTGTGTATTCTTTGTAGATGTCGTTAACTCGTTTTGAATATTCTTCGTACAAATCGTGATGCGGGGGAACAACTACAAGCTCGGGGCATTTTCTTTTTGCCTGCCAGATTGTTTCAGCGGTTTTTACATTATACTTTTTGGCAAGCTCGTTTTTAGCCAGAATTATTCCGTGTCGGCTTTCTTCATTACCGCCTACAGCCATTGGGACATTTAAAAGCTTAGGATTTAATACACATTCACAAGACGCATAAAATCCGTTGCAGTCACAATGCAAAATAGTTCTGTCCATCCTTTTTTCACTCCCTGTTAAAAATATACTCTCAAACATTAGTTTGAGAGTAAGATTTTACTTTTTATACACTAACGACACCCAACCGCCCTGATGCTCTTCCGATACTGGTGTAAAGCTTGTTTCTTTATAGGCAGATGTTACGTCATTTAGTCTTTCTTCTATGATTCCCGATGTTATAAATATGCCGCCGTCACGCAAGA
>CAZCOF010000133.1:0-3341 GCA_964500095.1 uncultured Oscillospiraceae bacterium
GCAAGACAGTTGCAGTTTCAGGCTTCGGTAACGTTGCTTGGGGTGCAGTATTAAAGATAAATCAGTTAGGCGGTAAGGTACTTACCATTTCAGGTCCTGACGGATACGTTTACGACGAAGACGGCATCACGGAAGAAAAGGCAGCCTATATGCTCACAATGCGTGCATCAGGTCGTGACAAGGTAGAAGATTATGCTGAAAAATTCGGTGTTAAATTCTACGCTAAAGAAAAGCCCTGGGGTGTTAAGGTTGATGTTGTTATGCCTTGTGCAACACAAAACGAAGTTCAGCTTGCAGATGCTGAAAAAATTGTTGCTAACGGCGTAAAATACTACATAGAAGTTGCTAATATGCCCACAACAGCAGAAGCTGTTGAATATTTGGTTAAATCAGGCGTTGTTGTTGCTCCGTCTAAAGCAGTTAATGCCGGCGGTGTTGCAGTTTCAGCACTCGAGATGAGCCAGAACTCAATGCGTCTTTCCTGGTCAGCTGAAGAAGTTGATGAAAAGCTTCACGGCATTATGAAGACAATTTATAAAAACGTAAGCGAAGCAGCTAAACGCTACGGTATGGAAGATAACTTAATCGCAGGAGCAAACATTGCAGGCTTCGAAAAAGTAGCAGAGGCTATGATGGCACAGGGTATAATTTAAGTTTTAGAGTTTATAAAGCCGCCGATTCGGCGGCTTTTAATTTTTGCAATATACATTGACAAAAATGCCAAAATAGTGGTATACTATCTAGGTAAAGATTCAGTTAAAAGCGATTTGGAGGATACAAAATGATGAGAACTTATGTAAAAGATGTCAAGGAAAATATCGGAAAGCCAGTCAAGGTTCAGGGTTTTATTGAAAATTTCAGAAACTCAAAGGCAATGGCATTTATTATATTAAAGGACATAACAGGAAAAATTCAGGTAACCGTTGAAAAAGAAGCGCATCCTGAAATGGAAGAAATCTTAAATTCATTAACGGGTGACAGCGTTATTACAGTAGTAGGTAACGTTATCGAAAACGAATATGTTAAAATGGGCGGAATTGAAATTTTGCCCGATGAGATAATTGTTGAAAGCATTGCTGATGCTCTTCCCATTACAAGAAAAGAAATCCCCGCTACAAAGAAAAAGCAAGCGGTTGAGCGCTCTTCAATCGACCAGAGAATTGACTATCGCTGGATAGATTTACGAACAGATGAAAACCAGCTTATATTTAAAGCACAGACAGTTTTAGTTGCTGCTATGCGTGAGTATTTGATGGACAATAATTTCTTGGAAATTCACACACCCAAGCTAATCGGTACAGCAAGCGAGAGCGGTTCTGACGTTTTTGAAGTTAAGTATTTTGACAGAAATGCGTATTTAGCTCAAAGCCCGCAGTTTTATAAGCAGATGGCTATGGCGAGCGGATTTGAAAGAATTTTTGAAATCGGACCGGTTTTTCGTGCTGAAAAATCATACACAAGCAAGCACACAACAGAATTTACAGGCTTTGACTTAGAGTTTAGCTACATCGAGTCATACCGTGATGTAATGACTCTTCAGGCAGAGCTTTTGACCTATGCACTCGGTAAGGTCAAAGAAAAGTACGGCGAAGAAATAAAAGAGCTTTTTGGCACAGAGATTATTGTTCCAAAGCTTCCTTTCCCCGTTGTTACACTAGCTGAACTCTATGACGGCTTGGAAAAAGACTTTGGCTACACAGTACCCGATTCTGAAAAAGGCGATTTAACCACAGAAGCAGAAAAGTTAAGCTTTGAATGGGTTAAAAAGCACTACGACCACGAATTCTTGTTTGTTACTGATTTTAGTGCTGACAAGCGTGCGTTTTATCATATGAGAGACGAAAGCGGAATGCCCTTAGGTTATGACTTAATCTGGCGTGGGGTAGAGATTACGACGGGCGCTCAGCGTGAGCATCGCTATGATGTATTAAAGAAGCAGGCACAAGAAAAAGGTCTTGACAAAGACGTTGAATTTTATTTAGAATTCTTCCGCTACGGATGTCCTCCGCACGGCGGCTTTGGCTTGGGTATTGACAGATTTACAATGTTACTGCTCGGACTTCATATTAAGGATGCTATGTTTATCTTCCGCGGACCTAACAGATTAAATCCGTAAAAAATAAATTTTATGAATAATTCCCCTTTTTTGGGATAAAAATATTATTGACAAAGAAATATCGTTTTGCTATAATGAACACGGAGACTCGGCTTTTGTGGAAAGTTTGACAGGGATAATGCGTCATAGACTGAGAGCGCATTTTAAATGAGTAGTAAGTGCGGGAACACTCCATAAGTGTTACAGTTTAATATTAAAAGCGGATGCAAAATTTTTGCATCAAAGCGGGTGGCACCGCGGGTAATTTTCAGTTTACTCGTCCCGAGAATATCCAAACAGGATATTCTCGGGGCTTTTTATTTTATAAAAAACATATCAGGAGGTATGATTATGTATAGAACACTATTTTGTAACGACATTTGTGATCAACACATCGGTCAAACCGTTCAGCTTGCAGGCTGGGTTGATGTAGTGCGTGATCACGGCGGCGTTATATTCGTTGACTTGCGTGACTACACGGGTGTTACACAGGTTGTTATTCACGACGAAAGCTTTTTAAAAGACGTAAACCGCGAAACCGTTATTTCAGTTTCGGGCAAGGTAGAAAAGCGCGACCCCGACACGGTAAATGAAAAAATCGCAACAGGTGAAGTTGAGCTTGTAGCTGATTCTCTGACTGTTTTAGGAAAAAGCCGGAATATGCTGCCCTTTGAAGTAAGAGCATCAAGACAGAGCAAAGACGAGCTTCGCTTAAAGTATCGTTATTTAGACCTTAGAAATCCTAAAAACCACGAAAATTTAGTAATCCGTTCAAAAATCATCCGTCACCTTCGTAACAGGATGGAGGAAAAAAACTTCTTAGATATGCAAACACCGATACTCACTGCATCATCACCCGAAGGTGCGAGAGACTTTTTAGTTCCCAGCCGTAAGCATCCGGGAAAATTTTACGCACTCCCTCAGGCACCGCAGCAGTTTAAGCAGCTTTTGATGGTGTCAGGATTTGACAGATACTTCCAGATTGCTCCCTGCTTCCGTGATGAAGACGCAAGAGCTGACCGCTCACCCGGTGAATTTTATCAGCTCGACTTTGAAATGGCTTTTGCTACACAGGAAGAAGTTTTAGAGGTTTGTGAAGATGTAATCTATGACACATTCAAGACATTTTCGGATAAAAGAATTACAGATAAACCATTCCGCCGTATAACTTATGCTGAATCAATGATGAAGTACGGCTCGGATAAGCCCGACCTTAGAAACCCGCTTATTATCTGCGATTTGACGG
>CAZCOF010000134.1:0-3333 GCA_964500095.1 uncultured Oscillospiraceae bacterium
AGACCTAAGAGCACTAACGAACGGTCGCGGCTCGTTCTCTTATGAAATAACGAATTATGAAGAAGCTCCGGCAGTAATTGCACAGCAGGTTATAGCTGAAGCTAAAAAGTAATATTAGTTAAGACAAAAGGCAAGGGATTTTCCCTTGCCTTTTTTATATGTACACAGCACCGCTGACATTTGGTGCGAAAAAGAGGCTCCCCTGTGTAAGGGGAGCTGTCACGAAGTGATGTATCACAAGTGACTGAGAGGTTGTAACAATCCCGCTACTGTCTTCGACGGTCCTCCTCCCTTTGCACAAGGGAGGCATTTTCGGGGGGAAATCACAATCCCCCTTTCGCCCCTTTACACCGTAGGGACAGATGCCTACATCTGTCCAAAACGGGTCGCTGTGGGCATCGACCCCTACAAAAGTATCGGCAGAGCATTTATACCCAACCTGCTTTTTTCTTTTATATATAAAAAATGACGCACAGCTTACGCTGTGCGTTTCACGTGAAACATTTTACTTTTTAATCAGTGCAATTATTCTTTCAAAGTCTTCCGTCGAAGAGTAGGGGATTTCTATCTTTCCCTTATTCTTTTTATTTATAATCCTTATCTTCGTTCCTAATTCTGATGAAAGACTTTCTTCTAATGCTTTAATACTTCTTTGAATTTCTATTTCTTCTTTTGTTGGTTTTTTAATATTTTTAACCTTTTTAAGGCTTGCAATATAATTTTCAAGCTGTCTTACACTCATATCTTGTGCGATAACTTGTTTTGCCACTTCTTGTGCTAAAACATCATTTTCCAATGAGAGTAAGGCTCTTGCGTGTCCTTGTGTTATCTTTTCTTCCTTTAAAATTTGCTGGATTTCAGACGGTAAATTTAAAAGTCTTAATATGTTTGTTACAGCAGTTCTGCTTCTGCCTATTTTTTTTGCGACTTCTTCCTGTGTTAAGCCGTAAACATCTATTAGTTCTTTTATTCCGGCTGCTTCTTCTAAAGAATTTAAATTTTCACGCTGAATATTTTCTATTAAGGTTATTTCTTTTTCTGTCTGCTCGGAAACGTCTTTAATTACTGCGGGGATTTCCTTTAATCCTGCAATTCTTGACGCTCTCCATCTTCTTTCGCCTGCTATTATCGTATAAAACCCATTCTTATTAAGCTTTACAACGATGGGCTGCAAAAGTCCGTATTCTTTTATGGATTCTGAGAGTTCTGCAATCTTTTCTTCATCAAAATCGCTTCTTGGCTGTGTTTTATTGGGTTCTATCTGTGTTATTTTTATCTTTTTTACGTCTTTTTCGGTTTCTGTGGTGGTTTCTATCACGCTGTTTGCGTCGAGTAGTGCGCCTAAACCTCTTCCTAATCCTTTTTTTGTCGCCATTTTTCTACTCCTTATTGTTTTTAATTACTTCTTTTGCAAGTGCTTTGTAACCGGCAGCACCTTTTGAAAACCTGTCATACGAAATTATCGCTTCACCAAAACTCGGTGCTTCAGAAAGCCTTACATTTCTCGGAATAACCGTCTTATAAACCTTATCAGGGAAGTATTTTTTAACTTCTTCATAAACAACCGTTGAAAGGTTAGTGCGTTTATCAAACATCGTTAAAAGTATGCCTTCTATTTCAATATCCTTATTAATACTCTGTTTTAAGGTCGAAATGGTTTTTGTTAAAGAACCTAAACCTTCTAACGCATAATATTCGCACTGAATGGGGATTATTACGCTGTCTGCCGCTGCAAATGCGTTTAACGTTAAAAGTCCTAATGATGGAGGACAGTCAATTATTATAAAATCGAAGTCATCTTTTACTTCCTTTAACTTTTCTTTTAAAAGATACTCACGCATCTTTACGGAAACCAACTCTATTTCAGCACCTGCCAAATCTACGTTTGACGGAACTATTTTTAAATTTTTATATTTTGTATCTATAATGTTTTCGCTCACTTTAGCTTCATTTACCAAAACATCATAAACAGACGCGTCTGTGTTTTCTTTATCAATTCCCACACCGCTTGATGCGTTTCCCTGTGGGTCGCAATCAATTAAAAGTGTCTTTTTCTTTAAATCTGCTAAATACGCACTTAAATTAATAGATGTGGTTGTTTTACCTACACCGCCTTTTTGATTGGCAACAACTATAACCTTTCCCATAAAACCATTCCTTTTTGTTATTTTAGAATAAGTATATCATAATTTGTAAGCTTATGCAATATGTATTCCAAATAAAAAAATGTTTCACGTTTCACGTGAAACATTTTTAACACTTTAACAATACATACTTATATATTTATAATTTATTTATAATAATTTCTTGCCTTTTTATGTTCCAGACAATTTTTACATCCCTATTTTGTAATTTCAAGTACCTTAACTTCGTACTCTCCATTTGGTGAAGCTACCTTTACAACATCTTCAACCGCTGCACCTATTAGTGCCACACCTAAAGGAGATTCGTCTGAAATCTTCCCTTGAGCGGGGTTTGCCTCTGTTGAGCCTACTATTTCATAAACAGTTTCTTCTTCAAATTCAATATCAAAAATCTTAACCTTTGTTCCTACTACAACCTTACTTGTGTCTATTTCATCTTCGTCTATTACTTTAGCATTTTTTAACATTTTTTCAAGGTTTACAATTTTTACTTCAACTTCGCCCTGTTCTTTTTTCGCTTCGTCGTACTCTGCGTTTTCAGACAAGTCGCCAAAACCTCTTGCTACCTTAATTTTTTCAGATACTTCTTTTCTCTTTTCTGTTTTTAAATATTCCAATTCCTGCTCAAGTTCTTTTAATCTTGTATAAGTAAGTATAACTTCTTTTTCCATTTTTATTTCCTTCTTTCATTTTCCATAATGCCGAAAAACTAACTATTGTAGTATTATAAGCTATTTTATTAAAATTGTCAACATCTATTTTTTTATGTTCACAATTTTGTATTTTTTATCTCTTTCATTACCGTACAAAAATTCAGCAATATCCGGTGAATAAGGGCAATTTAGCCTTTTTGTGAATTCTTTTTCTTTTTGACCGGATTCTAATATTATTTTATTATAAGCACTCTCATATACATTATAAATATCTAACATATTCACATTTTTAAAAAAACTTTTTGAAAAGACAGCAGAGCTTCCGCAATTTACATATATTTTGTTATGCTTTTTTAGTTTTTCATTACTTTTTTTAATATTAAGCACCACTCCGTATTTTGACAACGTAAATTCTCTCATACTTTCATAAAGCTCAGGTCTTTTTGTTATAATTCCAACACCTGCTGCTTTTTTTATACATTTTTCTGTTAAACTTTTAATTTCTTTTATATTATCTGACACAAATATTATCTCAT
>CAZCOF010000135.1:0-3294 GCA_964500095.1 uncultured Oscillospiraceae bacterium
TACTTCGGCTTCGGCAAGTGTTAATTCTCTGATTTTTGCAATCATCTTTTCTCTCTGTTCAACAGAGTATGATTTATAAAAGATATAAGCCTTTTGAACTGCTTCTAAAGCATCAGACATATTTGTAAATACGCCTTTTAGCTTTCTTGAGCCTGTCGGTTCAGCGTCTTCTAAATTCTTGATAACGCTTTTAACAATCTGGTCAATGTATTTTTCGTTCATTTCCATTTTTTATAGCCTCCGTTTTATGTATCGTATTCCTTAAAGGAAATTTTTAACTTATACTAATGTCTGCCAAAGCTTCTCGTCAGGTCTTGCAATGATAGAACTGTCGAGAAAGAAACCACTTTCTTCCATTTGATTTTTCGTTCTTTCGATTGCAGCTGTAACAGAAGCGACGCTGCCTGTTATAAACATATATGATTTTCCGCACATTCCTTTTGCAATTCGCAATTCTATTAAATCAACGCTTGCGGTTTTTGCAGCAGTGTCTGCAGCAACAATGATAGAAGCGGCAGAATAGGTTTCTAAAACGCCTAATGCTTCAACATCACCCAAGTTTGTTGCACCGTATATAGCTGAAAAAATTGATTCATGGGGATTTCCAAGCACAAAACTATCAATCAACTTTTCGTCATATAACGCTTTTGACGCATCAACTGCAGCACGTACTGCAGATAATTCTCCCGTGATGATAACTATATATTTACCCGGACAAACAGTTTGAGCTTCAATAATTTCAACATCGGATGTTTTAACCATCGTATCAGCAGCAACCACGCCGGTTGAGACTGTCTGATATTCGACCATACCGATAGCCTTACTCATACTTCATCTTCCTTTCGAGATTATTTGCTTTTAATGATTATAAAATGTTCGTTGGCATCAACTACAACGCCGTTGATGGGTGAGTGAATGGGTAATCCCAAGCTTTTTGCATCTACATCGGCAACGACCTGACCTACTGTTACTGTATCGCCTTTTTTAACGATAGCTTGAGCCGGAGCACCGATGTTTTGATTAAATGTAATACGAATTTTTGTCGGTATGATTTCATCTTCGGTCAACGGAGCCGAATTGTCATACTTCGAAAGTCCGAGTCTTGATGTAAGACGAGAAATCGGAACCAGCTTCATATTACGGTTTTTATCAACAACAGCTTCTTTTATATCATTAGGAATAGGAATACCATTTTTTCTTAGTTCCGTTTTATATTCAGTAATTAATGTTCTGGGTGACAACCCCTGCGGACACGAATATAGCTCGCATAAACCGCAACCTGAGCAGAAAAACGTGTTTAAAAGCGGGGATAAATCCTTAATATAACCACCGCTTGACGCACTTCTCATAAATGCGTGTGGCTCAATAGGATGTCCTAATAAATTTCTGGAACACGTATTTGTACAAGACCTGCACTGACAGCACGATGCCATTGCTCTTTTTAAGCTGATAGAAACACGTGTTTGTTTCATTTTGATTATGTAGTGGTCTTTGGGTAAAACCAACAGAGCAGTCGTTGTTTTTGTAACTGTATCAAGCTCATTTACTATTTTACCCATCATAGGTCCGCCGTTGATGATAGAGTAGTCATCAAGGTATGAACCACCTGCAAGTTTTATGAGCTCTTTAAAACTCATACCTAATGGTGCTTTAACTGTCAAGGGCTTATTCACGGCACCGGTTATAGTTACATAAGAATGTGTTACAGGTTGATTTGATAAAGCATAATAAACATTTAATGCAGTTTCAACATTTAAAACTGTAACACCTACACTTATCGGCAACTTTCCGGGCTGAACAACTTTTCCCGTTGCTTCGTAAATAACAACCAATTCATCACCTGCAGGGTATATTTCAGGTAAGTAAGAAATACTAAAATTATTAAATTTATCTAAAACAGAATTTACTGCATTGATTGCATCTTTATATATATCTTTTAGTGCTATAATAACCTGTTTAGCACCTGTAGCTTCTTTGATAACTTCCAAAGCTGACAGAATTTCATAAGCGTACTCTGCAAGAACCTGTCTGTGAAGCTTTAATAAGGGTTCACATTCTGCACAATTTAAGATAATTGTATCAGCATCTTCTGTAAGCTTTGCGTAAGTGGGGAAGCCTGCACCGCCTGCACCTGCAACGCCGGCATCTCTTAACTTGAGTTTTAACTCGTTAAGTGTCATATTATCACAACTCCAGTTCAGAACCATTATCAACAATACCCACGATAGCAGCATCAACAGGTGAGTTGTCTAAATTACAACCTACACGAGCAGCACTGCCCTGAGCAACAACAACGACTTCGCCGATGCCCGCACCAACATTGTCAATTGCGATGATTTTTGATTTGCACTTATCAATTGATTCAAAAATTTCTACTACTAAAAGCTTTTGTCCTTGTAATTTTTCGTTTTTGCGTGTGGAAACGATATTTCCTGTTACTTTTCCGATAATCATTATTTTACCACCATTCCTTAAAAAATTTGGAATATTTAAAAGATTATCTTACGTCGGGAGTAGTACTCCCGACGTAAAAGAAAACCTTTTTGGAAAAGATTTAATTATTTGATTGCGGGTAAAATCTTTTCAACATCGTTGTGTGGTCTGGGGATAACGTGTGTAGCAACGAGTTCGCCAAGTTTTGCTGCGTTTGAAGAACCAACTTCAACAGCTGATTTAACAGCACCTACGTCGCCGCGTACCATAACGCTAACAAGACCGGAACCGATTTTTTCTGTTCCTACCAATACTACGTTAGCTGCCTTGAGCATTGAATCTGCTGCTTCAATTGCTGCTACTAAACCTCTTGTTTCTACCATACCTAATGCTTCCTGTGCCATTTTAATTTCTCCCTTCAATTTTTCATTTTTGATATTTAAATTTTCATTAACTGACACTGTGTCAACTTTTTTTTCAGGTGTTTTCTTTGCACCTGTTGTTTTTGCACTTGTTGCTGTTTTTTTAGCAGCGGTTGTGCTTTTTTTCTTTTCAGCCATTAAAACTCACCTCAAATATTAGAGTGTAGGTAAAATGGATTCAACATCTGTGTGGGGTCTGGGGATAACGTGAACTGCAACAAGCTCGCCAAGTTTTGCTGCACATTCTGCACCAACTTCTGTAGCTGCTTTTACAGCACCAACATCACCACGTACCATAACACTAACTAGACCGGAACCGATTTTTTCTGTGCCGATAAGTGTTACTTCAGCTGCTTTAACCATTGCATCTGCTGCTTCAACTGCTGCTGTTAAACCTCTTGTTTCAATCATACCTAATGCTTCTTTAGCCATTTTTTAT
>CAZCOF010000136.1:0-3273 GCA_964500095.1 uncultured Oscillospiraceae bacterium
TGGAGTATATGGAAACAGTGGAGATAAGATGTCCAAAGAGTATGTTGAATGTAGCCAAAAGGGCTAAAAAAAGCAAAAACCGCTATATATCAGGCTTTAGCGAGCGTTCGGGACGTAGGGGCCGCAGGTTCAAATCCTGTCATCCCGACCAAAAATGCAGTTGATACTTTTGTATCGGCTGCATTTTTTATTGTTGGAAAGGATTTGAACCTTAAGAAGGCACGAACGATTAAAAAAAACAGTCCGGTGGACTGTTTTTTCAGTGAGTGGTGCGAAGGCGGGTACTGTGAGATGCGCTCACGGTCGCCAAGCAGTGCGGATTGTGTAACAAGACGCATCCTGTCATCCCGACCACGTCGGAGCAAAGTTCGCTTTGCTCCGTTTTTCTTTTTCAAGAAAAACTTCGCCCGCTTTCTTGCTTCTCCTTTTTCGTAAAAAGTCACGCTCTCATTGGCTAACGGCTTGTAAACGCGCCGTTTTAACGCCAATTTGTTCGCTATCAACTTTTTACGAGTTCTTTGATACACATTTTATAATCACGCTTATAGAAAAAGCAGCTGATACTTTTTGTATCGGCTGCTTTTTTATAGTTTCAAAGGTTTTTTTCTTTTTAATTATATTTTGACCACATGTTATCCCACAGACAGTGGCTTTTCCTTGTTTTATGCGTATCATATTTTGATATAACTAAAATGTATGTTTTAGATGTTATATCCTTTTAGATGTTTACACATTTCCATTTTCTAAATTTACTTCCTAAGGGGAATCTGATATATTGTTGAGTGGGTAGGAAGTCACAGATTCCCCGCTTTAGGATGGTAATATATAATAGCCTGTTAAGGACTATTATGCTGAAGTAATTATATTTTCTCACAAAACAAGTATATAATCAGTACAAGTTAAAATATTTATCCGTAAGCTCTAATGCTTTTATTACATCCTTTTCTTCCGCAGTATATCCAAAAAGAACGAATGCATGCTTTGCGCCTGGAAATTCAATCATAGAAACATCATTTCCGGCAGCCTTCAATTTGTCTGCAAAGCATCGGCTATCATCTATACTTACAGTTTTGTCTGCAGTTCCGTGCATTATCAAAACTTCCGCCTCTATACGCTTTACATTATGTACGGGAGAATATTTCATTGCATCATCAGCACAATATCTCCATTTCTCCCCTACACAATCTGTTACCGGGTTATATACCGCAATTTTGTTTGGTTTTATTTCAGGCTTTTCACCGTCCGGCAAGCACATAGCAAGACAAAGAGCAAGATGTCCGCCTGCAGAATCCCCCATAAACAATACATTTTCATTGTCTACAAACGGAAAATAGGCTGCTATATATTTTAGTGCATCACGACAATCTTCTATTAAATCTCCGACATCGCCATTTGTACCAAACTTTAAATCACGGTATGAAAAAACTATACCTACATATCCTTTTTGTGCATAATGCTTTGCATTATTTGCCATCCAACCCCCGTCCCAATTAACAGGAGTTTCCTTAAGAGAATACCAACCTCCGCCATGAATAGCAATTATGGTTTTATATTTCTTTGTTTTTTCATACCCATCTGGTAAAAATACCTGTAATGGTAACTTTAAATTAGCTACCGTTTTATAAAAAACATTTATATCAGCTTTTTTACCGTTTAATACATCAGTATACGACATGCTTTTTCTCCCATACCAATCACAGACTTCTCAAATTGTTCATAAATCTCTGGGCAACAGGATTTTCTTCTCTTGCATCAAGAAGAGAAATTACATATTTCTTTCCTTCATACTCCTTTACCCCAACAACCATCGTATTCTTATAAGCGCCTTCACTTATAAGTATTGGAGTAAAGCCTTCAGCGGTGAATTTTTTAGGCCCAATTGGCATAATCATATCTTCTTCTTTGTCATACCACATTGAAAAATCAAATTCTTTAAATTCCTCTACCGCTTTATGTCCAGTTTTTCTTGAAATAAACAGATGATGTAAATCCCAACCATAAGATGTAGCCTCTACCTTTACGGTTTCTCCGGCAATTTCATATTCGCCAACATCTAAGCCTGTTATAATTTCTACATCTTCATTTTTCTCTACCAACGATATTTTTTCGAATACCTCGAAATCAAATGTATTATAATTACATATCTCTGCGTCCTTCATCAATATAGCTTTCAGAGTATAGCACTTTCTGTCCTCAACCTTTTCTGCAACAAACTCCGCATTTGCTATATAACTGCAAGTATTTGCGTCAAAGTTTGCATCCTTCTCGCTTTGCATAATCATCTTATCGCCGTCGTACAGTTCAAATACCATCTTGCAGTCATTGCCTACGTCATTGGTATCGTTACATACATACGCCTCTATGCTGACTTTTTCGCCTTCATAATATGTAAATCTGTCACTTCTAAGGCTTACCATAATCGGCTCAAGTGCGTTTTTGCATTCAAAATACGCAGGTTTTGGTGTACGCTCACAATCCATAATAGTCTTCATCCAGCCTGATGGCCAAGCATCAATAAAGAGGTGTATAGCAATAGTAGCCATGCGTGGGTCACGGCGAAATGCTTCTGTCATCATTTTTGTTCCCCATGCCTGATGTTTCTGGGTTGCCTCAACCCATCCTTCCAATGTATCAGGCGTATCAAAGAAGAAATAATGGTTACCCTTTGCCTGTGCGCCTACTATATTACCGGGTTCAAACGGCTCTTTAAGCCATTCTTTCGGATATCTTCTCTTCATCAAATCAACGAAGTCCATACCTTCGATACCATATTCTCCACAGCCATAGTACCAATCAGGAAGCACTCCTTGCCAATAACCTTTATATAGCTTATTGAATGGAACTCCGTGAGTGTTGTACCAAAGAGTATAGCAATGATTATCAGGCATACAATTCTGACCCGATGCATCAGGGGAAGCATAATCACCGTCTATATGCTTAATTACACAATCAGGATGATTAAGCTTTACTATACTGTCACAGCAAACAAAGAAAACCTCAAGCTCATCGCGTGTAAGATGACGATGTGGCGTTCCTCTCCCTGTGTGTTCAAGACCTGTATGGCATTCAAAATTTTCTAAAGGCTCATTTATATATGTGACCACTGTGTTGCAGGCATGCTTTCTCACAATTTTAGCCATTTCCTCTGCCTGTCTTAAGCCTTCTGCAAACTTATTTCTTCTCATAACAGAGAAGAGAGGTAAATCCGTCTGGGTCATAAGCCCGAGCATATCACAATACTGATAAACCTCATCCTGAACGGGACGCTGTGTC
>CAZCOF010000137.1:0-3263 GCA_964500095.1 uncultured Oscillospiraceae bacterium
GGATTTTCTTTGCAAGCTGACCGTTTTCTGTCATAGCTCCCATATTGTCCTTGTCACCAATCTGCACAATAATTTCTTGGAATGGTTTTTCCTGCTTGCTCTCTTGACTGATTTTTTTATAATAATTTTTAATATGTCTATCGGAGCGTGTCTGTTTTTCGTTATGTCTTTTTACGGCATCATCGAACAGTTTATGATATACCATTGATTTCCTCAATCTGATTAACTGCTATTCTGATATCAATACAGTTGCCACAATAGTATTGAGCAATTTCCCAGATTGTGTCGCCATCGCTTACTATGTAGGTTTCATACTCCACGATTTGCGGCTGTTTTTTAGCTCCGCAAGAGAACAGAGCACACACCGTAATAAGCAAAATAGCGATTAAAACTGTCGCATTACGACGCCTTTGACGTTGCAAGCGACGTTTCTTTTTCAGTTCGTAAATCTGTTGTTGTGTCATTGATTTCACCCTCCTTACAATCGCATTTTTCACACGGATCAAGATTTGCCCCACAAAGAGGACATTTGTTTTCGTATGCCACTACTTTTCACCTCCAGTATTTATTAAGTCTTGGCCGCAGTATAATCTTTCCTGTAGATATTTCTTTGGGACCTTTCCCGGAAAGACGATGCAGCCTTTTTCTTTCAGTTCCTTGTTTAAGTTCTGCACCAACTTATAACAGAACGATTTTGACATCCCGATAAGCTCTGTAACCTCGTCAACATCGTAATAATCCCTCTGTACTAATGTTGTTTGAGCCATAAAATCACCTCCGAATTAACAGTTGTTTTTCTTTATGCTATAAGCCTTCATCTGCTCTTCGCTGAAACCCGCTTCAAATTCTTCTCTTGTTTTGAAAAAATTACATTTTCCACGATCGCAGTATCTTTCTTTGAGTGCCTTGCATTTCTTCTCGTCATAGGCAAAACAATCACGTCTGGTTGTGTTTGTTTCCTGCATTTACAGCCCTCCCTCGTTGTTGTTCTTTTCGGCCCACACTATTAAGGACTGAGCAACAGATGTAACTTCTCTTAAAGTTTCGATAATTTCTTCAAGTTTCGGCTTTTCCTCTGGTGTAATTACACCATCAAGAGTAATATCTAATAAATCATCCTTAACAGATGTAGCTTTTTTTAGGACTGCAAGTGTTTTTATAGTCAGCCTGTCGAGCTCTCCGAGTTCGATTTGCGGTAAATCCTCACCAAGAGGACAAACATTTCTGCAATACCAGTGTTTAAGTTCAGGTGCATTATAAAGGTCTGCCATGAGATTGACTTTATCAACCGGAACAACTTTTGTATTGCCGAGTTCGTAATCTGCCAACGTTGATGATGATAATCCGAGCAGTTCTGCGGCACCTTCACGACTGTTCAGCTTGTCGTTACCTTTTGCGGCGGCTAATCTACACTTGCAATACATATTTGCCGCCGCTTTCGTAGGGTTACTTCCCATTTATTCCCGCCTCCTTTTGTGGTAAAATTTAAGCATAAGCTATAAAGTATCAATTTTTGAAACTTCATCTGCAAAAAAAACTTCTTCAATCGTTTTCCCGAAGTAATCAGCTATCTTTTTGGCTTCTGGTAACGAGCATTTAATGGTTCCATTTTCTTTTTTGCAGTAATTGGCGGGTGAAATATTGAGAAGTTCTGCCATAAACTCCTGTTTAAGACCTGCGTTTTCTCTCAATTCTCTTACCTTGCTCATTCAAAAATCCCTCCTTTGTGTTTCAGTTTTTGAAACCTTTATCTTAATTAAAGTTTCAATTTTTGAATTTGTCAAGTGTTTTTTTAAAGTATTTTCTTTTTTTGAAACTTTTATTTACTTTCAATTTTTGAAACTGTATAATATGTATGTATCAAAATATGAAATTTATTAGATGTGGCGGTGATTTTAATGACTTTCGGAGGCAGATTGAAAGCATTAAGAATAGAACATAACTTAACCCAGTCGGAATTGGCAAAAAAAATAAACCTATCAAAAGCAAATGTTTCTAAATACGAGGCGGACTTGGTAGAGCCGAATTTAGACACTCTTGCAATGATTTCGGTTTTATTCGATGTTTCTATAAATTATTTACTCGGTGTCCCGGATAAGGCTGCACCAGCGGAACAGCCTATATCCGAAAAACAGGAAACCGTGCTAAAATTAGCAAAACAGCTTTCCGATGAAGATATGAGAAAACTTATTGATTATGCGGAGCTTTTAAAGAAAGCAGATAATCAATGAGCTTGTCAAGTTCTTCATCAGACATAGTGCTGACAAGTTCCTTTAATCTTATGTATAAATCTTCTGACATAAAAAACCTCCTTTCTCAATAGTGTAATTACTATTTTATGGAGGTTGTCCTGTCGAAGGTAATCGACAGTTATTTTATAACGTATATTGATAGAAAATAACAAGAGGAAGTATTGAAAATGAAAAAAATATTGTCTATAATTGTAAGTTTATGCCTGATAGTTTTATTTGTCGGATGCAACAATACTTCTGAACCTGTAGTAAGTCAAGAAGAATTTTTATCTGACCTGCAAAAAGGTCTTCAGGAGCGTTGGGATTTAGTTGAAGCAGATGCGAATACCAATAAAACCATTAGTGATAAAATATCATCCAATGCAAAACTTGTTGATGTAGAGTACAAGTATTTAGAAAAATACTTCGAACGTACTTTTAATGATTCGGAATTTCAAACCATTGCTGACGAATATTTGACCGCATTGAAAGGACAATACGATATAACCAGAGAGAGCAATCGTAACGATGTTAGTTTTGATACTAAATGGAGCGAATATTACTCGGAACGGCTATCATTGATCAAAACGTTTTATAATCAATATGGACTAAATATCGATCCGAAATATTATCCAACACTGTATAAAATTAACATAGATGCAAACAAGAAAGAAGTCCCTCCCGATACACTTTCTTCGCTCCAAGGCGAATGGGAATGCGCCAGTTATAAGTGGGATAGCATAATTTTTGATGGACTTACTGTATCATTTGTTAGTTGGTACGATAGTGCAAAAACAAGAGTAAGCGAAGCTACTACAACCTTCCTTTCGCTTGACAACGAAGCGACATTAGTTTTGTTAGATGACCATTTAAGAACAGATTATGCCATTGAGTTTCTCGATGTAGAAAATATTAAAATTAAAGATTTACATACAAATGACTATGACGAATATAAAAGAATTAGTGATAACACCGTTTTCCCCGAACCCATGAAAGAGCCTTTCATAGGTATGTCAAAGTCAGAACTCGAAA
>CAZCOF010000138.1:0-3234 GCA_964500095.1 uncultured Oscillospiraceae bacterium
CACTCTTTGAATTAAATTATAATGTGATTATGCTTCACGATGAAGACGAGCAGGAATTTATAAACGAACTTAGGTGCAGAAATGGCAATCTTAATATAATTTTAGCAGTCAGTGCACCTGTAAAAATTAAATGATGAGGTGAATGAAAATGAAAAAACTTATATCGACTTTCATTTGCATAACAATGATAATGACGATGTTTTCGGGATTATCGGTTGCTGCTTCCAACAACCAAATTACAGTTGAACTTGACGGCACTAAGATAGAATTTGATGTTAATCCCGAAATTGTTGACGGACGTACATTGGTTCCCTTAAGAAAAATATTTGAAGAAATCGGTGCACTTGTAAAATGGAATGACGAAACCAAGACGGTTTCTGCAAGAAAAAGCTCTAAAACAGTTACACTCACTATAGATTCTTCCGATTTGCAGATTGATAAGGGTGATACAGACGATGCGGGCAATCCAATCGTAGAAACAGTTACATTAGAAGTTCCGGCACAGATTGTGTCAGGAAGAACGTTAGTCCCTGCTCGTGCAATATCCGAAAGCTTTGGTCTTAATGTTAATTGGGACGGAGATAATCAAAAGGTAATTATTACATCAGACGATGACGATGACGACTTATGGAAAGATAATGTCGGCTCTATAAATCTTACCGATTTGACATTTGAAGGCGAAGGTGTTGAGATTACTGATAATCAAATCAAAATTACAGCAGGCGGTGATTTCACTATAATCGGAACACTTGCTGATGGAAACATCACTGTTTCAACCAAAGAAAAAGTAAAACTTCGTTTGAATGGTGCTAAAATCACATCAAGCGAAGGTCCGTGTATTTATGTAGAAGATGCTGATAAAGCATATATCACCATAACAGATGGAACCGAAAACTTTTTTGTTGCTAAAAACAGCGATGATGGAGCTGTTTATTCTAAAGAAAACCTTGAAATCAAAGGCAAAGGAACACTTAATATTGAATCTCAGGCAGGTCACGCTATAAAGGCATCTGACAATCTTACCATTGAAAACGGAACGTTGAATTTAGACGCATTCGGTGACGGAATTCACATAAATGATACTTTTAAGATGTCGGGCGGAACTGTGAACATAACAGCCGACGGCGACGGTATAGATTCCGAGTCTATCGTAAACATCAGCGGCGGAAAAATAAATATTGAAACCAATGGTGTTCCGATTGAAACAGCGTCTTCTGCGGTCACAATGACAGAAAAAACAGCAGAAAACAACATACGCAGGGGCAGGATGGAGCAAGAAACTGCAGACCTTGAGTTTGAAAAATCTTCTAAAGGAATTAGTGCAGAATGGATGATGGCAATATCCGGTGGCGAAATAACTGTAAATTCAGCTTCACACGCAATTCATTGTCAGGACGAAGTGGAGATAACAGGCGGAATTTTCAACATAAGCTCAAAATATGAAAAAGGTATATCCGCTCACGGAAATCTTACCATCAGCAACAGCGATACAGTAATAGATATTACAAAATCAACCGAAGGTATAGAAAGTAAGAATGTTTTAACAATAAATGATGGAGTTATAACAGTAGTGTCTACAGACGATGCTCTTAACGCAACAGGCGGCAACGCCGGAACTATGATGGGAATGGGACAAGGTGGCGGTACGAGAGAAAATATAGGCGAAATGCAACGACCTGAAAATTCTACTGATGCAAATGGCACAGAAATTTCCATGGGTAACAGAGGCGGAAGAAGAAACCGTCAGTCGCAGATGCAAGGCGGAGAGATACCCGAAGGTGCAGAATTCCCGACGAACGGTGAAATGCCTGCTATACCCGAAATTGGTGGGTTTCCAATGAACGGAGAAGTACCACAGATTCCTAATGCCGGAGAAATTCCGATGCAAGGTGAAAGACCTGCTGTGGCAGATGGAAAAATGCCTGATGAAACAATGACACAAAGACCGCAAACAGGCGGTAATATGGGCGGCGGTATGGGCAGAAATATGAAAGACTGCCTTATAATCAACGGTGGCACAATGGAGCTTTATGCAGGAGATGATTGCCTTGATGCAAACGGCAATCTCTTGATAAACGGCGGAACAATTAAGGCAACAAAATCAAACGGCTCATTCTCAGGTGCTGAAGGCATAATCGACCCTGACGGACAGACAAAAATCAGCGAAAGTGCTGAGCTTATTTTTGCAGCCGGCAGTGGAAACGAAAGAAGCCTTTCGCTTTTACAGAATATGATTATTGTTTATTGTGATTCTGTTCGCAGTGCAGAAGAACAAATTACCGTCAAAGACTCAAACGGTAACGTTATATATGATTATACCCCGAACGGAAGTTTCCGTTCTGTACTGATTGCGTCAAATAATCTTAAAATCGGTAAAACATATACCATAACTTTGGGAAGTGAGTCGCATACAGTGACGCTTGAACAACAAGCCACGACAGTGGGCACGCAAAATAATCAAACAGCAGGAAGAAATTCTTTTATGAAGTAAATAACGGACGGCTTTGTATTTTTATGAAGCCGTCAATTTACTTTTTATGAAATATGTTGTACAATATATTTAAAACAAGTATTTTTAATATAAAGGCAGGCGAGCAAAATGCGGCTTTTAGTTGTAGAAGATGAAAAGAATTTAAACAAAACACTTACCGAAAGACTTACAAAGTCGGGCTATACCGTTGACAGTTGTTTTGATGGCGAAGATGCTTTGTATTATATAGAGAACACAGAGTACGACGGAATCATCCTTGATGTGATGATGCCAAAAATAAACGGCTTTGAGGTTTTGCGAATAATACGCGAAAAAAAGATACTGACACCTGTTTTGATGCTTACCGCAAAAGACAGCGACGAAGATATAATATGCGGACTTGATACGGGAGCTAATGACTATCTTACTAAGCCTTTTTCATTTTCTGTATTGTGTGCAAGGATAAGGGCAATGCTCAGGGTAAAAGAAAATATTACCGGAAATGTCTTAGAAATTGCAGATTTAAGTGTCGACACCACAAAAAGGCAGGTAAAACGCGGTGAAAATATTATAGAGTTATCGTCGAAGGAATATTCAATTTTAGAATACCTTATGAGAAACAAAGGCATCGTTGTTTCAAAAGAAAAAATTGAAGAAAATATATGGAACTACGATTACGAAGGAACAAGTGACGTTATAAAGGTATACATCCATCACCTTAGGAAAAAAATTGATGATAACTTTGAGAAAAAGCTGCTCCACAC
>CAZCOF010000139.1:0-3084 GCA_964500095.1 uncultured Oscillospiraceae bacterium
GGTTTTATTGCCTTTAAATATTAAACAACAAAAATCTATGAAAAAGATGCAGGGACTTCAGCCAAGACTTGCAAAAATTCAGGAAAAATACGCCAATGACAAAGAAAAGCAAAGTCAGGAAACGATGAAGCTTTATCAGGAAATGGGCGTAAGTCCTATGGGCGGCTGTCTTCCTATGTTAATTCAGCTTCCGATACTTTTTGCTCTTTATAACATCATCAGAAAGCCTATGCAATACATTATGATGTTGGGCAAGGAGCAGATTTTAAAAATAAACGAGATCATTACAGGTCAGGCAGGCGACTTTGGAACGTTAAACCAAATCAACCTTGCTAATAAGCTAGATTCTTACCTTGATAAGCTCGGTGGATTAGTTCAAAAATCAGACATAATCAACTTTAATTTTTTAGGGTTTGATTTGTCTGCAACACCTTCATTCAGTTATATTTCTCAGCATATTGAATACATCTTAATTCCGCTTTTAGCAGGCGGTACAACATATCTTGTTTCTATATTATCTACCAAGATAAGCGGAAATGCCGCAGCAAATAACGACGCTGCAAACAGTATGAAGACAATGAACACAATCTTCCCGTTTATGACAGCGTGGTTTGCAATAACACTTCCGGCAGGATTAGGTCTTTATTGGACAATTTCAAACCTGTTCCAGATTGCACAGATGTATCTTTTGAATAAGGTGTTAAAAGTAGATATGCCTGCGATGTCCGACGATGAGATTCATTTCAGAGAACGTAAGAAGAAAAAGAAAAAGTAAGAAAAGGATGGGTTAGTTATGAGTAAAAGTATAGAAATAACGGCAAAAACCGTCGATGATGCCATAGAAAAAGCGGTTTCGGAATTAAACCTTGACAGAAGCAGCATAAAAGTTGAAGTAATAGATTCCGGAAGCAAGGGAATTTTCGGTATTGGCGCAAAAGACGCTGTTGTTCGTATAACAGCAGATGTTAATTTAGAAGAACGTGCAAGAGCATTTTTAGATGATGTTTTCTTTGCAATGGGTATGAAGGTAGATTTTGATATCAAGCGTGAAGGTAAGGTTATGAAAATAAATCTTATCGGCGATAATTTAGGTATAATCATCGGCAAACGCGGTGATACACTTGATTCTTTAGAACATTTAACAAACCTTTGTGTAAACAAAGGCGACATCGATTACGTTAAGGTAATCTTAGATGTTGAAAACTACAGAGCAAGACGTGAACAGACTTTGATTAAGCTTGCTAAAAACTTGGCTTCAACCGTAGTTCGCACAGGCAAAAAGATTACATTAGAGCCTATGCACTCAAACGAAAGAAGAATTATTCACGCAATTTTACAGTCACACAGCGAAGTAGAAACATACAGCGTTGGCGAAGAACCGAACCGTAAGGTTGTAATTGCTTTAAAAAAGAAATAAGAATTTAAGGTCTGTAAAACATTTAGTTTTTCAGACCTTTTTGACTTTGAAAAGGAGGGGTGTTAATTGAACAGACCGTTAGCAGACAGAATAAGACCGGAAAGGTTGGAAGATTTTGTAGGGCAGACTCATTTAATTTCGTCCGATAAACTTCTTTACAAGATAATAAAATCAGGTAACATTTCAAATATGATTTTTTACGGTCCATCAGGAACGGGCAAAACCACAATGGCAAATATTGCGGCAAAAATGTGCAACAAAAGATTATATAAGCTAAATGCAACTAACGCATCAGTTTCTGATATAAAGTCAATTATAGCCGAAATTGACACATTAGGAAACGAAAACGGCATACTTTTGTATTTAGACGAAATACAAAATTTCAACAAAAAGCAGCAGCAGTCATTATTAGAAGTTATCGAAAACGGTTCTGTTACACTAATTGCAAGCACTACAGAAAACCCTTATTTTTATGTTTATAATGCAATTTTAAGCCGTTCTTCCGTATTTGAATTTAAACCCTTAGAAAGAGAAGATGTAGAGCGTGCCGTAAAGCGTGGCGTTAAAATATTAGAAAAAGAACTCAATATTAAGATAAAATTTGAAAAAGGAGCACTTTTAGCTATAACACAGACCTGTGGCGGAGATGTAAGGAAGTCTTTAAATACCCTTGAAATGTGTGTAAAGGCAGCCGACTTAACAGCTGACGGAGATGTGAAAATAGACGCTGCAATGGTAGAACAGGCAGCGTCAAAAAAGACTTTCCGTCACGACAGAGACGGCGATAGTCACTATGATGTCTTGTCAGGCTTTCAAAAGTCAATCAGGGGAAGTGACCCTGATGCGGCTCTGCATTACCTTGCAAGGTTGATAAAGGCAGGAGATTTAGCATCTATCACAAGACGACTTATGGTAATCGCATCTGAAGATATAGGAATGGCATATCCAATGGCGGCAACAATTGTTAAATCGTGTGTCGATTCAGCTTTTCAATTAGGTTTGCCTGAAGCGAGAATCCCGTTGGCTCAGGCGGTCATTCTGCTCGCGACCGCACCAAAGTCAAATTCGGTAATATGTGCAATTGATGAAGCACTTTCCGATATTGACTCAGGTGACGGCGGTGAAATCCCCGAACATTTAAAAGATTCTCACTATGGCGGTGCAAAAGAACTTGGACACGGACTCCAATATAAATATCCGCATAACTACAAAAACAATTATGTTAAACAGGATTATTTACCGAAAAATCTCATTGGAAGGAAGTATTATAATCCTTCTAATAATAAAAATGAAAATACAATAAAAAAGTATTGGGAAGAGATAAAAAAACAGGAAGGTTAAAACACAAAATGGATGCTTATTCTAAATTTGCTAAAATTTATGACAGCTTAATGGACGATGTTCCGTATAAAAAAATTGCTGAAATCATAGGCTCAAAAATCAAAAAACATAACATAGAAAATAAAATAGTTTTAGACCTTGCCTGCGGCACAGGAACACTAACCAAAGAGCTTTCTCGAAAAGGGTATGAGCTGATTGGTGCTGATTTGTCTTATGATATGTTGGAAAGAGCTAAGGAGAAAAATCCTGATGTTTTATTTTTAAACCAGTCGATGGATGATTTTGAGCTTTACGGGACAGTCGGTACAATTGTCTGCTCATTAGAC
>CAZCOF010000140.1:0-3063 GCA_964500095.1 uncultured Oscillospiraceae bacterium
TTATAAATATGGTGTTGCTTTCAGCGGCAAAAATGTAGAAATCACAGTTGGATAACGGAGGTTAATATGATTAGAGCAGATATTATTTCGACAGTTGGAAGAGAATATTTGACAAGCAATATAGAAAATGACGAATACAGTTACCCAAAAGCCTATTCAGAAGCCGCTTTAACATTTTCTCCCATTCAAAATGCAACAGGTAGAAATTTTGAAAAACTTGATATTCGTTTTGTTAAAGAGAATATTTCCGTCTTAATAGAAACAAAACAAAATTTTACAAAAGCAGACGAGGAACAGCTTTCTGCTTATGTTGAATATGAAAAAGCACTTACAGGAAACAAAACCATTGCCATTTTAGCGAACACGAACAATAACAACATCAAGGTATGGCGCGGAGTTGTTTCTGACGGCGATTTTATGCCAAAAGAAACTGCATTACGAACAATGGAAGAGTATGTTGACTTTTATACTTCTAAAATCAATGACAAAGAAAAGGTAATGCAAAACACATACAAGCTCAATGAGTTGCTGCATCGCCATAGTATCCCCGAGAAGTTGCGCAGTCAGTTTGTAGGCACCTGCTTGCTCGCACTAAAAAACGGGCTTGACTATTCAACCCCATCCTTAACAGCTGCACAAATCAGAACCCGAATCAAAGAAGTTTTGGAAGAACTGCTAAATTCTGATATAAACAAAGCCGAAAAACTCGCATTGTTAAATCGTAATGTTCTAGGAGATCAGTACGTTCGCCAGTTAAGCATAGCCGCATTTAGGGAAATACTGAAATTTATCGAGGACAATATTTTGCCCTTTATAAATGACAAAAGCACTTCAGGGCAGGATTTACTTAATCTATTCTTTGTTACATTCAATAAATATGTTGGTAAATCCGATAAAAACCAAGCATTTACACCAGACCATATAACCGATTTTATGTCTAAAATAACGGGCATAAACAAACACTCTGTTGTTCTTGACCCTTGCTGCGGCAGCGGTTCGTTTCTCGTAAGAGCTATGACACAAGCTTTGGATGACTGTGCCACAGCGAAAGAGCAGGACGATGTTAAAAAACAACAGATATTCGGTATAGAGTTTGATGAAAATGTTTATGGGTTAGCAACAACCAATATGCTTATACATTCTGACGGCAATTCAAATATTCGTCAAGGTAGCTGCTTTGATTTGGATGACTGGATCAAAGAGGCAAAGCCAAATGTAATACTAATGAATCCGCCATATAATGGACAGCGTATCCATCTGCCAAGCGAGTATGTTTCCACATGGCCCAAAGATAAAAAGGAAGATCCGTCTAAAGGATTATATTTTGTAAAATTCATAGCAGATACATTAAACTCAATCAATCATCAGGCAAAACTCGCAGTATTATTGCCGGTTGCCTGCGCCATTGGTACAAGCGGAGAAATTTCACGCTTAAAAAAAGCTATACTTGAAGAAAATACACTTGATGCAGTATTTACTTTACCTAATGAAATCTTTTACCCCGGAGCAAGTGCATCAGCTTGTTGTATGGTATTTAAAATCGGCACCAAGCACAATGATGTTTCAAATCCTGATACCTTTTTCGGATATTACAAGGAAGATGGCTTCAAAAAGAAGAAAAACTTAGGTCGTGTTGAACAAATTGATGCAAACACAGGTAAAAGTAAATGGGTTGAAATAGAGCACGAATGGATAGAGCTATACAGAAACCGTAAGGCTGTAGATGGCATTTCAGCAACACATAAGGTTACAGGTGAAAACGAATGGCTCTGTGAAGCTTATATGAAAACTGACTACACAAAATTAACAGAGCAGGATTTTCAAAAAACAGTAAATGATTATCTTGCATTTCTTGTGAAGGAGGGACACATATATGAAGCTTAACACAGAAAATTGGAAGCCATTTAAGGTATCAGATATTTTCACTTTGCATAATGGCAGTGGAATTACAAAAGAAGAAATAGAATGCAATCAAGGTGACTTTACAGCGGTTCAAAGCGGTGAAGAAAATAATGGTTGCATCGGGAAAATCGATAAAAACTATTGTATGGAAATGGGATATACTTACACCGATGAGCCTTGTTTAACTGTTGCCCGTTCAGGTTCGGCAGGATTCGTAGCATATCAGCCTTTCGGTTGTGTTGTCGGCGATTCGGCAAAGATATTGATTCTTAAAGACAAAAAAGGCAAAAATCCACTTGTATATTTGTTTTTAAGAACGATTCTTATGGCAAATCAATATAAATATACTTATGGACGAAAGGTAACAGAAGATAAATATTTATCCGAAATAATTATGCTACCCGCTACTAAAGAAAACACGCCTGATTGGAATTTTATGAAACGATACATAGAATCTATAAACCACAAACCATTATCCACCGCAAATCAGGGGGGGGTACGAATCACATACACTTGGAATTGAAGAATGGCAGGAATTTCAGATTGATGATATATTTGAAGTGAAGAAAGGAAAGCGCCTGACTTCAGACGACCAGACAGACGGAACAACACCATATATAGGTGCAATAGATTCAAACAATGGTGTTGCTAATTATATCGGTCAGGCGGCAATTCATGAAGGAAACACCATATCGCTGAGCTACAATGGTTCTGTCGGAGAGGCTTTTTATCAACCCGAAGCTTTTTGGGCTACAGACGATGTGAATGTTTTATATTTTCGCCCCGAAAACGGTATTGCCTTTAATCAATATATTGCTTTATTTTTCTGTTCCATATTAAGAAAAGAAAAGTACCGATATTCATACGGACGAAAATGGGTTCTTGAAAGTATGCGTGCAACTACTGTTAAACTTCCCGTTAAAAATGGAAAACCTGATTTTTGTTTTATGGAAAACTATATTAAAACATTACCCTATGGTGACAGAATATGACTAAAAGCACAACCGAGAGTTTTACCTCTTAGGTTGTGCTTTATAATTTGACTACACTAAATACAACATTCCTTCAAGCTGTTGCTATCTTCAAATTCTGTATCCCGTCCTTAGTAAATTGCACCCGCAAGTCTACACTCGCAATTTCCTCCAAGACTCTTGTAACAAC
>CAZCOF010000141.1:0-3059 GCA_964500095.1 uncultured Oscillospiraceae bacterium
CGGGGTCTAAGTTTTCCATACTGCCTATTGCGATGGCTGTGTCGTTTTTGTCGCGCATTACTTCAAATTCGATTTCTTTATATCCTTTGATGCTCTTTTCAACCAAAACCTGACCAACGGGAGAAAGCTTCAAGGCATTTTTCATAATTTCTGCCAATTCTTCGTCGTTGTCAGCAAAACCGCCGCCTGTGCCTCCCAATGTAAACGCAGGACGTAATACTACGGGGTAACCGATACGGTGAGCCGCTTCTTTTGCTTCTTCGATTGAATAAGATATTTCTGACGGAATAACAGGCTCACCTATACGCTGGCAAAGTTCTTTAAAAAGCTCTCTGTCTTCTGCCATTTCGATACTTTGGCGGCTCGTACCCAAAAGCTTTACACTGCATTCTGCCAAAATTCCCTTTTTATCAAGCTGCATTGCAAGGTTTAATCCTGTTTGTCCGCCAATTCCGGGAACTATGGCATCGGGACGTTCATAACGGATGATTTTTGCAATATACTCTAAATTTAAAGGCTCCATATATACCTTGTCAGCAATTGTGGTGTCTGTCATAATTGTTGCAGGGTTTGAGTTACATAAAATAACTTCGTAACCTTCTTCTTTTAGCGCAAGACAAGCTTGCGTGCCTGCATAGTCAAACTCTGCTGCCTGACCGATAACAATAGGACCTGAACCTATAACTAAAACTTTTTTAATATCATCTCTTTTAGGCATTAGCACGCGCCTCCTTTATCATCTCTATAAACTGTCCGAAAAGATATCCGCTATCCTGCGGACCGGGCGCACTTTCGGGATTGAATTGCACTGAGAACACCTTATCTTTTAGGCATCTTACACCCTCAACACTTTTATCAACGACATTTTCGTGTGTTACTTCAAGCAAGGTTTCTTTTAAAGAATCCTTTACTACCACATAGCCGTGATTTTGCGATGTGCTCGCAATTCTTCCGGTCATAAGGTCTCTTACAGGGTATCCGCCTCTGTGACCTACCTTCATTTTTTCTATTTTTGCACCATACGCCAAACTGATTATCTGATGTCCCAAGCCGATACCGAACATCGGGTATTTTCCTATTAGTTTTTTGACTGTTTCAATTACGTCCTTTGCAGTTTCGGGATTTCCCGGACCGTTTGAAACGAACACGCCGTCAGGCTTCATAAATTCGATTTCTTCTGCTGTTGTATTATAAGGAACAACTGTAACGTTACAACCAACTGCATTCAGGCTTCTTATAATGCCGAGTTTTATACCGCAGTCAATCGCCACGATGTTATATGTGTGGCTTGTAGTTCTTGAATACCAGCGCTTTTTGCAGCTTACCTTTTCAACAATGTTTTCATTTAAATCGGCATCTTTTAAAAGCTTTAATGCTGCATCCTTTGAAGTGTCAGCCGATGTCAAAAGTGCCTTACGTGTGCCTAAGTCACGAATACTTCGTGTAAGCTTTCTTGTATCTACCCCGCAAATACCGGGTATTCCGTTTTCTTCTAAAAATTCTGCCAACGTCTTGGTATAGCGGAAATTGCTCGGCATATCGTTATAATCTCTTACAACAATTGCACCGATTTGAGGTACCTTTGCCTCAAAATCTTCATCGGTTACGCCGTAGTTTCCAATTAACGGGTATGTCATAACAACCATCTGGTTTGTGTATGACAAGTCAGAAATAATTTCCTGATAACCCACAACTGATGAATTAAATACTATCTCGCAAACCTTGTCGCAATCAGCTCCAAATCCGTAGCCGTAGTATTCTTCACCATTTTCAAATACGATTTTTTTGTCAAATGCTTTGTCCATACAGTCTACCTCAAATCCTTTTAGCGTTAGTTTTTTGGTGCGTAAATCTATCAAGTCTATATCAGAAATATTATAACATTCTATAGACTCAAAGTCAATAAAAAATATCTCTCTATTTTAAAAAAAATATACACTGCGAGCAGTGTATATTTTATACGTTTAACATTTTTCTTAATTTGTCCATCTTATTGTCTAATTCTGCACTTAATTTCGAGCAGGTATAGAGTTCTTCTGCCATTTCATCAGTGAAGACAAAGTTTTTCTTATATCTTAACTGGTGCTCGAGTGTCGCCCACGTGTCCATAGATATTGTTCTTAACTGGATTTCTACACGCATCGTTTTCTTTTCATTAACTAAATAAATCGGAACTGCAACTATTAAATGAAGACTTCTATAGCCGTTTTCTTTCGGATTTTTTATATAGTCTTTTTTTGAAATAAGTTCAATATCATCCTGTGAAAGGAGTGCTTCGGCGAGTAAATATACGTCTTTTTCAAATGAGCAAACAACCCTTACGCCCGCAACGTCGTTTAGGTTTTCTTCTACTGATTCGGGACTTATGGGAAAATCATATCTATACAGTTTTTCTATTATACTTTTTGTAGTTTTTAAGCGTGTTTTTATTGCACTTATGGGATTTCTGTCATACTGAAGAGAAAACTCTTCATTTAATACACGAAATTTCGTTTCCACTTCCATCATAGCACACTTGTAGTATGCCATTAATTCATTATACGGTTGTATGTTTTCTTCGAAAATAGTTTCTAAATTTTCTTTTATCTTATCAGTCAATATATTTTTCTTCAACTCATACACCTCAATTCATCTTAATTATAGCAGATTTTTTAAGGTTTTGCAACCGAATAAAATACAGTTTACAAATATTTAATAGGCAAAATAAAAAGGCTCGCATCGAGCCTTTTTAACAATTAATAATTCTTAGCTTGCACTTCAAAATGTGCCTGTGGATGTGCACATACGGGACAAATTTCGGGAGCTTTTTCGCCCATTACCAAATGTCCGCAGTTTCTGCATTCCCACATTACTACGCCTGCTTTTTCAAACACCTGTTTTGTTTCAACGTTGTTTAAAAGTGCACGATATCTTTCTTCGTGTGCTTTTTCAACAGCAGCAACACCTCTAAACTGTGCAGCTAATTCGTGAAAGCCTTCTTCTTCAGCTTCAGCTGCCATTCTGTCATACATATCTGTCCACTCATAATTTTCGCCTTCGGCTGCATGAAGTAAATTTTC
>CAZCOF010000142.1:0-3057 GCA_964500095.1 uncultured Oscillospiraceae bacterium
CGCAATATGCAGTATGGAAAACTTAGACCCCGTTGGTATCCATACAGGTGACTCAATCGTTGTTGCACCCAGCCAGACGCTCACAAATAAGGAGTACCACATGCTCCGTGACAGTGCACTAAAGCTTATCCGTGAGTTAAAAATCGAAGGCGGATGTAACGTGCAGTTTGCATTGGACCCACAGTCATTTAAGTATTACTTGATTGAAGTAAACCCCAGAGTTTCACGTTCATCAGCTTTAGCATCAAAGGCAAGCGGATACCCGATTGCAAGAGTAACAGCAAAAATTGCAATCGGTATGACATTAGAAGAAATAAAACTCGGAAGTTTAGTTGCTGCCTGCGAGCCTACAATAGACTATGTTGTAACAAAGATGCCGAGATTCCCGTTTGATAAATTTACTCAAGCTTCTAACAAGCTTTCAACACAGATGAAAGCAACAGGCGAAGTAATGTCTATCGGCAGAACGATGGAAGAAAGCTTATTAAAAGCTGTTCGTTCATTAGAAATCGGCGTATGCCACTTATATATGTCTAAGTTTGATAAGAACAAAATGACAGTTGACGAGCTTATAGAATACATTAAAGAGGGCACAGATGACAGAATTTATGCTATTGCTCAGCTTATGTATTTAGGTGTAGACCACTCAAGAATTTGCGATGCTACACATATTGATATGTTCTTCTTAGACAAGATTAAAAATATCGTTGACTTTGAAAGAGTATTAGAAAATCCTGAAAATAAGGGCGACATAAAGCTTTTATCAGAAGCTAAGAAAATGGGCTTTTCCGATAAGTATATAGCAATGCTCTGGCAGATGAAGGAAGAAGAGATATACGAATTAAGAAAAGCCAACAAAATGTTCCCGGTATACAAGATGATAGACAGCTGTGCAGGCGAAGTAGTAAGCGATATTCCGTATTTTTATTCAACCTATGAAGACGAGAATGAATCAATCCCGTCTGATAGAAAAAAGGTTGTAGTTTTAGGTTCAGGACCTATCCGTATCGGTCAGGGTGTTGAATTTGACTATTCAACAGTTCACGCTGTGCAGACAATTAAAAAATTCGGCTACGAGTCAATTATCATAAACAACAACCCAGAAACAGTTTCAACCGACTATACAACAGCAGACAAGCTCTACTTTGAACCTTTGACTGTTGAAGATGTTATGAATGTTGTGGAATTAGAAAAACCGATGGGCGTTATAGCGTCACTTGGCGGACAGACTGCAATCAACTTGGCTGACGGCTTGATGAAACGCGGAGTAAAGCTAATCGGTACAGATTGCGAAGCAATTGAACGTGCTGAAAACCGCGACTCTTTTGAAAAGATTATGGAAGAGTTAAAAATCCCGCAGCCTAAAGGTAAGGCAGTAACAAAAATCGAAGACGGAATTGCGGCAGCTAAAGCAATCGGATACCCTGTCTTGGTTCGTCCAAGCTACGTTTTAGGCGGTCGTGCTATGGAAATTGTTGCAGATGAAGAAGGATTAAGACATTATCTGAAAACAGCCGTTGAAATCGACGAAGATAAACCCGTATTGGTTGATAAATACATTATCGGCAAGGAAGTTGAAGTTGACGCAGTTTGTGATGGTACAGACATATTCGTTCCCGGCATTATGGAACACGTTGAACGTACAGGTATTCACTCAGGTGACTCGATTTCAGTATATCCGACGTTTAGCATTTCACAAAAAGTAAAGGATACAATTTTAGACTACACAAAACGACTCGGTCTTGGTATTGGTATCGTGGGACTTTATAACATCCAGTTTATCGTTGACAAAGACGACAATGTATACGTTATAGAAGTAAACCCCCGTTCATCGCGTACCGTTCCTTTCTTGTCAAAGGCAACAGGCTATAGTTTAGCAGACATCGGTACACTTGTTATTTTAGGTAAAACACTAAAGGAGCAGGGAATTACAGAAGTTTACCCCGAAGAAAAGAAACGTTGGTATGTAAAGGTACCTGCCTTTTCATTCTCGAAAATCCGCGGTGTAGACACCTACCTTTCACCCGAAATGAAATCAACAGGTGAAGCAATCGGTTATGACGACTCATTAACACGTGCTTTATATAAGGCAATGCAGGCTGCAGATATGCACGTTGAAAATTACGGCACAGTATTTGCAACAATAGCCGACAGTGACAAAGAAGAAGCACTACCGCTCATCAAACGCTTCTATAATCTCGGCTTTAACATTGAAGCAACAGGCGGTACGGCGAAATTCTTAAAGGAAAACGGCATCAGAACGCGCGAAAAATCAGTTGATGACGGTCCTGACGGAATTTTAGACTATATGAGAAAAGGCTTTGTAACATACGTAATCAATACAAAGGATTTACACTCTAAAGACGAACTGACATCAGGCTATGTACTGCGTCGCTGTGCAGCAGAAAACAACATCACAACCTTTACAGCATTAGATACAGTAAGAGTGTTCTTGGATGTTTTAGAAGAAATGACGATTTGCGTATCTACAATTGATTCTTAAATTAAAAGCTTAAATAGGAGTAAACAGATATGTTAGACATAAGATTTGTAAAAGAAAATCCTGAATTGGTAAAAGAAAATATTAAAAAGAAATTTTCTGACCACAAGCTTCCTTTGGTTGATGAAGTTATCGAACTTCACGACAAAAAGCTTGAAATCACACAAAAAGCTGACACACTTCGTGCAAACAGAAATAAAATAAGTAAAGAAATCGGTGCTCTTATGGGACAGGGCAAGCGTGAAGAAGCAGAACAAATGAAAAAGCTCGTTTCAGACCAAGCCGAAGAATTAAAAGCATTAGGCGAAGAAGAAACAGTTTTGGAAGAAAAAATCAGAAAAATTATGCTTGCAATTCCCAATATCATCGATGACTCTGTTCCAATAGGTAAAAACGACGAAGATAACGTTGAAGTAGAGCAGTTCGGAGAAAAGAGCTGCCCTGATTTTGAAGTTCCGTACCATATAGACATTATGGAAAAATTCTCAGGCATCGATAAAGAATCAGCCGGTAGAGTAGCGGGCGAAGGTTTTTACTATTTAATGTGCGATATTGCA
>CAZCOF010000143.1:0-2918 GCA_964500095.1 uncultured Oscillospiraceae bacterium
AAGGGTACAGGTCGTGCTCGTCAGGGTTCAACAAGAAGCCCGCAGTGGACAGGTGGCGGCGTAGTATTTGCTCCAAAGCCGAGAAGCTACAGAACAAGCGTTAATAAGAAGATTAAGCAGTTGGCTATGAGATCAGCACTCTCTGCAAAGTTTGCTGACAACGAAATGATTTTCTTAGACGCATTAACAGTTGAATCAGTAAAAACAAAGACAATAGCAGAAATGCTCAAAAACTTAAATGTAACAGAAAAGGCTCTTATTGTTCTTTCAGAGAAAAACGAAAACGTTTATCTTTCTGCAAGAAACATTCCCGGAGTTGCAGTATCTTACGTAGGTATGGTTAACGTGTACGAATTATTAAAGTACAAAAAGATCATTATGGTTAAAGACGCTGCCGAAAAATTAGGGGAGGTGTATGCGTAATGAAAAGCCCTTATGACGTTATCATAAAGCCTGTAGTAACAGAAGCAAGTATGGATATGTTAGCTGATAAGAAGTATACATTCAAAGTGGCTACAGACGCAAACAAAATCGAAATTAAAAAAGCTATCGAAGAAATTTTCGGCGTAAAAGTTGAAAAGGTTACAACAATGAACTTCGACGGCAAGCTCAAGAGAATGGGAAGATTCGAAGGCAGACGTTCATCTTACAAAAAGGCAGTTGTTAAACTTACAGCTGACAGCAAAACAATCGAATTCTTCGAGAGCATGGTTTAATCAAGAATAAGGAGTGAAATAGGATATGCCGACAAAAAAATACAATCCTACCTCACCGGCCAGACGTTTTATGACTGTTTCCACATTCGAGGAAATCACAAAGTCAGAACCTGAAAGAAGCTTATTAGAATCTTTAAACAAAGCCGGCGGTAGAAACAATTATGGCAGAATCACCGTTCGTCACAGAGGCGGCGGAAACAGAAGAAAATATAGAATTATCGACTTTAAGAGAAATAAAGTTGGTACAGCAAAGGTTATCGGTATCGAGTACGATCCGAACAGATCAGCTAACATTGCGTTAGTTCAGTACGAAGATGGAGAAAAGAGATATTTCTTAGCTCCCTTAGGCGTTACAGACGGTATGGAACTTGTTACAAATCCTGACGGCGCTGATATCAAGCCCGGTAATGCAATGCACATCGCTAACATCCCTGTTGGTACTTTGATTCACAACATCGAGCTTCAGCCCGGTAAAGGCGGTCAGTTAGTAAGAACAGCAGGTGCTAGTGCACAGCTTATGGCAAAAGAAGGCAAATATGCTCAGGTAAGACTTCCCTCCGGCGAAGTTAGACTTGTTGCTCTTAACTGTATGGCTACAATCGGTCAGATTGGTAACTTAGACCATGAGAACGTGTCAATAGGTAAAGCAGGTAGAAAACGCCACATGGGTTGGAGACCTACAGTTCGTGGTTCTGTAATGAACCCCTGTGATCACCCGCACGGTGGTGGTGAAGGACGTTCACCCGTTGGTAGACCCGGTCCTGTTACACCTTGGGGTAAGCCTGCACTTGGTCTTAAGACAAGAAAGAAAAAGAATCTTAACGACAAGTTCATTGTTAAGAGAAGAAACGATAAATAATATTTCGTAACGATATATCGAGAACTTTCTCGGATAATCTCAGGCGAAGGAGGATTTAAATTGAGTAGATCGGTTAAAAAAGGACCTTTCGTGCATGCGAAGTTACTTGCTCGCATCATGAAAATGAACGAAACAAACGAAAAAAGAGTTTTAAAGACATGGTCAAGAAGCTCAACCATTTTCCCTGATATGGTAGGACATACAATCGCCGTACACGACGGAAGAAAACATGTTCCGGTATTCATTTCAGAAGATATGGTAGGTCACAAACTCGGCGAGTTTGCACCCACAAGAACATACAAAGGCCATGCCGGTAATAAAACAAGCGGTAAATAATATTTCCTTTTAAGAGAGGAGGAGTCATAGTGGAAGCGAGAGCAAAACTTAGTTACGCCCGTATTTCATCAAGAAAAGTTAAAATCGTAATCGATATGATTAGAAATAAACCTGTTGACGTTGCAATGGGCATATTAAAGAATACACCTAAAGCAGCTAGCGAATTACTCATCAAGTTGCTTGCATCAGCGGTGGCTAATGCTGAAAACAACCACAATATGGACGCTAAAAACTTATATATTTCTGAAATATATGCAAATCAGGGTCCCACACTTAAGCGTGTAAGACCCAGAGCACAGGGCAGAGCGTTCAGAATAAGAAAAAGAACAAGCCATATCACAATCGTGGTAAAAGAGCTTGGTCAGGAATAATACAAGAAGGAGGTAAGTCAGTTTGGGACAGAAAGTTAATCCACACGGTTTAAGAGTAGGCGTAATTAAAGACTGGGATTCAAAGTGGTTCGCAAATGATAAGGACTTCGGAGATTACTTGGTTGAAGATTATAAATTAAGAAAATTCTTAAAGAACAAACTCTATGCTGCAGGTATCGCAAAAATTGAAATCGAACGTACAGCAAAAAGAGTTAAAATCAATATTTTCACAGCAAAACCCGGTATCATCATTGGTAAGGGCGGCGCTGAAATCGAGAAGGTTAAGAAAGAGCTTGAAAGCTTGACAAATAAGACAGTTGCTTTAAATATCGAAGAAGTAAAGCAGCCTGATATGAATGCACAGCTTGTAGCTGAAAACATTGCTTCACAGTTAGAAAGAAGAATTTCTTTCAGAAAAGCTATGAAATCAGTTATGTCAAGAGCTATGAAATTAGGTGCGAAGGGTATTAAAACAACATGTTCCGGCCGTCTTGGCGGTGCTGAAATCGCAAGATCAGAGCACTACCACGAAGGTACAATTCCGCTCCAGACATTAAGAGCAGACATCGACTACGGCTTTGCTGAAGCTAATACAACATACGGTAAAATCGGTGTTAAAGTCTGGATTTACAAAGG
>CAZCOF010000144.1:0-2890 GCA_964500095.1 uncultured Oscillospiraceae bacterium
AAACGGCACTGTAATCGGGCCTGTTGTAACACCGCCTGAATCAAACGCCGTCGGAACAAATTCACCGGGAGCAAAGAAAGATAATCCAATAATTAGAATGTAAAATATTAAAAGAAGGTTTCTAAGCGGAATTTCCTTTTTGTTTCTCACTATCGTGATGCTCAAGAAAACTCCTACTCCTATCCCTACACAGCAAATCAGCATTGTATTCGGAATTGTAGGAACTTGTTCAGCAAGCACCTGCAGGTCAGGCTCCGAAACGGTAATTAAAAACCCTAAAATACCGCATATAATAAGCGGAAGCATAATCTTATTGTTTTTATTTAAAGATTTACCAATTCCGTCTCCTAAAGGTTCCATTGATATTGACGAGCCTACCGTAAAAAAGCTCATTCCCAAAATCAATAAAACTGTTCCAAACAAAAACAGAACAAGCACACCCGCATCCAACGATACACAAGTGACAGAAAGAATTAAAACGATAATCGCAATCGGCAAAACAGAAGAAAGCGATTCTTTGATTGATGCATAAATATGTGACATTTAACAAAACTCCTATTTGGTACTTTAATACAACACTACCACAAGATTATTATATATTTGTATTTTAGCACAAATTCTAATACTTAGCAAGAAATTATTTAAATCTTCACTATTATTTAACAAAAAAACTGTAGCATCGGCTACAGTTTTATATATTCGTCCTTTAATTTATTGAGTGCTTCTATGTAGCCTTTTATTCCGTGTCCGCAAATTTGAAATGCACAAACAGGCTCAATTACAGATGTATGACGAAATTCTTCACGTTTATGAATATCTGAAATATGCACTTCTGCAACGGGCAGCATAACTGTTTCTATTGCATCTCGTATAGCATAGCTGTAGTGCGTATATGCCCCTGCGTTTAGAATTATTGCATCTACTCTTTTATAACAGGATTGAATACAGTCAATTATCGCACCTTCAGAATTTGATTGAAAACATTCGACATCTATCCCTAACTGTTTTCCTTCTTCAATAACCATATTTTCAACATCAGCTAATGTGTCGTATCCGTAAATTTCAGGCGGTCTTACACCTAACATATTAAGGTTTGGACCGTTTATTAACATAACCTTCATCATATCACTTCCTTATGAAAATCTTTATTATAAATAAAGAATACTCTCGGCGTGTTGAACTTGTTCCTGCGTCGGTGCGGGAGTATCACCCAAAGGATAGTCAAAACCGAGCTTGTCCCACTTAGACCTTCCCAATGAGTGGTAAGGTAAAATTTCAACCTTTTCTACTGATTTTAAAGAATCTACAAGCTCTTTTGTCTTAGCTAAAGACACTTCACTGTCAGTAACACCCGGAACTAAAACGTGTCTTATCCACATCGGTTTTTTTAAGTCTGAAATATAATGTGCAAACTCGATAATATTTTCATTAGGCACACCTGTTAATTCCTTATGAGCTTCATTATCAATCTCTTTTATATCTAACATTACAAGGTCGGTAACCTTTAATAATTCATCAAACTTAGCATCACCCTTTTTCCACGGCTGACCTGATGTGTCTAAGGTTGTATGCACGCCTGCTTTTTTCGCAAGTGCGAAAAACTCTGTTACAAATTCAGGCTGAAGCATAGGTTCACCGCCTGAAACTGTGATTCCGCCGTCTTCTTTCCAGTAGCTTTTGTATCTTAAAGCTTTTTCAAGCAATTCCTTCGCTTCGTATTCTTCACCGCCAAAATGCCACGAATCGGGATTGTGACAATATTTACATCTCATAGCACAGCCCGCCAAAAAAGCGATAAATCTAACGCCGGGTCCGTCAACAAGACCAAAGGTTTCAATTGAATGAACGTAACCTTTCATAATAATCTCTCCTTCAAAAACAAGGCTTGACAAAATGCACAGACCGCATAAAGCATAAGATATTATTGTAAGAAAAACCAAAAAGCAAACAATTAAGCAAGATTAAATCTTAGGTAAAAATTCGTTAAAACGAATTTTTAAATTAAATGCTTTATGCTACGAACAAACTTCACCTCTCGCTGTACCTATGTACAGCTTCGGGTAACCCCTTCGGGTTCAGTTTGTCCGTTCTGCACTATTTTCTCTTCGCCCATATAAAACAGACAGGGCTGTAGAAAACTATCTACAGCCCTTAAATTAGTATTTATTACATTGATTTGTGGCAGGTTCTTGCGATAACGTCTAACTGCTGTTCGCGTGTTAAGTCGATAAACTTAACTGCATAACCTGATACACGAATTGTAAAGTTTGCATATTCGGGCTTTTCAGGATGTTCCATAGCATCTAAGAGCTTTTCTGTACCGAATACGTTAACATTCAAGTGGTGAGCACCCTGATCAAAGTAACCGTCTAAAACGTTAACCAAGTTGTTTATACGTTCTTCATCACTATGACCTAAAGCGTCAGGACTGATTGTCTGTGTATTTGAAATACCGTCTAATGCCCAGTGGTAAGGAAGCTTTGCAACAGAGTTTAATGATGCGAGCAAGCCGTTTTCTTCAGCACCGTAAGCGGGGTTAGCACCGGGTGATAAAGGAGCACCTGCTTTTCTGCCGTTAGGCATTGTACCTGTAGCCTTACCATAAACAACGTTTGATGTGATGGTAAGAATAGATGTTGTAGGTTCAGAATCTCTGTATGTGTGATGCTTTTTAATGCAAGAGATAAATGTTTCTAACAACCAGATAGCAATGTTATCTGCTCTGTCATCGTCATTACCATATTTCGGGAATTCGCCTTCTGTTTCAAAATCAGTAACTATGCCTGTTTCAGGATCACGGATAGCCTTAACCTTTGCGTATTTGATAGCGCTAAGTGAGTCTACAACGTGTGAAAATCCTGCAATACCTGTAGCAAATGTACGACGTACA
>CAZCOF010000145.1:0-2865 GCA_964500095.1 uncultured Oscillospiraceae bacterium
AAGTTTAACTTGCAATAACATTTTTGATTTATCAAAAATAACACTCCATCGAAGAAGGTCGCAGCGTAAATAGTCATGTGCTAGTTCTGATTCGTAAGAACATCAAAAAACTCGAAGAAGAACACGGCTCAATCGACGGTGATATAAACCCGGATGTAAATGTAAAACCTACACGCAAATAATACAAAACAGGTGCAGCACTGATTTGATCAAAGTACTGCACCTGTTTTATTGTCATAAACAAGTAATCAAAACCTCGTATTTTTTATCCTTCAATAGCCTTTTTTATTTCGGTATAGTTCCAATAATATTTGCCATCAGTTCCTTTGTAAATAGCAGCAATATGCTTACCTCTACCTTTCACAGCATCAGGACATTTACTCTTTTGAATTATAGTACTGTTGTACAGTACTATAATCCTCAGACCATCCCTAACGGCTTTTTCGCACTCATATGTAATAAAACTCTTAAAACTTGGCGTGCCGCTTACAAGACACTTTCCCCAATAACTACTGTAATGCGAACAGAATTGACAGCTACCTTTGGTGGCTGTTTTTGTTTTATCGCCAACAACCAGCACAAAAGTTTTTGAACCATTAAGCCTATCCCCCAATGAACGTTTTATGTTACAGGGATTACTTGTATCACGAGCTTGTTTCATATTATGAGCGTCTGAGAAAGAAAGAGACCATTTTTCACTTTCGTTCCACCTTTGGAGTGCTTCGATTAAGTTGCTATCGCCGTCCCATTCGCCGGCTATGTATGTTCGTGTTCTATATACCATGTTATTCCTCCTTCAGATTGACATTAACTTTTTCAAAGACCTTTGGCTCAATTACTATTCCGATGTGTCCTTGAATTTTATGTTTGTTATTTATAAAGGTTTTTACGATTAAGTCAAATGATTCTTGGTGACTTAAATTCGTTCTTGAGCGTCCTGTTCCCATTAATGGCAAATACATTGAATAACCTTGCCCAAATTTATCATAGAAGTCAATCAGTTTTTCAAGACACATTTCTATCTTCTGCGCTGCAGATTGAGCATTGTTATTTTCATCAAAATCAGAAATTGCTTGTAAATAGTGAAATGCTTTTTCGGTTTCAATAGAAACTATTGTACCAAGTTCATAACAGTCTTGCTTACCATTATCCGTTATAGAAGTATGCGTTGTTTTCAATTTCTGTTTGTTTATATTTTTTAATATTCTTTCATCAAGTTCTGAAATGGTTTTTCCGCTTTTAGTCCATCGGAGTAGCCATTGACCGTGTATGGTATTTTCAGAAACCAATGGCAATTCATCGTTTTCTAATTTCGTGGATAAGTGCGTCTCGAAAGATGAATTAACCGGAATGACCACAATGTTTTTTGTTTTGATTCTATTTTCAAATCCGTATTTGAAAAGGTCTCCCTCTATAACACTTAGAGTATTATTGCCATTTCGCCACAACTCAATATCAGATATCTTTCTAACTTCGTTGGAACATTTTACGGCCTCAATAAAGGCCAATGCCAAAAATTCGGAAAATTCACTGCAAGATGATAATTCCCTTTTAATAGAATCATTAAAATTTACATCGGCACTAATCTCTGCCAAAATATCTTCTCTGCAAATGCTTTTCTTTGAAACATCGATGTAATCTTCAATAAATGCAGAAAAATTCACTGCAAGATTTTCTTTTAATCCAAAAATGGACAGTGCATTTCTCATTGATGCAGGCACATCATCCTTTTGGGTTATAAGTCGGCTGACCCGAGATTTATCTAATTCAAGTTCGTTTTTCTTTTTGTCCTTTACCATGCCTGCCTGTATATATGGAGAAAAGAACTCCCGAACAAACGACTCATCATTCATACGATTATTTATTACATATTTTTTTACAGTTTTTATTAAATAGGCTATGCTATATGCCAAAATTTTTCCTCCGTTTCATCACAACGACTTCACAACAGTATCACAACGGTGTCATAACGACTATATCTTTCTTTTCACGTAAAATGTAATTAAAGAAAAACACAGTTACATTATACCATTTTTCAGCAAAAATTTCAATGAAAATTAAAAAAGAAAGGCTGTCGATTATGAAATTTATCTATTATGACAGCGGATAAGATGTAATCCGCTGAAAACATCGCTTGTGAAAAAGTTCATAAGCATAATATCCAAAGTTACTTACGATTATTGAAAATAATAGAAAGGTGTGATATACTAATGAATGAAGTAAGAAATGGATGCAAGGATATATGGAATGCTTTTATGGTAGAAGGTGCAACCTTTACAGAACACGACATTCCATTTTGTCCTACCACAGCAAAAGAGTTACCTGTTGAACTTATCACTTATGAAGAAGCTCGTAGCATTTATAAAAAAGAAATCGAAAGAAAACACAAAGATTTCAAACATCCTGCTTACGTATGCTTTTATATAGATGACTATAAGTTTGATAGCACTCAAGGGATTTGGTTCGGCTACAAAATTGCTTTAAGAATACTTAAGCATTTTGCCGGAATCATAACTCCCGATTTCTCTACTTATCAGGATTTTCCCGAACCGCTGAAAATGTACAATACATATCGGATGCGAGCTTTTGGATATTGGTACGGTAAGCAAGGCGGAGCGGTTATAAACAACGTTCGCTGGGGAACTCCCGAAACTTATGATTACTGCTTCAATGGAATTCCGAAAAATGACATTGTGGCGATTGGAACAAGCGGAGGCAGTCCAAGAAAGCTTGTTGACCGCAAACGGTTTAATGACGGCATTGACGAAATGGTTAAGAGATTAAACCCTCATACTATAATCGTTTATGGCTCGGCAAAATATGATTGTTTTGAAAAATTAAAAGAGCAAGGCATCAACATCATTG
>CAZCOF010000146.1:0-2810 GCA_964500095.1 uncultured Oscillospiraceae bacterium
AAGAGTGATCCTAAATCTGTTGTTTTTATTCTTGTAAGCGTATATTTTTTAGTGTATTTCTTTAAAATTTCATCAAACGCACCTTGATAATTTAGGTTTTCAGGAATTGTAATTTTGAGTGTTTTTTGTGCTGATTTCTTTTCAAAAAACTTGAATTTTTCAGTCATTATCATAACAACACAAAGAAGAATTACAAAAATCGCACCATAACCGAAAAGTCCGACACCGCAGGAAAGACCTGCTGCTATATCAAAGAAAATAAATCCTATGTCTTTCGGGTCTCCGGGAGCACTTCTAAAACGAATGATAGAAAGTGTTCCGGCAAGGCTGAACGCCCTTGCTATGTTACTTCCTATAAAGAGTATGATAACCGAAAGTATCACGGGAAGCATTAAAAGCGTTACCGCCATACTTCGCTGATAATTTTCCTCCTGTGTTTTATAATAAGTAAAACCTATGGCAGCACCAAACACTATAGCCGCAAGCATCGTTATAATCGCACCTGAAACCGTAATATCGGCTGAAACGTTTGCTAAAATATTATTAAATAAATTATCCATCTTAAACTACCTCTTTGTATCTATATTCTGTTTCGTCAGGTTCGGTATGATTTATCATATTTTTGTATTCAGTACCGTATTTCGAAAACCTTGTTCTTTTAATATCAAGCTCAGCTAAGCAATGTGTAAGCCACAGTGGTTTTGCAAGCGATGTTTTAATCTCCATAAGATAAACATCTTCAGGAATAAGTCTTTCGCCATAATCACCCTTTTCCAAAGCCAAATCATATCGTCTCGACCGTATGTTCATATCAAAGGATATTCTTAAATCCCTATTGTCCTTTTCAAAATATGCAATTCTGTCATAAGCTAAGTACAACTTAGGTGATAAGTTATAGATTTTCAAGAAATATTCAAGCTCGTGAAGTACCTGAATGTTCATATACTCCTTCGGCGTTGGCACTTTCCCCGATTCAAGAAAGTTGTATGCTTCAGCTAACTTCAGTTTAGTCCTGCGTTTGTTTACAATGCCGTTGAATTTCTTTTTAATTTCAAGAAACACCTTTGAATCTTCATCCGGTACGCCATAAGCACGAAGTCTTAATTTTTCTTTATAGTCCGGCTTTGAAAGAGATGTTCTTATAAGATAATCATCAGGTGTATCAAAATAAATATTTGCAATGGTATATGGGATATGTCCTTCGTTGTGAGAGTCAATAACCATATACTCATCCATTATTTTTATGACTTTTTCAAATGTTTTTCTGTCAAGCATATATTTATGCTCGTATCTGTTAAATACTTCTATCGCCACGTCTTGTACCTCCTGTTTGAACACAGTTTAATATATCAAGGTTAAATATGGGTTAATTTTATAAAATTATTTTTGTTCTATTTCTATGCTGTTTCCGTCAGAAACGATATGAACATCTCCGTTCTTTGTACTGTAAATCGCAGTGTTGTTTGAATTAAGAAGAGATATTATTTTTTCCTTAGCGGGATTTTTGTCGCTGTCCGTAACAACCGCATAAGCAGGCTTAATTGTATTAATAAACCACTTTGAATTTTTATTATATTTTCCGTGATGCGGTACCTTCAAAAAATCATATTGTCTGCCAAACTCCGACAGCACCTCCGAAAGACGCTCTGCTTCCGCATCTCCTGCAAAAAGAAAAGTGTTTTCGCCATGTGTTACTGATAAGACAAGTGAAAAATCATTGTCGCCCTCTGCGTAAGATTGCTTCTTTGGAACAGAAATCTCAAACAATACATCATCAAGAATAAAATTTGCATCTTCTGTGAGAGATGTAATCTTTAAGCCTTTATCTTGGACAGTTTTCATATACTCTTCATATTCATCGTTGTTACCCTCGTAATCTGGAACGATGATATTGCTTGCAGTTATATTTTCCATCACTTCCGGAAATCCACCTATATGATCTTTATCAAAATGCGTTATAAAAAGATAGTCAACATTTGATATATTGTTTTCTTGCAAATATTCTACGACCTCATCGCCGTCATCTTTTTCAGCGCAATCAATAATAATACTGTAATTTTCGGTTTGCATAATAATGGCATCAGCCTGACCTGCTTTTAATACTGTAAAATCAAAATTGCCTGTTACTGCGGGTATCTCAGTTTTTACATCACTTTGGTTCAGACAACCGCTAAAAAGAAATATTGTCAATACACAAATAGATAATATAAGTCTTTTCAAAATCATATTTCATCTCTTCCCTCGCACTTTTATAATTAGTTTATTCGCTTAATGTTAAATCAAGGTTAAAACGCATAAAAATTTTGCCGTCTACAAAATGCCGACTGCTAAAATGTTATTATCCTTCTAAAATCAATTTTCTCGCAAGTATAGACAAGCTATTATCCACCGATGGGATATCTCTGTATATAGGCTATTTCGTATATTTCACATCAGGATTGAATAATCGATTTACCGATTGATATATCTTTACTCAGGCATCGAACACGGCTTCTGCATAAGTGCTTCTGCCTGATTTATAATCTTCTATTACGGGAGCAATTATTACTCCGACTTTTTAAGAATGTTTGTGCAAAAAAAGAAAACCCTTGAAAATAAGGGTTTTCTTGAAACTTTACTAACGTTTTGAGAACTGCGGTGCACGACGAGCGCCCTTTAAGCCGTACTTCTTTCTTTCCTTCATTCTTGGGTCTCTTGTTAAGAAGCCTGCTTTTTTGAGCATAGGTCTGTATGTTTCTTCATCAACCTCTAATAATGCTCTTGAAATACCATGACGGATTGCACCTGCCTGACCTGTGAAACCACCGCCG
>CAZCOF010000147.1:0-2700 GCA_964500095.1 uncultured Oscillospiraceae bacterium
CAAACGCCTTTATAGCCGCTTGTTCAATCATATCTTCCGTTATAATTTTAGGCATGTCTTCGCCTCCTTGTTTTCATACATTTAATTAAAATGGCAAATCGCCATCCATATCATCAAGCGAAACTATTGGTGCTTGGTAGCTACGATTTATTATAACCGCTGTCGCGGCATAAAACTGTTCTATATAATCAGGATATTTTTTTAATATATCTTCATATAGTCGCAAAGCGGCTTCAACGTTTTTCGTTGGTATGCCTGTATCGTCTGCCAATCTTCCGTCTAAATCAAGAACTCTGAATGCAGGAATTGAGCGTTCAAGTATATGGCTTTTAACGGTGTTTTTTAACCCGCCAAAAACCACTCTCATATAACTTGCATCGACTTCTTTTTGCAAAACGAAAGTATTATACCAATTCTCATTTCCAAAATAATCTTCATTGACATTCCACCTTAAAGCGTCAATTACTTCTTCGATATCCTCTCTTATTTTTGTAAAATCCGGCAAAGTTTCCGAAGAATCTTTTATTTCGGAAGCTGTATTTTTTTCTGTGAGTTCATTGTAATATGAGTTATCTTTTATCTCAACAGTTTTTCCAGTTACTTCGCCAAATTCTTTGCATAAAGCCACTGCATTTTCTTTAAAACCATTATCGTTACTTGCAAAAACAACCTCATTTTCTCCGTTTGTTTTAAAGAAGTCAAGTATTGATAACCACATCAGACTGTCCTTAAATCCTTTGTCCGTTCCCGAAGTTATAAAAGGAGGAATTTTCATAAATGCACGATGCAATACTTTGCTGAACATTTCTGCATCTTGACTATAAGGAATGATATTTTCTCCAAAATGCTCAACATATTTCTTCTGCATTCCGGTTTTGTATGTATTTTCGACTTCTTCATATTTCTTATCAATAGTAATTGTTGCAAAGTCTTTTGTTTCTTTTGATAAAGTTGCTAATTTTTCGTATTTGCCTTTTTGTTTAACACATTCTTGAGCAATTCTTTCATCAATGGCAACTTGCGTTACATATGCAGAAAATCCATTCTTATTAAGATTTTCGATAACTTCATCCAAATTCTTGTTTTGTATTATGAAGTTAGTGTCAAAAACAAAGGCTTTCTTTTTTTCTGCCATACATTATACCTCCAATTTACCACTCATAAGACGAGGAAGAAGTAAATCTCGTTGTTTAATAAGATTTTTGTTTCTTTCGTTGAGCGAGTTGATTTCATTCATAAATGAAGATACAACATCGTCAAATTTATTAACTAAACTTATTTCAGGCATTAAAATTTTCATACTCGTAAAATTATTTTGTCTCAGTGACGGTACAGTAGCACCCGTAGCTACATACAAGAAGTATATACGGTTCAACATTAAAATTTGATACAAGAATTTGCCTATTTTAGAAAGTTTAGGTTCAACACAATAGCAACGTTGGTGCAAATTAAATTTACCTTGAAAATATCGAGGTATAAAACTTGTCCCTTCTCCAGGAACAATTATAGCTTCACAATCTTTAATCCAAACATTACTTTTCTTTATTTCTTGCGATCTATCAAATAAAGGATAAATTCCCTCATCCTCAGCATCTTCTCTATTGCATTTTCCTGTTGATATATTTGCATACTCTCCTAATTTTACACAACTCCAACCTTCAGGCAAACCGTTTACGAACTTTGCCTTTTCGTGTCCGGGAAATCGAAAACGAACAAACCACTCTTTATATAATCCTTGTGCAGCTTTTTCAAGCAAAGCAATTCGCTTGTTGTTGTTTTCAATTAAATCATCATAAGCAGATAAAACATCAGCAATTCGTTTTTGAGTGGGTAAATCAGGAACTTTCACTCCATAACTATGTAGGTGATTTTGATTTAGAGTGGGAACTCCCGCTCCTGAATTAAACTGCTCCAAATGCATAGTTTTTAAATAGTAATAGACAAATTTAGGATTATTACCTTTAAAATCTTTTACATATAAGGTTGTGTTCAGAGGCGTACATTTTTCTGTTACATATTGAACTGTTCCTAAACTACCCGAACGACCGGTAACAACGCATGGTGGTTCAATTTTATACTTATTATGATAACCTTTGATGTTGGTGGAAGCGACAACAGGAAAATTACCCAACTCCATTTTGTCATTAGGTAAATCGAATCCTCTGTTTAACTTTATAAAGTTTTTAAATTTGATTGTTTCCCATTTATTCATTCACTTCACCTACAATCATTCTTATAAATCTTTTACAACTATTGGTAATGTAAAAAACTCCACCACTATAATCAAAATATGTTCCCGTTATTTCATTACAAAAACCTGTCTTTGATATGCTTGAAAGTATACTTACCACATCTTCTTCTGTGATTGAATATTTTGAGGTAACATTATCCACGAAATCTTTCCATGGTTCATATCTTCCTGCAAGTTTATTATCCTTCTGGGTTTCATCTTTACCAGTATACTCTTTTACATTATTTTTTTCGTGAATATATAAATCAATAAGGACATTAATCTGCCTGTAGGAAAGAGTGGATAGTGCAAACAAGTATTCCTCAAATTCGCTATTTTCTATTTTTTCACTTTCAAAATATCCGTTTTTTATCACATTTGCAAAATATTTAACTTTGTCATTTGAACCTAATCGGCTCCTGGGAGAGGGGGCCTTCCAGATACAACAGTAACAGATACTGCAGATCCTG
>CAZCOF010000148.1:0-2637 GCA_964500095.1 uncultured Oscillospiraceae bacterium
GTCGGTGCCCACGGAATTAAGGTTTTAGCAGATATCAAAACATCTGATGTAGACGAAAACAATTTAGATGCAATAGTCTTACCGGGCGGTTTACCGGGTGCGGACAATTTAGAAAATTGTAAATTTGTGACTGATTTAGTTGAAAAATCAGCAAAAGAAGGTAAAATCATTGCCGCAATTTGTGCAGCCCCCAAAGTTTTAGGTGTATTAGGACTTTTAGACGGCATTAAGGCTACCTGTTATCCGGGATTTGAAGCAAGACTTTTTAGTGCTAAGTTTTCAAAAAAACGCGTGGTTTGCGACAAAAACTTCATAACAGCAAAAGCTGCAGGCGTAACGCACGAATTTGCACAAGCTATAGCTAAAGCATTAAAAAAAGGCGTTTTAGCAAAACGAGCAATTAACGGAATGTTTTATTAAATTTAATAATAATATAGATAACAACCACGTTATTTTAGAAAGGATTTTTCTATGAAAAGGTTGTTATCTTTATTTTTATGTGTTTTTTTCTGTCTTTCGTTTACTGTTTCTGCCCAAGAGCCAAATCTTGAACTTTCTGCAAAATCTGCTCTTTTGATGGAAAGCTCAACAGGAACAATACTTTATGAAAAGGCATCTCACGAGCCGTTACCGCCTGCAAGCGTAACTAAAATTATGACTATGCTCTTAGTTATGGAAGCACTCGATAACGGTCAGTACACATTAGATGATTTAGTACCTGTATCGGAGCTTGCGGCTTCTATGGGTGGCTCGCAGGTGTTCTTAGAACCCAACGAGCAGATGTCAGTACACGATATGCTAAAGGCTGTAGCTGTAGCATCAGGAAACGACGCAGCAGTGGCATTAGCTGAATACACAGCAGGCTCGCACGAAGGATTTGTTGCAAAAATGAACGAACGTGCAAAGCAATTAGGGATGAATGACACCAATTTTATTAACTGCAATGGTTTAGACGCAGAAGGTCACGTCACATCTGCTCATGACATCGCCTTGATGTCACGTGAAATTATGCGCCACCCAAAGATTTTTGAATACACCACCATCTGGATGGATTCACTAAGAGACGGTGCTTTTGGTTTAGTCAACACCAATAAATTAGTGCGTTTTTATCAGGGTGCTACAGGGCTTAAAACGGGGTCGACAAGCGTTGCGGGATTTTGCATTAGCGCTACAGCAAAGCGTGACGGAATGGATTTGATTGCTGTTGTTATGGGTGCTCCGACATCTAAGGAAAGATTTGCCGACGCTACTAAAATGTTAGACTACGGCTTTGCAAGTTACGGAATATGTAACACTTTGGTAAGTGATGATGAGTTGTCGCCCGTAACCTTAAAAAAAGGCGTAAAAGATACTGTTAATATCGGTCTTTCTGACGGTTTTTCTCTTTTAATGAAAAAGGCAGAAATTGTAAATTTAGAAAAGAAGATTTCACTTCCCGAAAGCATTAACGCACCGATTGCGAAAAATCACAAGGTTGGCACTGTTGAGTTTTTTTCAAACGGAAAATCTGTCGCTCAATGCGACATTGTAGCTAAAGAAGACATAAAAGCCGAAAATCCGATAGGGATGTTTTCTAAAATCGGTCTGTTTTTCCTATACGGCAAAAATTAAAGGTGGCGTACGCCACCTTTTAATTTTGCTTTTTTACAACCTTATAATCGTCGCCATCTCTAAAATATGGACATTTCCTGTATTTTGATGATAAAATGCGCATCATTTCATCTTCGTCAATGTTTACATCGCAAACGTATCCGTCGTATTCTTCATCATACACGTAATTTACACAGTTTTCACAAATTATATCTGACATTTCACTTACCACCGTTTAAGATTTTTACTTCAGCATCGGTCAAATGACGCCATTTTCCTTTTGGAAGTTTTCCCAATGCTACCCCGCCGATACTTACTCGTGTGAGCTTAATTACAGGCAGACCTACCGCTTCGCACATTCTTCTAATCTGGCGGTTTTTGCCTTCCGAAATCGTGATGTTTAGCTGTGTGGTTCGCTCTCTTGTGTCCGCTATTTCAACTTTTGCAGACTTTGTTAAATAGCCGTCAATTAAAACCCCTTTTTTAAGCTTTAAAACGTGTTCCAAATCTGCTGTACCTTCTACTACTGCGTGATATTTTTTCGGAACGTGCTGTGTCGGGTGTGTGAGCTTATACGCAAAATCTCCGTCGTTTGTTAGTAACAACAACCCTTCGCTGTCATAGTCAAGTCTGCCTACAGGATAGAGCCTTACATCTAAATCGGCAACTAATTCTAAGACTGTTTTTCGGTCAAACTCGTCTTTTACAGTAGTTACGTAGCCTTTTGGTTTATTGAGCATAATATAGTAAAGCTTTTTTTCAGGAAGTATTCTTTCACCATCTAAAAAGACCTTATCATTGTCTTCATCGACCTTTGTACCAAGCTCGGTTACTGTTTTTTTATTCACCGCTACTCTGCCTGACAATATAATATTTTCCGCTTCTCTTCTGGAAGCTACACCGCAGCGGGCGATGAATTTTTGTAATCTTTCAGGTTTCGCCATATTTTCCTCCGTAGTTATTATATAAAGTTGTGATATGCTTGGAATTTTCAATCAATAAGATTTTACCACAAAGCATAAAATTAATCAAGTTAAGAATACTCGT
>CAZCOF010000149.1:0-2492 GCA_964500095.1 uncultured Oscillospiraceae bacterium
TCACTACCGGCGGATTTTGAGTCCGCTACGTCTGCCAATTCCATCACAGCGGCAAAAAACTTACTCATACATTTTAGCACTAATATTCCGATTTGTCAAGAAAAAATTTTTTTAGGTACTTTTAACACAAAAAAACGCAAAAAAAATAAAAAAAATTGATAAATTTGTAAAAAAACCCTTGTTTTTTTTGCATTTTTATGGTATCATCTAGCTATACTTTTAAAAGTTGAGGTGAAAATGATGAACAAAACAGAATTAGTTGCTGCAGTTGCTGCTAAAGCTGAACTTTCAAAGAAAGACGCTGAAGCTGCTGTAAGCGCTACAGTTGATGCTATTAAAGAAGCATTAAAGGCTGGTGACAAAGTTGCTTTAGTTGGCTTCGGTACATTCGAAGTTAGAGCACGTGCTGCTCGTGAGGGTAAGAACCCCCAGACAGGTGCTAAAATCAAAATTGCAGCTACAAAGGTTCCCGCTTTTAAAGCAGGCAAAGCGTTAAAAGACGCTGTAAAATAATTCGCGCGAATAAAAAGGCGAAAGAGTTTATACTCTTTCGCTTTTTTATTTGCAAAAAAAGTAATTCTATGATAAAATATGCTTAAAAATAAATCTTATTCATTTAAAATGATTTTTAATAAAATGTTTGGAGATTTTATAATCAACTATAAAACTATGACATCTGATTTCAATTTTAAAATTAAGAGGTAGAACAACAATGCAGGATATTTTTATCAGTTACAGCACAAAAAATTATGAAGATGCTTGTATTATTAAAAGAGTGTTGACAAAAAACGGATTTTCTGTTTTTATGGCTCCGGATTCCATTCCGGCAGGTTCTAACTATACAAAGGAAATTCCGCGTGCCATCCAGGCGTGTAAGGTGTTTTTGTTGCTTTTTTCATCGCAGGCACAGGCGTCTATTTGGGTGCCGGCAGAAGTAGAAACAGCCTTTAAAAATCAAAAATTGATTATGCCTTTTGTTTTGGAAAACTGTCCTGTTTCGGAAGACTTTGACTTTTTGCTGTCGCGTTCTCAGCGTATTGAAGCCTACGAAAAAAAGACAGAGGCATTAGAAAATATGGTTGCGACCTTAAAGCAGGTTTTGGGCAACGAAAAAACTGCTCAGCCGGAGATAGTGAAAGAAGAAATTTCTGCAGTATCGGAAGCTAAGGAAACGACTCCCGCAGTACAGAAAATCGCAGATGTTAATGCAACACGCACAGATGGCATGGAATTTCTCGGCGGTGTATATATCGGTGAGTTGAAGAATGGTAAGCCACATGGCTTTGGAAAGCACGAAACAGATGATTATATTTATGAAGGCGAATACGTAGACGGAAAGCGCTGCGGTAAAGGACGTTATTCATCAAAAAAAGATGATTATGTTTATGAGGGTGAATATCTAGACAACTATTCTCATGGTCATGGCATTATTACCAATAACGACGGTTGTAAAACTGAGGCAGAATTCGTAAAAGGAAAAAAGCATGGGGTTTATAAATGTGTGATGACCAATGGTTATGTATTTACGGGCCAGTATGTAGAAGGCAAGAAAGATGGTCGCTGGATTTTTATTCGTCCTGATGGCAGTTCCTACGAAAAAATCTATGAAAACGGTGTAGAAAAGACTGAATAATGAAAATTGAATTTTTCTAAGGAGACCATTCTATGGAAAACAGAAAACAATATTATGAAAATGTTGCAAAAACGATTATAAAAAATCTAAAAAAACGACAAATGAACGGATTTTATTGTGCTGACAGTGTAGGTGCTGTTGCCAAAGTGTTGGAGCTCATACCGGAAAAATCCACTATCGGATGGGGTGGCTCTATGACCTTATACGAAACAGGAATAATGGATGCCATAAAGAAAGATGCTTACAGAATAATCGACCGTGACAGTGCAAAAACACCCGAAGAACAAAAGGAAATATATGCTAAAATATGCTGCAGTGATTATTTTCTTATGAGTACAAACGCCATCACATTAGATGGAGAGCTTGTAAATATAGATAATCGTGGGAACAGAGTGTCTTTTTTATGTTTTGGTCCGGAACGCGTATTGGTTATAGCCGGGATGAATAAAATTGTTCCGGATGTGGATGCAGGAATAAAAAGAGCAAGAAACGTTGCAGCACCACCAAATACACTGAGACTTAACAGAAAAACTCCCTGCTCTGTTACAGGCAGATGTGGGGATTGTCTCTCGCCTGAGAGTATTTGTGCACAGACTGTTGTAACGAGACGTTCAGCGTATGAGGGACGAATTACTGTTATTTTAGTGGGCGAAGAGCTTGGTTATTAGTTGTATACGAATATATAAATTTTTGTGTTGGTTGGAATCAATATGCTCTGGGAAAATTTTTTAAAAGGGAATTTTTTGGTCCTGACTTGACAAAAGTCGAAATGTGTCGAAATGTAACGAATAATATAAAAATATGAAGAAAAGAGGAATAAATAATGAGCAATCTGATTGCAAAAGAATATAAATGCTTT
>CAZCOF010000150.1:0-2465 GCA_964500095.1 uncultured Oscillospiraceae bacterium
ATGTACTCATTATGCTTTCCTCCTAATTTTAAACAGAATTATCCTGTTCTTTTTTACAACGTTAATTATTATAAAACACTTTTTTACTTATGTCAAGTACTTTTTTAACAAAAATTAAAATACATTTTTAAAACTTTAAAATTCTCTTATTTTCTTTTAAATACTCTTAAATGCTCCGACTCTATTTTTAATTTTTTCAAAAAAAGACTGCAGTTTTTCACTGCAGCCATCTTTATTTTAAGATTTTTTCTACTATTGAAATGATTTCTTTATGAATGTCTTCTATCGTTCTTACATCCAATCCATTAGCACAAACTACCCTGTGCCACTCTTGATGTTCGGCTACTTCTACAGCGTTATTGTAGGCAGCTGTCAGGTAACCTTCATCACTTTCGTGAATGTCTTTTTGTGCTTCGCCAGTTATTTTGTTTGCTCGGTTTTTCATCAAAACCTGTGCAGCCGCAGGGGGCATATCCAAGAATATTACGACATCAGGTTTTGGAAGTCCGAGCTTTTCGTATTCATAGTCAGAAAGCCAATCTATAAACTCTGCTTTGTCTTTTTCAATCTTCATTGCCTGATGTACTATATTTGATGTTGCATATCTGTCGCATACAATTGTGCCACCATCGTGGTAAAACTCTCCCCAGTCCTTTTTATAGCTTGCGTATCTGTCAATTGCATAAAAAGATGATGCGGCGTACGCATTTACATCAGATGGTTTCTTTCCCAAATCACCTGCTAAGTATTTTTTAACAGGTATGCAAAAATCACTCTCATAATCGGGAAAAGACACTTTTTTTACATCAATACCGCGATTTTTGATATATTCATATAGCAGCTTAGTCTGCGTTTCCTTACCGCTTGAGTCAACGCCCTCAATAACAATAAGTTTTCCCATTATTTTTCCTCCGAGATGTATTTTTGACGCATCAAAAGGGTTTTACCGCAGGTCATTTTTCCTTCAGGACAGGGACCTGCTACACAAGACGGACCTGCTTTTTTAAACAAGGTAGGTGCCACTTCTTTTACAAGTTCAAGCATAGCATCTGCTAAATCTCTTATCTCCCACTGTGCACGGCTGCAGCAACGATGATGAAAGAAATTCATAAGACTCCTTGCATTCATAGTTACTACCATTTTTGTTTCGCAAGCATTAGGAAGAACAAATCTTGCATCTTCAATCGCCATTTTTTCTGCAGCTTTTTTAGCCGCCTTTTCGTCTTTTCCTTCTGCTGTCAAAGTGTTGTAATGTTTTTCAAATAAGATGTCAGTAAGCTCATCATAAGCCTTCTGGTCAGCTTCCATCGTCTTTATGTAAAGCTCTTTTGCTTTTTCGTTTTGTGCAATTTCAGGCGGTGTAATGTATTCAAACATACCCTCTTTTACATATCTTTGAGATTTTACGCTGTAGCTCGCTATTCTGTGGCGTGTAATTTGTGCTAATAGCGAACGGCTTACACCTTCAATGCCAAATGTAAACGTTACGTGTTCTATCGGGCTTTGGTGTCCCAAACTCATTAACATATTTAAAAACTTTTCTGTTTTTTCTTCGTTCAAGCCTTCTAAGATGTTCTCTACTCCGCTTTCTGAATAGCATAGTTTTGCCGCTGCAGCAATTATTTTTTCAGGGTCCGGTGTGTGCGTAAGTAATGTTACTTTCATAATTATTTTCCCCCTAATTTCCTCGTTTTTTTATCTTCATCGAGTTGAGTTTTTAACTCGTCTGTACTTGCAAAACTTTTAAAGTCACGCATATAGTACAAAAACTCAACTTCAATTTCTTTACCATATAAATCTGCTGAAAAGTCTAAAATGTGACTTTCCACACGCTCAATTTTTTCTTCATCAAAGCTCGTCGTACCTACGTTTGTGATAGCTTTTTTTGGCACTCCGTCAATATAAACATTAGTTGCATATACACCACACTTTGGTTTTATGAATCTGTCATCTATGACAACATTTGCCGTCGGATAGCCGTATGTTCTTCCTAATCGCTTGTCCGCTATAACAGTACCAAAAAGACTATACGGTCTTGTGAGCATTGACATAGCACCGGACACATCGCCTGATGAAATTCTGTTTCTTATTTCTGTACTTGAGCAAACAACTCCTGAAACCTCTACAGAGTCGACAACACGAACAGAAAATCCGTAAACTTTTGCCAATTCTTTTAAAAGATTGGCATCTCCCCCGCCATGTTTTCCAAATCTTCCGTCTTCACCTATAACAACTGCTGAGATATTGAATTTATCAATCAGGATTTCTTTTACAAAATCTTCCGCTTCAATATCCCGTACAGATGAAAATTCTTCAAAAAAGAAAGTATGTATGCCCGATTTTTCTATTAGTTCTGCCTTTTTTTCATTGGAATAAATTAAGGGCTGAGTGTTTTTTCCTATTACGTTTACAGGGTGGTCTATAAACGTATATACGACTGACGGTACACCTAAATCATACGACAC
>CAZCOF010000151.1:0-2445 GCA_964500095.1 uncultured Oscillospiraceae bacterium
TGATAGCTACTACTTCGTAACCTTCAGCGCCAAACATCTGTCTGAACGCAAGACGACCGATACGACCGAAACCGTTAATTGCAACTTTTACTGACATAATAGAAATTCCTCCTAAAATATTGATATTTTATTATCAAATAATATAATACACTAAATTTTACGAATGTTCAAGTATTTTTTTCATTTTTATAAAAAATATTCACTTTTTGATAAATTTTTCCTAATTATTTAAGCACTCTGACAGTTTTTATAACAGGTTTATCAATTAATATTTCATTAGATGTAGGTCTTTGGGCAATTTCATCGACTACATCCATACCTTCTGTTACTCTTCCAAAAGCAGCATATTCTCCGTCTAAGAAGCTTCCGTCGTCGTGCATAATAAAGAACTGACCGCTTGCTGAATCTTTTACGTTTGTTCTTGCAAAAGAAACTACACCGCGAGAGTGCGAAAGATTGTTTTCAATACCATTGCTTGCAAATTCACCCTTAACTGTTCTTCCGCAGCCACCGATACCATCACCGTTAGGTGAGCCGCCCTGAATCATAAAGCCTTCTACAGCTCTGTGGAATACAAGTCCATCGTAGTATTTGTCTTCTACAAGCTCTAAGAAAAACTCAACCGACATAGGTGCATACTCAGGTAATAATTCGATAACGATTTCTCTGTCATCTTCCATAGTGATTTTTACTAAAGTGTTTTCCATTTTTTTCATTCCCTCTTCATCTGTGTTTTTATTTTTGCCGCAGGCACAAAATACGCACGCCATAGTTAAAACTAAAACTAATGATATAACGATTTTAAATGTTTTCATGCTCTTCTCCTTTACTCTATCGGGTTTGTTATAGCTGTAAAATAATTTTTATCAAAAGCACACTGTGCCGTTTTTGCATCTTCTTTATCAGTAAATATACCATAACACGTAGCACCGCTGCCGCTCATTAAGGCAGCCTTTGCGCCGTTTTTGTATAATGTATCTATAATGACATTAATTTCGGGACAAATCTCAGCTGTGACAATCTGCATAACATTTTTCATACTGGCAGATGCAGCATCTAAATCACGATTTTTTAAAGCCTTAATAAGTGCCTGATTATCAACAGAATTATAGCATTTTTTTGTGTCGATGCGATTATAAATATCTTTTGTACTTATTAAAATATTTGGATTAACCAAAAGGATATATGTATCTTTGGACAGTCCCGTTATGCTTGTCAATTTTTCGCCTATTCCTTCGGCATAAGCCGGTTTTTTTTGTATACAAAACGGAATATCAGCACCTAACTTAACTCCCAAATCCATAAGTTCTTCTGTACTTTTTTTAAGTCCGCAAAGCTCGTTTATCCCTAAAATCACAGCAGCAGCATCAGCACTTCCCCCTGCCATTCCGCCTGATAACGGGATATTTTTTTCTATCTTAATAAAAAAACCATGCGGTATATTAAATTTATCCACCATCATTTTTGCGGCTTTATATGCAAGGTTCTCTTCACCGTCAGGTATTTGTGGATTATCTGTAGTAACGCGTATTTCGGTTGTGTCTTTTTTTTCAACAAACACTTTATCGCACAACTCTACAGACTGCATAACCATTGCAACGCTGTGATAACCGTTCTCTAAAACGCCCGTAACATCTAACGAAAGATTAATTTTTCCGTATGCTTTAATTTTCATATCGTGCTCCTAAAATACGAAATCAAACTCTATATCATACATTTTAACAGTATCGCCTTCGTTTATCCCTGCATCTTCCAAGGCTTTAATTACACCGTTTGAACGAAGTGCGTTCTGGAAAAACTGTAGTGATTCATAATCTTCAAAGTTTGTACTGCCGACGATTTTAAGTATCAATTCACCTTCAACATAATACTCTTCGCCTCGTTTTTCAACACGGAAACCGTCGCCAAGCTCTTTTATGCTTTCAAAATCATCTTCTTCAACATCAAATTCAGGTACGGGAATATCTTTTAATTTACCCGCCACAACTTTCATAAGTTCATCTGTTTTAATATGTGCAGCAGCAGAAACCAGATATACTTCATATCCTCTTCTTTTCATTTCAGTTTCAAATTCTTTTACCAAAGCATCGTCATACACAACATCTGTTTTGTTGCCAACTACAATCTGCGGTTTTTTAGGAAGCTCAGGGTTAAATTTTTCCATTTCACTACAGATAATGTCAAAATCTTCAATGGGATTTCTTCCTTCCGTACCCGAAACATCTACAATATGAAGCAAGAGTCTTGTTCTTTCAATGTGACGCAAAAACTCGTGTCCTAAGCCTATGCCTGTATTTGCGCCTTCTATAATTCCCGGAATATCTGCCATAACAAAGCTACCGGCATCGCCTGCATTTACCACGCCGAGATTTGGCTCTAACGTAGTAAAATGATAGTTTGCAATCTTAGGACGTGCACTGCTGACAACTGATAAAAGCATTGATT
>CAZCOF010000152.1:0-2431 GCA_964500095.1 uncultured Oscillospiraceae bacterium
CGTTGCTATGACAGAAGCAATCGTTGCACGTGCACAGGGCAATTACGCATCTGTTGATGATATAGCAAAAGACATAAACACTAAATTCGGCGGAGAAACAGTAGGCGTTATATTCCCCATTCTTTCACGTAACCGCTTTGCAATTTGTCTTCGCGGTATAGCAAAGGGCGTAAAAAAAGTCGTTTTAATGTTATCATACCCGTCTGATGAGGTTGGTAACCACTTAATTAGCTTAGACACTTTAGACGAAAGAGATGTTGACCCCTATACTGACGTTTTGACACTTTCTCGTTATCGCGAACTTTTCGGTTATGAAAAGCACACATTTACAGGTGTTGACTATGTTGAATATTACGAAAACTTAATCAAAGAATCAGGTGCTGAAGTTGAAGTTATTTTTGCCAACAACCCTAAAGCTATTCTTTCATACACAAAGAATGTTTTGTGTTGTGACATACACACAAGACAAAGAACAAAAAGAATTCTAAAGCGTGCTGGCGGAGAAATAATTTTAGGACTTGATGACATTTTAACATCATCTGTAGACGGAAGCGGATTTAATGCTGACTACGGACTTTTAGGTTCAAACAAGGCAACAGAAGACGAAGTGAAATTATTCCCGCGTGACTGTCAGCCAGTAGTTGATGCAATTTCTGAAAAGCTTTATGCTGCAACAGGTAAAAAAATTGAAGTTATGGTATACGGCGACGGAGCATTTAAAGACCCCATCGGCAAAATCTGGGAGCTTGCAGACCCTGTTGTTTCACCGGCTTATACAAAGGGCTTAGAGGGTACGCCCAATGAGCTTAAATTAAAATATTTGGCTGACAACGAATTCGGAGAATTGTCAGGCGATGAGCTAAAAGAAGCAATTAAGCAAAAAATTGTTGAAAAAGATGATAACTTAGTAGGTAAAATGGCATCGGAAGGTACAACACCGAGACGCCTAACAGACCTTATAGGTTCTTTATGTGACTTGACATCAGGTTCAGGCGACAAAGGTACTCCCATTGTATTAATTCAGGGTTACTTTGATAACTACACAACAGAGTAATCTGCGGGATGTAAAAACTGTCCGAACCATAAAAAGGCAGGAGTTTGTTGTAAAGGAATAAGGATTTTCAAAGCAAATAGTACGTGCTGTTTAAGTATATGAGAAAATATCGCCGAAAGGCGATATTTTTCTTTTTTGCAAACAAAACCATACAAAAAAATATTTATTTTGCGGTTTTATGCTAAAATAATAAGTAAAAAAGAACAAAACGCAACTAAAAGTTGCTAAATATTCAAAGAAAAGTTGGTAGATAATATGTATGAGCTTTGATATTATAAATACAATATTATAAATACAATATATAAGGAGTGTGGACATCGATGAAAATAGGCGAAAAAATAGCAAATCTTCGAATTAAGGCAGGAATGTCACAAGAACAGCTTGCAGAAATCCTTGAGGTTTCAAGACAGTCAGTTTCAAAGTGGGAAATGGATCAGGCACTGCCGCAGATGGATAAGGTTATTCAGCTTTGTGAGCTTTTTAAAATTTCCGCAGACAGCCTTTTAAAAGAAAAAATCGAAATTTCAAACAACGAGAAAAAAGGCAATAAATATTTCGGTACAGACGGCTTCAGGGGTGAAGCAAACGTAACATTAACATCAATGCAGGCTTATAAGGTGGGAAGATTTTTAGGCTGGTACTATCAGTCACAGCTTTTTGGCTGCACAAAGAGTAACAAAAGACCGAAAATTGTTATCGGTAAAGATACCAGAAGGTCAAGTTATATGCTTGAGTACTCGATTGTAGCAGGGATAACGGCATCGGGTGCAGATGCCTATATGCTTCACGTTACCACAACTCCGAGCGTTTCTTATGTTGCAAGGCAGGAAGAGTTCGACTGCGGTATTATGATAACTGCCTCGCACAATCCTTTTTACGATAACGGCATTAAGATTATAAATAAATACGGAGAAAAGCTCGACGACAAAACAACTGCACTCATAGAAGCATATATTGATGGCGACCTTGCAGCCCTTGGAGTTACAGGAGAAGATTTGCCCCTTGCAATAAAGGAAAGAATAGGCTGTATCATAGATTATTCATCAGGAAGAAACAGATATCTTGGTTACCTTATTTCTCTTGCGTCGCACTCGTACAAAAACTTAAAAATCGGTTTAGACTGTGCAAACGGTGCGTCGTGGATGATTGCAAAATCTGTATTTGGGGCATTGGGTGCACAGACAATCGTAATAGGTGCAGAGCCTGACGGGCTTAATGTTAACGAAGACTGCGGCTCGACTCACATAGAAAATCTTTGCAGACTTGTAAAGGAGCAGCATCTTGATGTTGGCTTTGCTTTTGACGGCGACGCAGACAGATGTATTGCCGTAGACAGCAACGGCGAAATAGTTGACGGAGATAAGATGCTCTACATTT
>CAZCOF010000153.1:0-2413 GCA_964500095.1 uncultured Oscillospiraceae bacterium
GTCCAATCTGCACTATTTTCCGTCCAGCCTAGAAAACGCTACGGCTAAAAGCCATAGCGTTTTTAATTTAGATGATTATGTTTTAAGGGTTTTGTAATGTTGTTTTGAGCTTTCCAAAGCCTGCCTGCTCGACACAAAGCTGTCCTGCTTCTGTAAGCATAAATTCAGCCATTTTGCGAGCGGGGGAGTCTTTGGGAGCATCTTTTCTTATTGCGATGTATGTGTTGTTTGAAAGCGGATATGTGCCGTCTGCAATTGTATCATCTGTAGGATAAACTCCGTCTATTGAAAGAAGCTTTAGGTGTGGCTTTGTTCCGAGTACAGCGTCAACATTGTGATAATAATAGTAAATGCTGTAGCCGAGTCCGTAGCCTACGGGGTCATTAGTTTCGGCAGATATTACATCTGTTAAAATACTTTCCATAGCTTCTGAAGTTGTTTCAGCCTGAATGTTTTCGTTGATTTGTGCACCGCCTAAAAAGTGCTTTTCCATCTGTGCGTGACTTCCTGAGTCATTGTTTCTGCAATAAGGATACAATAATGCATCAGGACCGCCGATTTGGCTCCAGTTAGAGTAGGCGTTGTTTACGTAGATGTCGGATATTTGCTCACTCGTTAAGTTAGTTGCTGAGTTGTTCTTGTTGGTAAAGAAAATCATCGCATCGTAAGCAATGGGTATGAGTTCTAACTCAACTCCTTTTTCTTCCGCCAATTCTAAAATATCATTTGCAGGGTAAACAGACGCAAAGCTCATATCAACCTCGCCGCCAATGAGTTTTTGGTATGTTGCGTGGCTCTTTGAGTGTTTTTCAGGTTTTGACGGGTGACGATCTCCGTTTGAAAATAACATACTGTAGACAGCTTCCGTGAACGGATATGTAGATGTTGAGCCGTCGATAGCCGGCATTGTTTGGTCAAATCCGAATTGCTCGGCGAGTTGTGACGGATAAACCTGGCAGCGAAGCTCTAAATTATACAAAAGGCTGGCAACGTAATACCGTGTTGCGTTCTTTTGCGGATTTATAACTCTTTTTGGGTTTTCGGGGTCGGTTTTATCTATATCTGTTTCGACATAATTTCCTAATTTTTGATATGCATCCTTTGCCCAGTCGGATATTTTATCGTAATCTATGCTGTTCATATTGTCATTTCCGGGATAACCGAGTCCTGAAAGGTTGACCGCACGGGCAGCCATAACCGTAAATTCTTCCTGCGAAATATTTCTATCAGGCGAGAATGTGGTTTCAGAATCACCTTTAACGAGTCCGTAATAGTAAGCAGACAACACTTCGCGGTAGTACCATTTATCGCTCGTAACGTCATCAAAAACACGAACTCCGCCCATCATTGCAATCTGGTTAAGGCCTAAAAATCTTAAAAGCATCGCAGTTGCTTCTGCTCTTGTGATGTTTGAAAAGGGGAGTGCTTCGCCTTTGTCGTTACCTTTGATAACGCCGGTCTTTGATAAATTACGCATCGGGTAAAATTCATAATATTGTGCATCATAATCTGTAAATTCTATTTCTTCAGCAGCGAAAGCTTCAATTTCTCTGTCTGCGTTTTCTGCAGGGACAGTTGCATATACTCTTCCGTCATATAAAAGCGACAAGGGAATAGGTTGTTTTGTGTCTTTGTATCTTGCTTTTACGGTTGTTCTCCAGTCGTAATCCCATCCAAAGTCGTTGGAGATGTAAACGACTTTAAAAGCATCGCTGCCGAGCGTGTTTGACCCATTATCGGATGCGGCAAGGCATGGGAGACAGCTTGTCATTATAACCATAAGCATTAAAATCATTGAGAATAGCCTTTTTTTCATTTTAAAACCCTCCTTGGCGTAAAAATAATTTTGATTGTACTTTAATCATATCATAAATATAATTTTATTTCAATAATGTGTAAATTTTTTTCTTGATTTTATTTAGCAGGTCTTTTGTAGTTTATTTATTCACAATAAATGCTTAATGCGTGGGCAATTCCCGGAATTGTGTCGCCTTGTTGTATCATAGTGGGACTCATCAAAGCACCCGTTGGCATAAACAAGACCCGTTTTAGCTCTCCGCTTATCATTTTTGGCAAAATGTGTGCACAAAGTATAAGACCGGAGCAGCCACAACCGCTGCCGCCTGAGTGAACATCTTGTGATTTATCAAAAATCAACTCTCCACAGTCAAAATAGTTTCTCGACAAATCATAACCATCTTTTTTCATCAGGTCTACCACAATAGATTTTCCAACTTTACCTAAGTCGCCTGAAAATATGGCATCATAGTAATCAGGTGTTCTGTTTGTATCTTCAAAGTGTGCTTTTAGCGTGTCAATTGCGGCGGGGGAAAATGTCAAGGGTACACCATAAATTTCTTTAATTTTGTTTATTTTGTATAGTTTTCACGATATTTTTATGCACTTTGTATAG
>CAZCOF010000154.1:0-2321 GCA_964500095.1 uncultured Oscillospiraceae bacterium
CTTTTTCTTTTCTATTAAATTGTTCGCTTTTTTCAATGGTTTGAGGGCTTTTTGCAAAAATCGGTTTTGAAACAAAAGGGTAGATGCCAAGCGGTTTTGAACCAGACTTGAACTAACGAAACTTAATAAAAAACGATAACAATCGATTATCGTTTTTCTATAATCAAAACTAAAAAGACAAGTTCCATACATTCATTTTCATATTGCATAGTTTGATGGTGAAATTCCAAAATGTCGTTTGAACATTTTGGAGAAGGTATATAAATTAGAATACCCAACTGAGTTGGCTACAACAGATATTGCGATATCCTTTCTGATTATGAGAGTGGCGGCAATATTCATTCTATAGTTAAGAAGATACTGTTTAGGAGAAAGTCCTGTTTTCTTTTTGAAAATGACAGAGAAATATGATCTGTCAAGGTTTAGGTATCGGGCGATTTGTTCTACTGTTATATCGTGCATGTAATTTGAATGTATGAATTCTAATGCTTTTTCAACATAGCCGTATTTATTATTTCCACCTTCCGATAACAGTGCAAACAAATCCCACAATCTCGCACCAAGATAAGCACTTCTGCCCAATGAATAGTCGGTACATTTTTTCATAGAAACAAATATATTTTCAGCCTCAGGGCATACGATAATGTCCGAAAGCTCTTTTGGTAGTTTACTGTTGGTGGTAAAACCAATCCAGATATAGCTCCAAGGGTTAACACTGTCTGCTTCGTAATAAGTCTCTATATATGGTGGAATGACAAACATTTCACCTGGTTTTATTTTATACTCCTTGCCCTTGATTTTAAAAATTCCAAAACCTGATACAACAAAATGAATTAGCCAATATGTTCGTACGGCAGGGCCGAAGGAATGTGATTTACAGCAGTTTTCGTAACCAAATTGAACCGGATTCAAATCCGAAAATCCCTCTTCTTTTATTATAATACAATGTTGCATAATTCTATGCTGCCTCCCCAAAAAAACAACAAAATGACAAATTATATCAACATTATACCATTCCTTTTTATGTAGAGTCAATATATAATTTATATAATTTAAGCAGAAAGGCGGATTATAAAAATGAAAATTACCTTTATGGGTGCGGGCAGCACTGTTTTTGCAAGAAATGTAATAGGGGATTGTATGTGTGTTGAATCACTGCGAGACAGCGAGTTTGCACTCTATGATATTGACGCGACACGTATTGAGGAGAGTCGGGTTATACTTGAATCTATGCGCAAGGAAAAGGGTGGCTATGGCAGAATTGAATGTTATGTAGGAGTTGAAAATCGCAAGGCTGCTTTAAAAGATGCAGACTTTGTAGTAAATGCGATACAAGTTGGCGGATATGATCCTTGCACGATTATTGATTTTGAGGTGCCGAAAAAATATGGTCTTCACCAGACTATTGGAGATACTTTGGGTATTGGTGGTATTATGCGTGCACTTCGTACAATACCGGTTATGGAAGATTTTGCAAAGGATATGGCTAAGGTTTGTCCGGATGCGCTATTGTTAAATTATACCAATCCTATGGCTATGTTGACAGGTTATATGCTTCAGTATACTCCAATTAAAACAATTGGTCTTTGCCATAGTGTACAGGTTTGCACAAAAGGTCTTTTAACTTCTCTTGGAATGGAAGATAAACTTGACGGCAGAAAAGAACTGATTGCCGGAATCAATCATATGGCATGGCTGCTTGAGATAAAGGACAAAAACGGAGTTGATCTTTATCCTGAAATCAAGTCAAAGGTTGACGAATATATGGAAAATTCCGACAACAAGGACAAAGTTCGCATGGATTACATAAGAAACTTCGGTTACTATTGTACGGAATCAAGCGAACACAATGCAGAGTATAATCCGTTTTATGTTAAAAGCAAATATCCTGAGCTTATCGAAAAATATAATATTCCCCTTGACGAGTATCCACGCCGTTGTATAAACCAGATTGATGCGTGGAAAAAAGAGTACAAAGAGTTGTGTGAAAAAGGCGTAAGGGAGCATGTAAGAAGTCATGAATATGCTTCATGGATAATGCAGAGCATTGTTGAGAATATTCCTTATCAAATAGGCGGAAATGTTTTAAATAAAGGACATTTAATCTCAAATTTCCCTGAAAATGCCTGCGTAGAAGTGCCATGCCTTGTAAACGGCAATGGCATTATACCGTGCCATGTAGGAAAACTGCCTTTACAATGTGCAGCGATGAATATGTCAAACATCAATGTTCAGCTCCTTACTATAGAAGCTGCAAAAACACGAAAAAAGGAACACATTTATCAGGCGGCGATGATGGATCCTCATACTGCAAGCGAACT
>CAZCOF010000155.1:0-2320 GCA_964500095.1 uncultured Oscillospiraceae bacterium
CCCGACAAACCTATTTTTTTTGTCCGCTTTACCTATATTGGACAAAATATTTCCCAGTTCTTTTCTTGTGCTGTGAACACCTTCAATGTCATTTGTTTGCATAATTTCGTCAATCAGGCAACGACGTGTAAACTGCTCAATGGCTACACCGGGCAAAGATTTATCCAACGCCTCCACAGCTTTATCGCTTCGCATAATCGATACAATCAAACGGTATATGTCAGGGGTAACAACAAAAAATGCCGGATTTTCACCTATCATCAAATCAAGATGTACGCTGTCATTTGAATTAAATCTTTTTACATATTCTTCTTTGTGAATATTTTTATCTGCATAAAACAATTTATATAATGATTTTTCGGACATTTATATCACCCCTATTTAATTCTCATTTTTGAAACTTAAATTGTGTTCTGATTAATTTTTCGAAATTTAAATTTCATTTTTGCTAATTTCTGAAATTATCTTTCTGCTTTTCGACAATTGTTTCTCTTTTTTCGCCTTTTCTGAAATCGTGCTATCATTATATAATTATTCTGTTTTTATGTCAAGAGCTTTTTTGTATCACCGTTTTAACCTCCGGCGCTTCAAGCTCGGATTTTCACTGCACTCATACCAAAATAAAAACAGCACACTCTAAAGTGTGCTGTCCCGGTGGAGAAAGAGCGTTGCCTGTCATATACACAATTATTCAATTCCTCTGTATCCATTCTTTTCTGCATGACCAAGTAAATATAAAAATGCATATGCAGGTATGCGAAGCATTTTAAACCCACTCTTCGCATTATGCACCCCATAATCGCCGGGAGATTTTGTTACAATAATCGATGCCGCCGATTCTTTGCACAATTCACTGATTGCATCATTATCTGCAATCGGAGCACCCTCACGGTATTTCACTTCTATCAAAATATTTTTCAGTTTTGGATACTCTACCACAATATCAATTTCCTTATCTTTTTTTCCACCTCTGTAATAGCCTACGGAAGTGGCTTTTTGATAGTAAAAGGCTACAATGTGCTTATAAACAGCTGCTTCTGCAATTTTTCCCATTTCCGTCGGATCCGCAAGCAAATTGTCATCCATTAAAACAGCATTTCTTATGGCAGCATCCGCGATATATATCTTGGGTCTTGCCTTTAATACCTTTTTGTCTGCCATGTTTACCGGCCAGCTTTGATAAATGAGATTTGCACTTTCAAGATAAGATATATAATTTTCAACTGTTGGACGGCTTACCCCGTTAAGCTCTTTCGCTATGGCATCTAAAGACACTATTTCAGAGGAAACATTGCATAAATAAAGAAATATTCTTTCTAATTCCGTAGAATTGCGGATATTGTATAGAGAGGGCAAATCTCTTTTTAAAACCTTATCAACGACATCCTCTCTCATTACCTGTTCGGCAAAAATATCATCATTAGCAAGTGCTAACTCAGGGAATCCCCCCACTCTTAAATATCGATTAAAGTGTTTTTGTATATCCGAGAGCTTTAACATAATCTCTGAAAATTCGCGATGTTCAATTTTTACAAGATTTGTCGGTCTTAAATCCTTAGGCAACACGGGGCGTTCAAGATTTAACAATTCACAATATTCATAAAATGACATTGTGGGAACCTGTATAACAGACCATCTTCCTGCTCCGCTTTCCCTGTCTCCCTTAATAAGTGCGGGACTTGCTGAGCCTGTTGCAACAACCTTAGTTTCCGGCTGCATATCGTAGATTATTTTCAACCATTTATCCCATTCGGATGCATATTGTATTTCATCAAAAAAATAATATACATCTTTATCTGCACAGATGTTTTCATGATAACACTCTAAAATATCATTAAATGCGCTCAGCTTTAACATGGGATGATCCATTGATATAAAAACAATTTTTTGAGGACTTACTCCACTTTTTAAAAGGGATTCAATCATCTGGTACTGTATTGTGGTCTTGCCAACTCTTCGTGTACCTGTAAGCACAACTATTCTTCTTATTTGCTCATTGCTAAGTTTTTTCATAGCTTCATAAAAAGCAAAGCGTTTATACGTTTTTGAAAAAGCAGTACTCATAGCACCATTTTTCCACCAAGGGTTATAAGCAGAAAGTACCTTCAGTATATTTTCCTTTGTTGTAATCGCCACAAAAATCACCTCTTTAGTGATATCATACCTCAAACTTTCATTTTTGTCAACAATAATTGCAAGTATGTTTATAATTATTGTTGACAAATTTTATAAATATAGTTTGTATTTTTGCTTTATTAATGTTTTTTGGGCATAATATTACTTATACTTTTCCACAAATTCAATCAACTGCCTCAAATCA
>CAZCOF010000156.1:0-2310 GCA_964500095.1 uncultured Oscillospiraceae bacterium
TCCAAAATTACTTAGGAATTTTTAAGACCTGCACTGTTCATTTTTCAAGGTTCTGATTATCCGCTACTTTAGAGCGGAATTTCATTATAACATCGTTTAATTGAGTTGTCAAGCATTTTTTAAAAACTTTTTTAATTTTTTTTCGTGCTTGTTACTCTTTCAAGCGACAGCTTTCTTAGAATACCACAATCCAAATTAAATGTCAAGCATTTTTTTGAACTTTTTTTATTTTTTTTGACAAATCGACTTTCTTCCTATTTATATAATTTGTCACAAAACAGCGAAATGTTGAATAGTATGTTATCAAGCAGGCTTTTAGCCCAGCAAATTATATAGACAGGAGAATCAATATGGATATAAGCGAATTACCATTAGCTTATGCTTTTGTAGTACCGCAGACAACATTTAATACCTATACTCCCGAAATGGCAATAGAATACGGAACGCTCTTTCCCGAATTAAATTTGCCTATGTGTGAATACTTAAGGGGCGTTAAGGAGGAGAAATGTTATGGCAGATAGAGTTTCAAGAAAAAAATTATTGCGTGCAATTATGGAGACGGATTTTGTTTTGAAGGAATTGAATCTTTTTTTAGATACTCATCCTACTAATAAAGCTGCTCTTTCCAAATTTTACAAATACCAGCAAAAATCTGCACTTCTAACAAGCGAATACGAAAAGCTTTTTGGTCCGCTTACACCATCAGTAACAGATTGTGCAGACGTATGGGAGTGGAACAACGGTCCCTGGCCCTGGGAAAATTGTTAAAATGAAAGGAAGGAATTTATAAATTATGTGGGAATATCAAAAAAAGCTTCAAATACCTATAAACATCAAAACGCCTGACCCGAAACTTGCATCGTTCATAATCAGCCAGTACGGCGGCCCCGACGGCGAGTTAGGTGCGTCAATGCGCTATCTTTCTCAGAGATTTTCTATGCAGGATGATATGGCAAAGGCTCTTTTGACGGACATCGGCACAGAAGAGCTGGCACACCTTGAGATGGTGGGCACACTTGTTCATCAGTTGTCTAAAAATCTTTCAACAACACAGATTGAAAACAGCCCGATGGCTGCATACTATGTCGACCACACAAAGGGCATATACCCTGCAGCAGCATCAGGTAACCCCTGGAAAGCAGAGTATATCGGTGTAAAAGGCGACCCGATTGCTGACTTGGTGGAAGATTTGGCAGCAGAACAAAAAGCACGCGTAACCTACGACAACATCTTAAAATTGTGCGACAATCCTGACGTTACACAGGTCATCAAGTTTTTGCGTGCACGCGAAGTTGTACATTTTCAGCGTTTCGGTGAGTGCTTAAATCGTATTCAGGAAAACATCAACGCTAAAAAAATCTGCGGTTGCGGAATAAAAGATATGTAAATGAAAAGTTATTGACAAATTAATTCTAACAGCACAGCTTTTTGGCTGTGCTGTTTCAATAAGGAAAGAAAAAAGAATTTATTTGACTTTTTAATTTACACATAGTATAATTATTTATATATGTAGTTATTTTATCGCTGTTTTTTGCAAAAGCATATTTATTCCTGCAAAAACAAACATAGTATATAATAGTCCGTAAGGCTGTTTTTTTGATCTAAACGCACATTTCGTAGTGATTTAAAACAAAAATCTATCAAGCATATGCATTTTACACAGACACAGCAGTCAACAAAAAATAATCAGGGAGAGAAAACATATGAAATTTGATGCATTTCCAAACAAGATTTGGCTCGCATCACCCACAATGCACGGCGATGAAATGAAATATATTCAAAAAGCATATGATTCGAACTGGATGAGTACAGTCGGCGAAAACATCAACGAGCTAGAAAGAATTGCCGCCGAAAACGCAGAAATGAAATATGCAGTTGCTCTTTCTTGTTGTACCGCAGCTCTCCATCTTGCTGTAAAACACGCAGGAGAGACGCTTTACGGCAAACCCGCAATCAGTCACGGCACTTTGGAAGAAAAAAGGGTGTTCTGCTCTGATATGACTTTTGATGCAACATTAAATCCTATTGTTTATGAAGGCGGTATTCCGGTTTTTATTGATACAGAGGCTGAATCTTGGAATATGGATCCTGTAGCCCTTGAAAAAGCATTTGAACTTTATCCGGATGTAAAATTAGTTGTTTCAGCCGAATTATACGGCTTTCCCGGACGTATAGATCTAATTAGGGAAATTTGCAAAAATCACGGTGCCCTCTTGATTGAAGATGCAGCAGAAGCGATGGGTGCAACTCTGCACGGCAAGCAGTGCGGTTCTTTTGGTGACTATTCCGCTATAAGCTATAACGGCAACA
>CAZCOF010000157.1:0-2266 GCA_964500095.1 uncultured Oscillospiraceae bacterium
GTAGTATTTACGCACTTTTCAATAATTGAGTGGAAAAAAATTCAGGAAGTTAAGGATAATGCAACTGCAGTAGGAAATTATGCAAAGGTAATCAATTATAATAATCCGGGAAGATATATAAATAACAAATGGAATATAGAAAACAAATCTGTTCATGGAATATATGAAGAAAAGTAAAAAATAACTGCATATTCTATAGTTGTAAAATTGCTCTTTTTATGCTATGCTTATTAAAATTACTGTTAAACTGACATATAGCTTTACAGAGGACAACGAAATGGATATGTTTGAAAGAAATAAAGGAAGTTCTATATATATGCAATATCTGGATAATTGCAGTGAAAAAATTTGGGGAAATTCTTCAAAGTTTATTCCTGAAATCGGGAAGATTCATTTGCCGATTTTAGGTAATACAGGTTTAGATATCCACAATTTTTTGCATGAGTCGATTCACTATCTTTTTTCAAAATCTTCTTTGTTTCAGCAGATTAAGGATTTGATGTATGCACATGATATGATTGATTCATTTATGGCGGATTTAAATCAGTTGTCTTATAGTGCAAAGAATGATCATATAGATTTTGCATTTGATATCTTATCAGAGGGTGAAGAATTTCACTGTAAGCGTTATCAGGAATTGTGTTATGTTTATTATTGGCTTTTTGAGTTGAATAAAAGAGGAAAAACATTGCAAAATAATGCTGTTTTATCGAATGAAGGGACAGCAACATATTGTGCATTACATATACAGGATTTTAGTACGGATTCTGTACCGGGATTTCTTTATGATAATTTTGTACCATCTAAATTTAAAAATGAATTTTATAAGGTTCAGAAAGAGCTAATTGAAAAATTAAATAAAATGCCGGAAGAACATTTTTACAAAAAAGGTTATAAATTGACAGAGAGAATGGCGCAGATACATGGACCGGAAAGTGTGTTGATTGTAAATATGCTTGCCAATAATGTACCATTTTATAATTACGATTTATTGCATGATTCAGAGATTTTTTATGAGAGGGCAGAGTATTTATTTAATGCTGACGAACGATTTAAATTTTTTATGTCTTTAAACAATCGAAAACAAAAACAACTGATACGGTGTGCAGATAATCAGAAACATATGAAGAAAGTTTTTGAAGTATTAGAACAACAGAAAAGAAGGAAAAGAACGCATGAATTTAGAAATATAGAGATGTATTATAGATATTATTTATTATTACATAATAAGCTGATTCAGGCTGTTAATTATATATTAGACGAAGATGTAAGAACAGAAATCGTAGGATATGTCCGTAGCAGGGTTTTTCCTTCAGCAACACCAGCAGATGATTATTTTTATAATATGTGTTCAAAAGAAGGACAGGTTCATATTTTGAAAAATGATAAGGAATATATAGATTTTGCTGAAAAGTTTTTTGAAGTAACTGCAAATTCTAATATGGAAAAATTGGAATATGTGACGCAGATAACGGAGGAGGATGTCAAAGCAATGATAATGCGTGAAAGCAGCTATGAAACATTTGTTCAAATTATGGGGAGGTTTGAAAGCAATGCAGATTTTTGTTAAATTTAAAGGGAATGAAAATTATTCGTTAAATCAGTATGGAAATTTAAAAAGAGTAGAAGCAGCATTTGAAAATGGTTTTTTTGCACCATTTGAGGAAATAATGGTTTTACTGGCAACTATTGTAGGAACAGGCGGTGTAAGTGCTGTTTTAGTTGAGGCTATTAAAAGAACATCAAAGTCTGTTAAGATTAAAAAGACAACATTTGAGGATATCGAAATAGATTGTGTGAACTGTTCAATAGAAGAAGTAAAGGAAATTTTAACAATGGTTAATGATAAGGCAGAGGGAAAATAATATAGGCAGCAAAAATGCTGCCTATATTGTTAAAAAATTGCTGATATTATAATAAGGTAGAATCTCGTTCTATTTCCTTAAAATTTGTACGTTTTTGTGCCTGATTTTGGTTCAAAAATTGATTCAAATTATCCAATTTCCGCTGAAGATTTTTAAGTTCTTTTTCAATGGTACATAAGAATTTTGTATTTCTTTTTTCTCTGAATACAGGGCATTATATTCATTACGGAGTTTTTCAACATTGAGTGTTTTTAGGTTTATTCCGGCACGTTTTAGCATATGTTCAGCACCGTCATAGAGTAGGAGTTCTGTTTCATGTCCCTGTAAATAAGCCTCTTTATTTTTAGATTTTTGGTAGCGAATATGGTAAATATGGTTGGCAGAATATTGTTCTGCATATT
>CAZCOF010000158.1:0-2256 GCA_964500095.1 uncultured Oscillospiraceae bacterium
ACCTTCCCACGACCCGCAAATGAGTTCTGCAGCAGAAAGCATCAATACAGGTCTTATTCTTTTTCCGCCCGCATTGATGCTGTAATTCATCGCCTTATATATGGTCGCCTGCGGTGCTTCTTTTTCTTCTGTGTACTTATCTAAGTTTTTATTAACTTCAATAATTTTTGTTTCTAATTCTTTATAAAAATCCAAAACTATTCCTCCCTATCTACTCCTGATGTATCAGTTTCGGTAAGAATTTTTATTTTTTGTTCTGCGTCTTCTAACCTTTTATGACATTCGTTGGAAATTTTTACACCCTTTTCAAAAAGCTTTACCGCTTCATCTAAAGGACAATCTCCTTTTTCTAACGTTTCTACTATTTTTTCTAACTCATTCATAGATTCTTCAAAAGTTTTCTTAACAGCCATATCGAGCCTCCTTTATGAGTTTTCTCTCATATAATAAAACAAATATTGCTGAGCATATCCTGCAAAACCGCCAAATTTTTTAGCAGCAAAATCTGAAATTGACACATCGCCGATTTCATCACGATAAAGTGTACCGACAGAACGTTTAACCCATACATCGACGGGAAATGTTTCGCATCTTTTGTTGCCGAATAACAATATACAATCGGCAACCTTATTGCCTACACCTTTGATTTTTAAAAGCTCCGATTTTGCTTCTTGTGTGGTTAAGTCCGACAATTTGTTTAAACAAATTTCGCCGCTTACAATTTTTGTGACCGCATCGTAAATATACGAATCTCTGTACCCTGCACGCAGGAAAGAAAGCTCGTCTTTTGTTACAGATTTTAACCTGTCAGCATCAGGAAAAGTATAATATGTATTATCAAATGCCATGACCTTTTCTCCGTAACGCTCGCACAGTCTTTCTACTATACCCTGAATTCTCGGAATATTGTTATTTGCAGAAATTATAAATGAAATTATACATTCCCAAAGGTCCTGATTTAATATTCTTATGCCGTTTCCAAAAACTACTGATTTTTTCAAGTGTTTATCAACAGACAAAGCAGTTTTGATAGTAGTATAGTCAGTTCCTAAATCGAAATAATCAAACCAGATATCTGCAACATCTTCGTCAGTTGTATTTTTTACGATTATACTCCCGTCGCATTTTGAAATATTTACAACCTTACCTTTTGCAACTATGGTGTAGCTTTCATCCTTTTCTTTTTTAAAGCGAAAGCACTGACCACACTCAAAAATATGTTTGGGGGTAAAGTCTTCATCGTAACCCTTTATTTCTACATAATTTTTCACACTTTTCTCTCCTAATCAGGTCTGCCTGTCAGCTCACCTTCTTCTATGAGTCCTGTGTAATCCAATTGACGCAGTGCCTCATAAAGAATTATTGCCACGGAATTTGAAAGGTTTAGAGACCGAGAACCCAAAGTCATCGGTATGCGGATACATTTTTCGTAATTGTCCTTTAATAAAGGCTCGGGAAGTCCGCGTGTTTCCTTGCCGAAAATCAGGTAGTCTTCATCCGAAAATGTAACGTCTGAGTGTCTGTGCTTTGATTTTGTAGAGCAAAAATAGTAATTTCCGGGACATTTAGTGAAAAAATCATCTAAATTTTCGTAATACCTTATATCCAATTCATACCAATAGTCAAGCCCTGCACGTTTTAGCTTTTTGTCGTCAATTGAAAAGCCCATCGGCTTTATGATGTGCAAAACACTTCCCGTAGCTTTACACGTTCTTGCAATATTACCTGTGTTTTGTGGGATTTCAGGCTCAACTAGTACAATATTTATTGCCATAGTGGTTAATACACCTTATTTCTTTAAAGAGTTTACGAACTTTTCGATTTTTTCCAATGCAATTTTAATACTTTCAACAGAATACGCATAAGAACAACGGATAAAGCCTTCACCGCTTGCACCGAAAGCATTACCCGGAACAACAGCTACCTTTTCCTGATTTAAAAGTGTTTCACAGAATTCGTTTGATGTCATACCTGTGCTTGTAATCTGCGGGAATACATAAAAAGCACCCTCAGGCTCAAAGCAGGTAAGACCGATTTTATTAAATCCGTCTACAATTGTTCTTCTTCTTTTATCATATTCTTCACGCATCATAGCCACATCTGCATCGCCGTTTTTAAGTGCTTCAACTGCTGCAAACTGGCTTGTCGTGGGAGATGACATAATGCCGTACTGATGGATTTTTACCATCTGCTTCATAATTTCAACAGGAGCTGCAGCATAACCCAATCTCCAGCCTGTCATTGCATAAGCCTTTG
>CAZCOF010000159.1:0-2098 GCA_964500095.1 uncultured Oscillospiraceae bacterium
CATTACTGACCCTGGTCCGCGACTTCGCGGCGGAATATACCCGGGAAAAGAGCCGGCTTCAAAGCTGAACTGTCCTGATGTGCAAGCCGTATTTTCAATAGCCTTAAACATCGGCATTGGACCGCAGGTGTAAAAATATGTATAGTCAATATTTTTAAGTGCGTCTGTTACAAACCCTTTCGTTCCGTAGCTTCCGTCAACTGTTGTAACGTACACATTTTTGCAAAGTTTTAAAAATTCTGCTTCTTCAAAAATTTCATCCTTTGTGTTAAATCCTAAAATAACAGACGGATTTTTGCCTTCCGCTATAAGTTTTTTCAATAGCCCGTACATAGGCGGAATGCCAACGCCACCGCCGATTATAACAGGAGCATCACCGCTAACGCTTGTATCAAAGCCGTTTCCCAAGCCTACTAAACAGTCAAGCTCGCTACCCTGCTTTAATTCCTTCATAGCTTCTGTGCCCTTACCTACAACCTTATATATAATTGTGACGGTTTCACTGTCCCAGTCATAAATCGAAATCGGACGACGCAAAAAAAGTCCGTCTAATTTTATGTTTATAAACTGACCGGGTGCTGTGATGCTTGATACGTCGCCCGATAGCTTCATCTTATAAATGGACTCTGTCAGCTTTTCATTTGACAAAATTTTATAAAATCCGCTTGTCATATTTTAGCCCTCCATACGATTTTTGAATTTTTGACCGTCAGCATACATTTTCCGTATACTGACATACCGCTAAACGGTGTGCTTCTTCCCATCGTTTTAAAGTTTTCGGGATTTATTTTATATTCACAGTTTAAATCAAATACTGTAAAGTCGTTTTCTGATTGTTTTATACCAAATCTTTTTCTCGGGTTTAGTGCCATTAAATCTAGCAATCTTTCCAATGTTATCACACCTGTTTTTACAAAGTGCGTGTACATTACGGAAAATGCAGTTTCTAAGCCAACTACACCCATCACACTACCTGCTAAGCCTTTTGATTTTTCTTCCGCACTGTGCGGTGCGTGATCTGTTGCAATCATATCAATTGTGCCGTCTAATATGCCTTCAATCAATGCCATTCTGTCAGCTTTTGACCTTATAGGCGGATTCATCTTAAATCTTCCGTCATCTTCTAACTCTAAATCATTAAAAACAAGATAATGTGGTGCTGTTTCACACGTTATATCTACGCCTTCTGCCTTTGCACGTCTTATAATTTCAACACTTTCCTTTGTTGATATGTGGCAGACGTGATAAGAACAATGCGTCTTTTTTACAAGCTCAATGTCACGTGCAATCTGCTCATACTCACTCGCACTGCAAATTCCTTTGTGTCCGTTCAGACGTGCATATTCGCCGTCGTGGATATATCCGCCACGCAAAAGCTCATTTATCTCGCAATGTGCAACAATCATTTTGTTTAATTCTTTTGCCTTTATCATTGCTTTTTCCATCAAACTATCCGACTGCACGCCCCTGCCGTCATCAGAAAAGGCAATAACATAAGGCGATAAATCATCCATATCGGACAATTCTTCACCCGCTTGTCCTTTGGTAATTGTACCGTAGGGATGAACATTTATTAAAGCTGTTTCTTTTATTCTTTCGAGCTGAACATTTAAATTTTCTTTGCTGTCAGGGCACGGGTTTAAGTTAGGCATTGTACAAACATCGGTGTAACCGCCTGAAGCTGCAGATTCACTTCCCGTTTTTATCGTTTCTTTATAACAAAATCCCGGTTCACGAAAATGAACGTGAACATCGCAAAAAGACGGCATCAAAACACATCCGTCGAGATTTAAACTGCTTATATCTTCTGCAATTTCAGGATTTATTTCTTTGTTATTCCACACTTTTACGCCACATAATAAGTTATTCAATCAAACACACTCCTGCCAAAAAGCAAATAAAAAGACCTTGTTAATAACAAGGTCTAAATCTTAAATAACCGCAATCGCATCTAAACCTTGTCAATAAGCTTTTCTGTTTAAATATTATCTAAAATATTTTATCACAATAAATACTTAGTGTCAATAAATTAACGCATTTTACACAGTTATTTTTGTGCAATTGTCAATGATGGGTGACACTTTTCTTAAAAAATAAA
>CAZCOF010000160.1:0-2083 GCA_964500095.1 uncultured Oscillospiraceae bacterium
GTTTTATTTGCTTTTGAAAACGCCAACGGCGGAGATATCTTGGTTCAAAAAGCACCTGCTTGTACAATCGAAGTGCTTGCTAAAGCTGTAACTGAGCTGTTCCCCGCAAAAAGCGATATTAAGGTTATCGGTATTCGTCACGGCGAAAAACTCTACGAAACATTGCTTACCAACGAAGAATGTGCAAACGCCGTCGATATGGACAATTTCTACAGAGTTCCTGCCGATAACAGAGACTTAAACTATGATAAATATTTTAAAGAAGGTAATGAAAACCGTAACAAACTAACCGAATTTAATTCAAACAATACCGAGCGTTTAAGTGTTGAGCAGGTTAAGCAAAAACTCCTTAGCTTGAGCTATATACAAGAAGAACTGGCTGCTTGGTCAAAAAATTAAATCGCAGGTGAACTAAATGAAAATACTTATAACAGGTGCTAAAGGATTTGTTGGAAAAAACCTTGTCACAACGCTAAAAAATATCCGTGACGGCAAGGATAAACGCTTTTTTATCGATGAAGACCTTACTATTTTTGAATACGATATAGACACACCGCAAAACGAACTCGATATGTATACAAAGGAATGTGATTTTGTATTCCACTTGGCAGGTGTAAACCGTCCTGAAAACGAAGAAGACTTTATGAAGGGTAATTTTGGTTTTACTTCTGTTTTGCTTGATAAATTAAAAGAAAATAAAAACCAAGCTCCTGTTTTAATAACATCTTCCATTCAGGCATCACTCGATAATCCTTATGGAAAAAGCAAAAAAGCAGGGGAAGACTTACTCTTTGCTTACGGCAAAGAAAACAATGTCAAGGTTTATGTATATCGTTTGCCTAACGTATTCGGTAAATGGTGCAGACCTAATTACAACAGTGCAGTAGCGACATTTTGCAACAATATCGCACACGACCTGCCGATTACGGTAAACGACAGAAGCCACTTAATGAACCTTGTCTACATAGATGACGTTGTAAAAGAGTTCATTATGGCACTTCTCTGTAAAGAAAACTTAAAAGACGATGGTTTTTGTTATGTGCCTACGGTTCACGCAATCACTTTGGGCGAAATTACAGATTTACTCTATTCCTACCGTGAAAGCCGCGAAAACAAACAAATTCCGTACCTTGCTGATAACAGCTTTGAAAAAAAGCTCTACAGTACTTACCTTTCATACTTGCCTGAAGATGAGTTTGCCTATCCGCTCAAAATGAATTGTGATGAGCGCGGCTCGTTTACTGAGATGTTTAAAAGTTATGAGCACGGACAAGTAAGCATCAACATTTCAAAGCCCGGTATTACAAAGGGTAATCACTGGCATCACACAAAGAACGAGAAATTCGTGGTGGTAAGCGGAAAAGGTGTTATACGTTTCCGTAAGGTCGACGATGATAAAGTAATTGAATATTTTGTCAGCGGAGAAAAAATAGAAGTTGTAGATATTCCTGTTGGATATACGCACAATATAGAAAATCTGGGCGATACAGATATGGTTACAGTTATGTGGTGCAATGAATGCTTCGACCCGGAAAACCCCGACACATATTTTTTGGAGGTGTAACGTGAAAAAATTAAAGTTAATGACCATTATAGGCACAAGACCTGAAATTATCCGTCTTAGTGCCGTTATAAAAAAATGCGATAAGTATTTTGACCAGATTTTAGTCCACACGGGACAAAACTATGATTATGAATTAAATCAGGTCTTTTTTGACGATTTAGGTCTTCGTGCACCGAACTTTTACCTTAATGCAGTAGGAAACGATTTGGGTGAAACTATCGGCAATATTATTGCTAAATCATACTCTTTAATGGTTGACGAAAAACCTGATGCATTGTTAATATTAGGCGATACAAACTCTTGTTTATCAGCAATAGCTGCTAAAAGGCTTCATATTCCGATATTCCATATGGAAGCAGGCAATCGCTGTAAAGACGAATGTCTTCCCGAAGAAACAAACAGAAGAATTGTAGATATTATCTCTGATGTAAATTTAGCGTATTCTGAGCACGCAAGAAAATATCTCCACGAGTGCGGTCTTCCAAAGGAAAGAGTTTATGTAACAGGCTCTCCTATGGC
>CAZCOF010000161.1:0-2039 GCA_964500095.1 uncultured Oscillospiraceae bacterium
GTGAAATTCGATGTTTTCTTCTTTTGCTGCCTCTAAAACAGAAGCAGTTACGATTTCGACGATGTCATCTCCATTTTTAATAATCGGGGCTCTTACACCTCTTGATACTGTACCAATCATTCTGCTCATAGGAACATCTCCTTTGGATTAAAATCATTTGACGATTTATTTTATCATAAAGAGCGAAACATTTCAATATTTTTTGTATGTTTTTTAAAAAAATATTTTTAACACTTTTAGTTTTTTAACTCCGACAGCTTTTCTTTTATGGTTTTAAAAAAGTCATCGTCATTCGATTTTAAATTGTAATCATCTATGATTTTTTTAATATCTTTTTCTTTTTTTGTCACTTCATCTAAAAATGCGTTTGCCGACATTCTGTACGCTCCGCTGCCGAAAACTATAAGCTGTTCCAAATTATCAGACGTTGCAACTGTCACCTTGTAGTTTTTGCAGAGTAACCGTGCGGTTTTTTCAATATAGGCATCGGCGGTCTGTGCTTCTTTAGTATATACAACCGTTAAATCACCTATTCGTTCAACCTCACCCATATTTCCTTTTACCTTGTATGCGTCAAACACGATTATCACATCAACATCACAAAATGCCTGATACTGCTTTAATCGCTCGATTAATGCCATTCTTGCCGATTCTAAATTTTCTTTTGCTAATTCTTTTAATTCACCCCACGCAAAAATGATGTTGTAGCCGTCGATTAAAAGGTACTCCTTTTCATAGTTTTTTTTGAACTTAAAGTCCTTTTGCGATACATCTTTTTGTGTACGCATCACTTTTTGCGGAATTTTTGTTTCCACTTTTCCGTAGGTTTTTTCAAAAATCTTTAAGAGCTCATCGTCTGATGATGAAACATTTGACTGACGGATAACGCCTGTATCTTTTACTTCTTTTTTCGGTTTTATTGCGTGGTCCAGGTGCATAAAATTTTTAACTTCGTCCCAGCTTACTATAAATCCCGCACCGTGTTCGCAAAATATCGAATCTGCTGTGTTTAAAACGTCTTTTTCAACATCGTAGCCGATTTGTTCTATAACGTTTTCTGCATCATTACACACTCCGTAGCCGGAAAATTTTAAGCTCATCTTACCGAGTCCGTGTGTATAACTTAGTATCTCGCGATGATAGTCCTTGATTGATTTTGCCGCTGCTTCGCCCGTTATTTTTAAAAATTCGCCCTTCGTGTGCGGAAGAGAAACCGTCGCACCCATACGGTCTAAGTCTGTCATAGCACGCCCTAAATTTTCTTTGGGAACTTCTAAAGAAAATTCATAATAAGGCTCAAGCAATTGGGATTGGGCGTACCGCAGGGCATTTCTTACAGCACGATATGTGGCTTGACGAAAATCTCCGCCCTCTGTGTGCTTGTTGTGTGCTTTACCTGCTACTAACGTAATTCTTATATCGGTAATGGCTGAACCTGTTAAAACTCCTACGTGCGTTTTTTCCATAAGATGCGTAAGTATCAGCCTTTGCCAGTTTTTATCAAGCACATCTTCTGAAACATCTGTTAAAAACTGCATTCCCGACCCACGCGGCAGCGGTTCTAAATAAAGGTGTACTTCAGCATAGTGTTTAAGCGGTTCATAGTGACCAACACCGTATGCGGCATTTTTAATAGTTTCTTTATATACAATTCCACCCTGCGAAAAATCAACATCCATACCAAAGCGGCTTTTAATTTGCTGCTTTAGGACTTCTAACTGAATTTCACCCATCAGCTTTATCTGAATTTCATTAAGCTGCTCGTTAAAAAATACATTAAGCTGTGTTTCTTCCTGCTCCAATGCTTTAAATTTTTCTAAAGCCGCTGACACATCGGCACCCTTCGGCAGAACGATGCGATAGGTAAAAATCGGCTCGGATACGAGCTTTTTAGCCTGCTCTTCGGCACCTATTCCTTGTCCTGCATAGGTTTTGGTTAAACCCGTTACTGCACAGACCGACCCTTGCGTTGCAATATCAATATTTTTGTATTTTCCGCCTTGATATATGCGTATTTCGTTTACTTTTTCTTCGTCTAT
>CAZCOF010000162.1:0-1895 GCA_964500095.1 uncultured Oscillospiraceae bacterium
ACCAACGACCTCCGGGTTATGAGCCCGACGAGCTACCAGACTGCTCTACCCTGCGTCATCACAGCATAGTTATTATATCACTACGCATATATTTTGTCAAGCGGTTTTTTGAAATAATTTAATTTGTTTCTTTCACATTAGTAGTATATTCCATATTTTTAATTTTATAACATTTTTAATTTTTTTCTTGACAATATAATAAAACTTTGCTATAATAACTAAGGTATTTGAATATATTACTTATTGTGGCCCGTTGGTCAAGCGGTTAAGACACCGCCCTTTCACGGCGGTAACACGAGTTCGAGTCTCGTACGGGTCACCATAAGGGCCTTTAGCTCAGCTGGTTAGAGCAACCGGCTCATAACCGGTAGGTCCCGGGTTCGAGTCCCTGAAGGCCCACCAAAGAAATCCTCGTACTTATTGTGCGGGGATTTTTCTGAATTAGTATATTTAAGGAGATAGGTTATGAAAATCTACAAAAACATTTCAGAACTCATAGGTCATACTCCGCTTTTAGACATAACAAAATATTTTAATGATAAAACCGACTGTAAAATCTTAGCAAAGCTTGAGTGTATGAACCCTGCCGGCAGCACAAAAGACCGAGCAGCACTATCTATGATTAATACTGCTGAAAAAAACGGTTTATTAAAACCTGATTCAGTTATTATAGAACCTACAAGCGGAAATACAGGTATCGGTTTATGTGCTGTTGCGGCAGAACGTGGATATGAAGTTATCCTTACCATGCCTGAAACAATGAGTATTGAACGAAGAAAATTACTTAAAGCTTTCGGTGCAAAAATCGTTTTAACTGATGGAAAGTTCGGTATGTCAGGAGCTGTACAAAAGGCAAACGAATTAGCCAAAGAATATAAGAACAGCTTTATTCCGTCACAATTTGAAAATCCCGCTAATCCCGACGCTCATTATAATACTACAGGTCCTGAAATATACGAAGATACTGATGGCAATGTAGACATTTTTGTTGCTTGCGTCGGTACAGGGGGAACACTTTCAGGCACAGCAAAATATTTAAAAGAACAAAATCCCGAAATTTACGTCGTCGCGGTCGAACCTTATGATTCTCCCCTTTTATCAAAAGGAATTGCAGGATCGCACAAAATTCAGGGAATCGGTGCAAACTTCGTACCTGATAACCTTGACAAAGAAATTTATGACAAAATCGAAACCGCTACGACTGATGATGCTTACAATGCTTGTCGCACTTTAGCAAAGCGTGCAGGTATTTTAGTCGGTATTTCATCAGGAGCTGCAGTATCAGTTGCTTCTGCATTGGCACAAGCCCCCGAAAACAAGGGAAAAACTATAGTTGTTATTTTGCCTGATACAGGAGAACGCTATTTATCAACAGATTTATTCGAGGAGTCATAAAATGACACAATTTAAAAGAATCGAAATGCTATTCGGTAAAAACTCAATAGAAAGACTGAAAAACTCGCACGTTGCGGTATTTGGCATAGGCGGCGTGGGCGGTCACGTCGTTGAAGCTTTGGTGCGTTCAGGCGTGGGTACAATTGATGTTATTGACAATGATGTTGTACACAATTCTAATTTAAACCGTCAGATTATTGCTCTGCATTCCACAGTCGGGAAATCAAAAGTTGACGTGTTAGAAGCAAGGATGAAGGATATTAATCCTGATGTTTCCATCATTAAGCACAGTTGCTTTTTCGTGCCGGAAACTGCAAATCAATTTGATTTTGGTGTGTATGACTATGTAGCTGACTGCATTGACACTGTAACAGGAAAAATCGAGCTTGTAATGAGATGCAACGAAGCGGGCACACCTATAATTTCTTCAATGGGAACAGGAAATAAGTTAAATCCTGCAGATTTAGAAGTTTCAGATATCTATAAAACATCCGTTTGTC
>CAZCOF010000163.1:0-1882 GCA_964500095.1 uncultured Oscillospiraceae bacterium
TGTGTCAATTGACGGCGTCGCAAAAATGCCCTTGCAAGCAAGCATTTTTACTCCTGGTAAAATGATTTTGCGGCATCTAGTTCACTAATTTTAAAAAAGAACGGCGAAAGGTGATGAGATAAAAAAGTGTATAAATATGAAACGCATTTGCATACATACCCTGTAAGTAAATGTGGGAAAGCAAACGTTTATGAAAGCATAGATTTTTATAAGCATAACGGATATGATGGCGTTTTTATCACAAATCATTTTTTAGATGGTAATATTAATGCAGATTCAATAACTTCTTATGAAGAAAAAATTGAATTTTACTTTTCGGATTATGAAGAAGGCGTCAAATATGGGAAGACTATAGGATTAAAAGTTTTCTCCGGAGTTGAATTATCTTATAAAGGAACTGATTTTTTAGTATATGGCCTTAACAAAGAATGGTATTTGGAAAATCCACAGATTATGGATATGAAAAAGAGTGAGGAGCTTGAATATTTAATGAAGAGTGGTGCTTTGGTAATACAGGCACACCCGTATAGAGAGGCATCTTATATTGATCATATTCGCCTGTTCCCAAGGCAAGTGCAAGGAATAGAAGTGATCAACTCATCAAGAAGTGATTTTGAAAATAAAATGGCAAAAATTTATGCGAAAAATTATGGATTGTTAGAATTTGCCGGTTCGGATAATCATCGTGCAAGTGAACACAAGTTGTTGGCGGGTATGTGTTCCGATACTCCGATTTTGGACGAACAAGACTTTGTTGAGCGTGTAAAAGACGGGAAAATGAGTGTTTTTAAACTAAATTTGGAATGAGCTTGCTCTTTTAGAAGAACTTTCGCCAAAAAATTGGCATCCAAACAATTCGCTCATACGGACTTAATATCCCGTATAAACAAAATATATACTAGTTTTTTAAAAATGAATATTGACAAAATCACATATTGAATTTAATCAAGATGTGATTTTTTATTTTATACAACAAATTCACCTGAAAGGAAATTATAAAGAATGATACGTATTAACCAAAGAAAAACGGCACGTAAGATTGTAACTAACTGTCCGTTGCAATGCTTGAAATAGCAAAGGGCTGATTTTATAAAATCCTTTCATATTAACCTTGATTTAACTTTGGACATTTACAATCAAATTAAACTAAAGGCATTATGAAGAAATTCATCAATGAAATCGGATGAAAAAATTGAAAGCTCTTTTAATTGAAGTTGTAGATTTAAGCAGCACAATTACCGATGAGAAGAACATCGTTGCTTCGACAGGAACATCGATGTCAGCACCGTTTGTTTTGGGTGCGGCTGTGCTTATTTACTCTTATGTGTAAAAAACCTTAATCAGCCAAAACAATTCAGATAAACGTATCTGTTGTTATATATTTCATTACACAGCAGATGGAGGTGATAAGAAATGAAATTCCGACACGAATACAAACACCAAATTAACCTTGCTGATATATACGGACTTAGAACAAGGCTTTCTGCGGTAGCAAAACACGATCCGCACGCAGATTCAGACGGAACATATTTTATCAAGAGTCTGTATTTTGACAATTATATGGATAAAGCTTTGAAAGAAAAGGTTGACGGTGTAAATAAGAGAGAAAAGTTCCGTATCAGGTACTACGGAACGGACACGTCGTTTATCAGGCTCGAAAAGAAAAGCAAGATTAACGGTTTGTGTAATAAGAAAAGCTGTCGGATAACCGCAGAAGAATGTCAGAAAATTATTGATGGTGATTTTGAATTTTTGCTCTGCAGTGAACAGGAATTGATGCGGGAAATGTACGCAAAAATGAAATATCAGCTTCTGCGTCCGAGATGCATTGTTGCATATACCCGTGAATGTTTTGTTTATCCTCCGGGTAATGTGCGTGTGA
>CAZCOF010000164.1:0-1867 GCA_964500095.1 uncultured Oscillospiraceae bacterium
ACTCATCTGGGGCGAAACAGTAAATATCAACGGACAAGACTATATTTGTTTAGCAGGTAATGCTAATCTTCAGCTTTTCTCGGTTGGTGCACTGAATAACTTAAAAAGTGCTGCTTGGATTGGAATTCCTATTAAATGGGATGGTACAGTATTTGGCGGTGTTGATTGGAGTAACTCTTCACTAATTGTAAGCTCCATCGTTGCTATCGCTCCTATCGCTTTGGCTACAATGATGGAACACATCGGTGATATTTCTGCTATTTCATCTACAGTTGGCAAAAACTTCATTGCTAAACCCGGTCTTCACAGAACCCTGTTAGGTGATGGTCTTGCTACAACTATGGCGGCACTTTTTGGTGCTCCCGCTAACACAACGTATGGTGAAAATACAGGTGTTTTAGCACTCTCTAAGGTTTATGACCCCAGAGTTGTAAGAATTGCTGCTATCATCGCTGTAATTTTATCCTTCTCACCTAAATTCGCAGCTTTAATCAACGTTATCCCTTCAGCAGTTATTGGCGGTATTTCTTTCGTTTTATACGGAATGATTTCTGCTATCGGTATCAGAAACGTTGTTGAAAACAGAGTTGACTTCACAAAAAGCCGCAACTTAATAATTGCTGCTATCATATTGGTTTGTGCTTTAGGTTTAGGTTCAATTTCATTCGCAATAGGAAGCATCACAATAACACTTTCAGCTTTAGCTACAGCTTCTATTGCCGGCATAGTTTTAAATGCTATACTTCCCGGAAAAGACTATGTATTTGGAGAAACTCCTGAAGAAACAGAAACAGGCGTAAAATTTAAAATTTAATGTTTAAATTATCTTTAACTGACATCGCAATGCGATGTCAGTTTTTTTGCATATTTTTTTTCTTTTTTCCCAAAATAAATTATAAGATTTTAATTTTTAGAAGGTATCTTATGAATAAAAAGAAAGGCAACCAAACCATATTTTTTAAAAATCCACCGCACATTCTGTCTTATGCAGCAACAGCAGGTCAGAAGGAATCTGCCGGTCCCTTTGGTGACAAATTCGACTTAACGACGGATGACGTTTACTGGGGTGAGAACAGCTGGGAAAAAGCAGAAAACAAATTTGTAAAAGAAGCATTAAAAAAAGCACTAACCAAAGCAAAGTTGACACCCGATGACATCGACTACATTTTTTCAGGCGATTTATTAAACCAATGCGTCGGTACAAGTTACGGACTTAGAGAATTTAGCATTCCCTACATCGGGCTTTTCGGAGCTTGTTCTACTATGGGTCTTTCTATGAAAATGGCATCTATGGCTATAGATGGCGAGTTTGCCGACAGATGTATGGCAATAACTTCAAGCCACTTTTGTTCTGCTGAGCGACAATTCCGCTTTCCTTTAGAATACGGCGGGCAACGACCTCCAAGTGCTCAATGGACTGTAACAGGGTCTGCCTGTGTAATCTTAGATAACGAGCAAGGTGATATCTCTATAGAATGTGCAACATCAGGCAAAATCATAGATTTAGGAATTTCTGATGCCAATAATATGGGTGCCGCTATGGCACCTGTAAGTGTTAAACTAACACCATAAGGCGATGTGCTAAATCTCTACAATTTGGGCATAAGAAAGCCGAGCTTGATGTGGTTTTTATATGTAAATTTCCGCAAATCCATCGTTAAAATGCTTGTTAATACCAAAAGTATAAACTGCGCATTTTGCCTTGTCTTTATCGAAAATTTACTATATAAAAACTCTACGACCTTGCAGTTAGAAAAATTTGATGGATTTTCGGTGCGGAGGACGAAGAAATGCTTGGTGCCTTTTGAGGACGACAAGTCGAAAATACGCAAATTTGGCAAGTGCAAGGCACATTAAGTCCGACTTT
>CAZCOF010000165.1:0-1866 GCA_964500095.1 uncultured Oscillospiraceae bacterium
CAGTCTTCGATAACCTTTAAGTTGTGCTTTTTAGCGATTTCTAATACTTTGCCCATATCGCAGATTGTACCATATAAGTGAACTACGATAATAGCCTTTGTTTTGTCTGTGATTAAGCTTTCAATACAATCAGGATCAATTGTGTGGTCATCTGTTACATCAGCAAATACAGGAATAGCACCTGCCTGTACTACTGAGAATGATGATGCGATAAATGAGTATGAAGGAACGATAACTTCATCTCCGGGTCCGATTCCTAAGCTTGCTAAAGCTATATGTAATGCTGCTGTACCGTTTGTACATGAGATAGCCATTTTAGCACCTACCCATTTAGCAAACATTTCTTCGAATTCCATACCCTTTGTACCTGTCCAGTAAGATACCTTACCGTTCTTTAAAGGTTCCATAGCCTTTTCGATTGTTTCAGGCTGGAACTGGGGCCACATCGGGAAACCGATTTCTGCGATTCCCGCGCCATTCATTACTACTTCTTTTTCTTTGCTCATTGTTCTTTCACCTTTCTTTTTTATAATTTGTTTATGTAAAAATGATAAACACATTTTTAGCCAAGCATTTTAGAAAACGCATATTGCGCTGCTCCTAATGTTACACTGTTGCCTTTGACCTTAGAACACTCTATCTGCGTTTTTGTTACGGAGCATTTTTTTGCTACAGCATCTTTTAGCGGTTTTAAGAATTCATCACCTAATTCTGTAATTTTTCCGCTTATAACGACACTTTCAGGTGCCATCATATTGATTAAACCTACTATAGCTACAGAGAGAATTTCTGCAATTCCGGAAAGCATAGCTGTGATTTCCTTATTGCCGCTCTCAGCTTCTTTTTTGATATCTATCAAAGAAACAGAATCGACATTTAAAATCTTTGCCGCTCTTTCTTTAATTACTGTCGTATTTGTGTAAAGCTCAGTACAGCCGCGATTTCCGCATTTGCACACAGGACCGTTCATATCGACGCTGATATGACCGAATTCGCCCGCCGTTCCGCCAGCTCCTTTATAGATGTTTCCGTCTATTATGATACCTGAACCAACACCCTTACCAATATCTATAGAGATAAGTTCTGTCAGCTTTCGTTTTTCCTTTTCTGCAAAGGCTATAAGCTCTGATGTGTTTAAAAGCTCAACACGAGCTCCCATAAACTCTTTCTTTATATCGGCTACAAAGTCACCGTACGAAATATCAACAACTGTAGAAAGCAACGTTTTTGAAAGCTTTGAGTCAATAATACCTGAAAAACCGATGATAATTGAGTAAATCTTTACACTATTTTCTCTTTCTGCTGATTTTAGAGTTTCTATTATAAATTCTAAAATTTCGGGGTAGCTCTTTGGCTCTGCATCTTTATGTACAACGAGATTAAACTTAAGGTCATATATATCGACCACAATTTTTTCACCGTCGATTTCAATTCCTGCAAAATGTCGTCCTGACGGATTGATTTCCAAAGATACGGCCTTCCTGCCGCTGCTTTTTGTTTCTAAGATGCCTGTTTCTTTAACCAAGCCCTCTTCGATAAGCTCATCAACCAATGTTGAAACTGTTGTAGGGCTAAGACCCGTCAAACGTTTAAGTTCAGCTCTTGACAGATTTTTTTTAGAATGGATATACCCCAAGAGCATACTCGTGTTTTTTCTCTTAACAACTTTTATGCTGCTTTTTTTAATTGCTGCTCCCAAGATATCCCCCCCTGCAATATTTTATTTTTTAATTAGTCCAATTACTGGATTAATTGTATTATACTCTTTTTTTCTCATTTTGTCAATAGTATTTTAACATTTAGTAAAAATTCATTCTGCAGTTGTCAAACATATGGTCCATTTTTCTCAAAAAAATAATTCAATGT
>CAZCOF010000166.1:0-1835 GCA_964500095.1 uncultured Oscillospiraceae bacterium
AAAAACATATCAAAATATGCAATTTCGTCTTTTAATCCATGCTCAAAGTATCCGTTTGCCATTGTGATTTCATAGAAATCAGTAAGCATAGTTAAATTCTCTTTTGTCATAATGCATGCTCCAATTATTTTAAAATATCTTTTACTATTTTTTTCATATCGTTGATTTTCAAATCAATATCCTGACATATTTTCATCTGGTTTTTCGCTCTTACTAAATTGTGTTCAGGATATTTTGTTTTAAAGTATGTATCGCCATTTAAGTAATCGTCTAAAAATCTCACTACAAGCTCGTATGTCAAAAGTTTTGCTGAAAACGGCAACAACTCTGCTTCTGTTTTTGTGAAAGTATTGCGAAGTGCTGCAGAAAAGCCGTCTGTAAAACTTTCAAAAAGGTTTAAATCAACCGATACTTTGTCCAAATCCTTTTCGTCTTCTGCCGCTGTACTTGCACCATATCTTATAGCATCGCCAAAATCATAAAGAAGCGAACCCGGCATAACCGTGTCTAGATCAATGACACAAAGTGCGTTTTTTGTTTCTTTGTCAAAAAGTATATTGTTAAGCTTAGTATCATTGTGTGTAACTCTTACCGGTATATCTCCGCTTTTTATACCATCTATGACTATGCCTGCTTCATTTTCGTTTTTTAAAATATAATCAATTATATCTTCGCAGTCTTTTACGCGATTAAATTTATCAGCTTTAATTGTTTCTTTAATTTTCGCAACCCTTTTTGGAGTATGGTGAAAATCTTCGATTGTTTCGACCAGTTCCGATGCGGGAAAATCTGCCAGATATTTTTGAAATCTTCCAAAGCCAAAGCCTGCCTGAGCGAATTCTTCAGGTGTCGGGTTACCTTCGATGGTTATACTGTCTTTAATAAATTTATATGCCCGATAGGTATCCCCATTTGAAGCAACAAAAAAATTCCTGCCATCAACAGTAGATAACATATTCATTACTTCACGCTCAACATCGCCGCCAAGCTTTATAACTTGATCCTTAATATGATTGGTAACTTTACATATATTATCCATCATAATCGCCGGGTTTTTAAACACATCGGTGTTAATAAGCTGAAGAATATACATATCCCCGTCTTTTTCTGCTATAAAGGTGCTGTTTATATGACCATTTCCGCAAGGAACTCCCTCAGTTCTCAATCCAAAAGCATTAGCAGATTCAATTAATGAAATATTCATATTAATAAACATCTCCTACACTATTATGATAATAATATACCATAATTTGTTTTATTTTACAAGATTTTTTTATTTTTTATTTTACACAGCAGAAAAAGTATGATATAATGTATGTATATCTTAAATATCGAGGTGATTTATATGGAAAAAATATTTTCTGAAATCAAACAAACAGCAGACAAAGTAGCTAAAAAGTCAGGTGAATTGGTCGAGCTTTCGAAAATAAAGCTCAATATTTTAAGCACTAAATCAAGCATCGATGACAACTTTAAAACACTTGGTCAACTTCTCTATCATTCACAAAAAGAAGACACTGACATTACTCCTGAAAAGTTAGAAGAAGTAATATCTGCTATTGATGAATTGTATGAAAAACTTGCTGACCTTGAAGAAAAATCTGCTCATATTTCTAATAAAAAGGTATGTCCAAGCTGTAAAAAAGCAAACAAAAATGAAGCTGTTTTTTGTTCTCACTGCGGCTTTGATTTATCAAACGAAGAATAATTGAAAACTCTAAGGCTTGTTTATACAAGCCTTAATGCGCGCCTGTAGCTCACTTGGATAGAGTGACAGACTCCGACTCTGTAGGTAGTGCGTTCGAATCGCATCAGGCGTACCACATCGAAGCAAA
>CAZCOF010000167.1:0-1829 GCA_964500095.1 uncultured Oscillospiraceae bacterium
CCTGTTTCTTCTTTTCCTATGCCGAACAAAAACACAATTATTAAAGAAAATACACACAAAAAGTATATGTGTTTTTTTTTACCGGCTGTGCTTTTATAGTCCCAAAAGCAAAGCACAATCATAAAAAATGTACCAATAAAAGCACAAAGCGTCTGCACACTCAGTCTTTTTGCATCATTTGTTGCTGACGTCAAAACAAAAAGTCCCGACACCATAAGAAGAACTACCGTAAATACTATGACAAAATCAACCGATAAAATATACTTTTTCAATATAATACACCTATTGTATCATAATTTTTTAAATAAATCAAATTTTATTATATGTAATTTAAAAAAAAATAAACTCTCCCGAAGGAGAGTTTATAAAAAATCTTATTTGTAGTATTTTTTAGCTGAGTTAAAGAGATTCATCTCATAGGTGCCTTCTACATTTTTGTAAAGTCCTGCACCAATACGCTCAGAGTGTCCCATCTTACCAAAGACTCTGCCGTCGGGGGAGAGTATTCCTTCAATTGCGTAGTCTGAGTTGTTGGGGTTAAACTGAATGTCGTTTGTGGGATTTTTGTCAAAGTCAACATACTGTGTTGCAATCTGTCCGTTTTCGGCTAATCTTTTGATTAAGTCATCGGGTGCTATAAATCTTCCCTCGCCGTGTGAGATTGGAACTGTATAGATTTCGCCTGGTTTTGTTTCCATAAGCCAGGGAGATTTGTTAGATGCTATCTTTGTTCTTACCAATCTTGACTGGTGTCGGCCTATGGTGTTGTAGGTAAGTGTCGGGCAGTTTTCATCTGTGTCGATGATTTCACCGAATGGAACTAATCCTAACTTGATTAACGCCTGAAAACCATTACAGATACCGCACATTAAACCATCACGATTTTTGAGTAACTCGTGAACCTTATCCTTGATTTTTGCATTTCTGAAGAATGCTGTAATAAATTTACCTGAACCGTCAGGCTCGTCGCCACCTGAAAATCCGCCGGGAATAAAGATGATTTGAGATTCATCAACACGCTTTGCAAAGTATTCAACTGATTCTGTTATTCCTTGTGATGACAAGTTTTTTATTACGATGATTTCAGGTTCTAATCCTGCACGAGCTGCAGCTTTAGCCGAATCGTATTCGCAGTTTGTTCCGGGGAATACAGGTATTAATACTCGCGGTTTTGCAACTTTTATAGAAGCGGTGGATACCTTAGTATCAGGATATGATAAATCAGGTAAGGTCTTAACTTCTTTTGTGATATTGCAAGGATAAACAGGTTCTAACTTTTCTTCATAGAGCGTTAAAAGCTCGCATAATGAAAGCGTATCGTCCTTGTATGAAATTACCTTTTCTTCAGTTGTTGTACCTAATTTGATGCCTAAATCCAAATCTTCTGACAATTCTAAAACAAATGCTCCGTAGAGATAGCCGAAAATATCAGAGTAGTCTAAAGCATCGTCGTATACAAAGCCTAATTTGTTACCAAAGCACATTTTCATTACTGCTTCAGCTACGCCACCGTAGGTGGGGGTGTAGGCTGCAAGGATTTTTCCTTCGCGAACGAGCTTTGATACTGTGTCAAAAATCTTTTTAACAGATGAAGCTACGGGTAAGCCGTTTTCATCATATTCAGGCTTTAATAATACAACTTTGCTGTTAGCTTTTTTAAATTCTGGAGAAATGATGTTTTTAATATTATCTGTTGTAACCGCAAATGATACCAATGTCGGTGGTACGTCGATGTTTTCAAATGTACCGCTCATTGAGTCCTTGCCGCCGATTGATGCGATTTCGTAATCCATCTGAGCACGAAAAGCACCTAAGAGTGCTGCCATTGG
>CAZCOF010000168.1:0-1786 GCA_964500095.1 uncultured Oscillospiraceae bacterium
GCTTCGATGCTTGCTGCATTAAGGTCAGGCATCTTCTGCTGTGCAATTTCTCTTACTGCGTCTTTGCTGATAGTAGCAACCTTGTCTTTGTTAGGTACACCTGAAGCTTTTTCAAGTTTGCAAGCTTTCTTTAAAAGCACTGCTGCAGGCGGAGTCTTTGTGATAAAAGAGAAAGATCTGTCCTGATAAACAGTGATAACTACCGGAATAACAAGACCTGCGTCCTTTGCTGTTCTTTCGTTAAATTCCTTACAAAACTGCATGATGTTTACACCGTGCTGACCGAGTGCAGGACCAACCGGGGGAGCCGGTGTAGCTTTGCCTGCAGGAATCTGTAGCTTGATGTAACCTGCGATTTTCTGTGCCATTGATGTGCACCTCCTTAATAAAAATGTGGTAATGGCGAACAAAGACCCTCTTTGTCCTCCCACACGCAAAAAACTTTTTGCGTACTAACCGAGCATACGCCCTTATATTTTAAGCATTTGCTTAAAAACTAATCTAAGACTTCGATTTGTGAGAAGTCGAGTTCAACAGGTGTTTCTCTGCCGAACATAGAAACAATAACACGAGCTGTCTGCTTTTCTGTGCTGATTTCATCAACAACGCCGACAAAATCTGAAAACGCACCGCCTGTAACACGTACGGAAGAACCGACGGAGAAGTCAAGTTTTACGGTCTTTCTTTCTATACCCATTGCAAAAACCTCTTCGTCTGTTAAGGGTACGGGCTTAGAACCGGGACCTACAAAGCCTGTAACGCCGCGTGTGTTTCTTATAACGTACCACGTGTCATCTGTCATAATCATTTTAACTATAACATAGCCGGGTAAAAGCTTTCTTAAAACGACTTTCTGTTCGTCGCCTTTTTGTTCAACGACTTCTTCCATAGGAACCTTTATATCTAAGATTTTGTCGTGAAGATTGCGGTTTTCTATGGTCTTTTCCAAGTCTGTCTGAACCTTTTTTTCATATCCTGAAAAGGTATGGATTACATACCACTTAGCATCAGCCATATCTCATAAAAGAAGCAAAGCCTCTTTTTGCCTCCTTTTCCTGTTATTGACCTTATATTACGGAAGCAATGTGAGCAACCAGTTAAATATAAAGTCTACAATTGCGATAAAAACACCTAAAATGATGATAAAAGCAATAACAATACCTGTATTGTTTTTTACCTGTTTAAAGGTAGGCCAGGAAATTCTCTTGAATTCTGACTTAAGTTCGCGGAAATAGGTTGCGATTTTGCCTGACTTTTTTGCCTGTGTCTTTTCTGCCATGACTATTCACTCCTTAAAAATTTTACTGCGGAAATCTTACTTTGTTTCCTTGTGAAGGGTGTGCTTTTTGCAGAATCTGCAATACTTGTTAAGCTCTAATCTGTCGGGTGTGTTTTTCTTTTCCTTCATTGTGTCGTAATTTCTCTGTTTACATTCTGTGCATGCGAGAGTAATTTTTGTTCTCATTATTCACGCCTCCTTGTTTTATATCTAGTGAATTTATTAACATTTTTCGGGGCAAGTTGCAATTTTTTTTGAGCAAAAAAAAAGAACCTACCTACCCAAGTATCCTAAAGTATACCATAAAAAACCCCCCAAGTCAAGGTTTTTTTTACAAAAAATGCGATAATTTTGGGGTATGCAAGGTTTTGTGGACAAGTGAATTTTCGACCGAATATATTGTGGATAAAGTAATTCATATTAAAAAATATTGATTTTTATCTTTATTAATGCTAGGAGTTATACTGTAAAGGGTGAATCTCATAACACCTAATACAGTATATGGCT
>CAZCOF010000169.1:0-1641 GCA_964500095.1 uncultured Oscillospiraceae bacterium
CAATAGCGGTAATGATTGGTGACGGTTGTTGTGCTTTTGTCAGTATAAGTCTTGGCGAAAAGAAGGCTGATAATGCAAGCAGGAGCGTGGGAAACTCAATAATACTTACAGTAATTGCAAGTGTTATACTGATGGCAATTTATTTGATTTTCAGCAATCAGATTATAGCTATATTCGGCGGAACAGTAAATGACGAAACTTTTCATCATTCAAAAGAATATTTCTTCTGGATTTCTGTGGGTATTCCTTTTTATATGTTCGGGCAGGCGATGAACCCCATCATCCGTGCTGACGGAAGCCCGAAATTTGCAATGGTTTCAACACTTGCCGGAGCAGTTATCAATATTATTCTTGACCCTGTTTTTATCTTTGTTTTCAAGTGGGGTATGATGGGAGCTGCTGTTGCCACTGTAATAGGTCAGGCTGCTACTGCCCTCCTTGCTATATGGTACCTGTGTCACACCAAAACTGTAAAAATTTCAAAACAGGACTTCAAATTAAAATCAAAAATTGTAAATAAAACATTAGTGCTTGGCATTTGCAGTTTTCTTTCGCAAATATCCCTTGTTGCAGCTATGGCGGCAATCAATAATATGATAAGAAAATACGGTGCTGTGGATGCGGTTTTCGGTCAGACACAATACGCTCAAATACCCATGGCTGTTGTGGGTATTGTTATGAAGTTTTTCCAGATTGTAATATCAATCGTTGTAGGTATGGCAGCAGGCTGTATTCCTATTGTTGGCTTTAATATGGGTGCAGGACTTAAAGGCAGAGTTAAGGAGCTGTTCACAAAGCTGCTTGCAGCAGAAGCGGTTGTCGGTGCTGTTGCTCTCTTAATTGTTGAACTGTTTCCGAAGGGACTTATACAAATTTTTGGCGCAGCAAACGAAAGTGCGTATTATACGGATTTTGCAGTAAAAGCATTCAGAATATATCTTTGTATGATGATATTGGCTTGTGTAAACAAGGCAACATTTATTTTCCTGCAGGCTATGGGAAAAGCTGTTGCGTCTACAATGCTTTCTATGGTGAGAGAGATAGTTTTCGGTGTTGGCTTTGCGCTTCTTTTGCCTGTATTCTTCGGACTTGACGGAGTGCTTTACTCAATGCCCGTATCGGATATTTTAACATTTGTAATTGCGGTAATTATTATCCGATATACTTATAAAGAGTTATCAAAGGAAACGGCATAAAAAATACGGAGGATTGACACGTGCTGTCTTTCCCCCGTATTTTTTTACGGTCAGAATTTTCTGCCATATTCACTTTTGATAATACCTGTAATTTCTTCCGGGCTTTCTTTGCAATCATTGTTCAGCCACATTTTCAGCACAGCATTAAGACCATTTTTGAAAAATTCTATATGATAATCAATGTGCTTCATATCAAAATGTTTTTGAGCCATTTCAGTGTCAAGACCGACAACGTTCATATTGATATTTCCTATTTTGAAATAGGTTTTATAAAAAAGTTGATTTTCCTTTATGTGATAAAACAACCGTGTAAAATCATTGCTTCTTGTTTCTGTTTTTATTTCGTTTGCATACAATGATAAAAATTCTTCTTCAAGATGTTTACATACTTTGTCTGCGAGGTCATATATGTCGATAAAGTTTGAGTAAAATGTACTTCTGTTTA
>CAZCOF010000170.1:0-1611 GCA_964500095.1 uncultured Oscillospiraceae bacterium
TAAGTGTCCTGTTGAAGATATGGGAAGCCATTCTGTGATGCCCTGTACAATTCCTATTACGATTGATTTTAAAATTTCTATAAGCATAGCATTTCTCCGTTCTTTTTAATAAGTGTATTTTATCATAGTTTATGAAAAAATACAATAATATATTTGTAAAACAGACATAAAAAATTCGCCGAGAGGTAGAATTTTATAAGAAAATTTTGACAAATAATCTCAAATTGGTTGACTTAGCAAAAAGATTGTTGTATAATAATGAAATAATAATTTGCAAGGAGTGTCATTATGAACAGAGTTTATAATTTTTCAGCAGGTCCTTCAATGTTACCCGTTGAAGTTTTAGAAAAAGCGGCAAGTGAAATGGTAGTTTACGAAAATGCCGGTATGTCCGTTATGGAAATGAGCCATCGCTCAAAAGATTATGAAGCAATTATTAAAGGGGCAGAAGAGCTTGTACGCGAGCTTATGAACGTTCCCGATAACTATAAAGTAATGTTTTTACAGGGCGGCGGTTCCACACAGTTTGCTATGGTTCCGTTGAACTTGGGTACAAAGAACAAAAAGGCTGATTACGTTATAACAGGTCAATGGGCAAAAAAAGCAGCACAAGAAGCTGAAAAGTTTATTACAGTAAACAAAGTAGCTTCATCTGCTGACAAGACATTTTCTTACATTCCTAAGCTTGACAAGAACACATTTTCAGCAGATGCAGACTATTTTTACATCTGCTACAACAACACAATTTACGGAACGCGTTTTACCGAACTTCCTGATACAGACAAGCCGATTGTAGCAGACATCTCATCCTGCGTAATGTCGGAAGAAATCGATGTTACAAAGTTTGGTCTTTTGTTTGCAGGGGCACAGAAGAACTTAGGTCCTGCCGGTGTTACGCTCGTTATTGTTCGTGAAGATTTGTTGGGAGAAGTTTTGCCCGGCACACCTACAATGTTAGATTATAATATTCACGCAGAAAATGGCTCAATGTACAACACACCCCCGACTTATGCGATTTACACATTAAAGCTTGTTTTAGAATGGGTAAAGGCTCAGGGCGGAGTTTCGGCTATTCAGAAAATAAACGAAGAAAAAGCAAAGATTTTATACGACTTTTTAGACTCATCCGAGTTGTTCCGCGGAACAGTAGTAAAAGAAGACCGTTCGTTGATGAATGTTCCTTTTGTTACAGGGTCAGAGGATTTAGATGCAAAATTTGTAAAAGAAGCGAAAGAAGCAGGCTTTGTAAACTTAAAGGGACACAGAACCGTAGGCGGTATGCGTGCAAGTATTTATAACGCAATGCCGCGTGAAGGCGTACGTGCTTTGGTTGAATTTATGAAGAAATTTGAAGCAGAAAATAAATAAAAGAAGGTATTTACTATGTATAACGTTTTAACATTAAATAAAATAGCGGTTTGCGGTATTGAAAAGCTGGGCGAAAACTACAACGTATGTGACAACTGCGAAAATCCCGACGGTATAATTTTAAGAAGTTTTTCAATGCACGAAATGGAATTGCCCGCATCATTAAAATGCGTCGCACGTGCAGGAGCGGGTGTCAACAACATTCCGATTGACAAATGTACAGAAAAAGGTGTTGTAGTATTT
>CAZCOF010000171.1:0-1605 GCA_964500095.1 uncultured Oscillospiraceae bacterium
CTTGTGCTGATAGCCTTAATTGAGATACTTGTAGAGGTTTGGAATAGCAGGGGTGATGGCGATAGTAGCTAAAATGTGGTAAAATATAACTATATCACATTTGCGGTCTTTGGGGGTGATAATATAGATGATTATGAAATCATAAAGAAAGGCTACGCTCGTGTAAGCTCCACCAATCAGCACGAGGACAGACAACTTATAGAGCTTCTTGCCTATGGTGTTCCCGAAAAGAATATTTACATAGACAAGCAGAGCGGTAAGGACTTTAACCGCTCCGCATACAAAAAGATGTATAAGGCTCTTAAAAAGGATGATTTGCTTGTTATCAAATCAATAGATAGGCTCGGCAGAAACTACCACGAAATACAGGAAGAATGGCGAAAAATCACCAAAAAGAAAGGTGCTGATATAGTTGTCCTTGATATGCCCTTGCTTGATACCACTCAATCAAAAGATTTGCTTGGAACTTTTATTGCTGATTTGGTTTTGCAGTTGCTTTCGTTTGTAGCAGAAAACGAGCGTTTAAATATAAGGCAAAGACAAAAAGAAGGTATTGCCGCTGCCAAAAAGAGAGGTGTCCGCTTCGGCAGACCGCCAATCGTAATTCCTGAAAATTATGAGGAATACTATAAGCTATGGCGGGACAAAAAAATAACCGCCAAAGAGGCGGCAGAAGTTCTTAATATTCCCTTGTGGGCTTTCTATCAAAAAGGCTACAAGATAAATTCTTGATTTTTAGAAAATGTATAGGTTTACTCTTGCTCTGAAAAGAGCTTTTTTTATACCCTTTATTATATCACATTATGCGGATAAAGTCAATTTTTCTCGCAATTTATATTAAAAATGACGAAAAATTTAATTTTGAGTAAACCTATACTTTTTGTTAATGAGAGGTGATATTTGTGGTTGATAAAACTACCGAAGAATTAGAGAATATGTCCGAAGAAGAATATGATGAACTTTTTAAAAGTGAACCTGAACATATAGAAACCGAACTCTGTGATGTTGTTTTAAGCAATGTCGGTTATGAGGAAGTTGATTTAATCAGAATGTTAAGAAAAGTAACAGGAAAAAATCTTGAAGAAATCAAAACCATCATTTCAAGTTTACCTGTTGCAATTTGTAAAAATATTTCTAAAAACGAAGCTGAAAAAATCAAAAATCAGCTAACCGCTATTGGTGCTTCTGTTAAGATAATTTCAACCAAGAAACCTTTATCAAACAATACCAATGGAGTGTCAAAACAAGCAGTTGCAACCGCAAATACAATGAATAATAAAGATGGGTGTTTAACAAAAATCAAAAATTTTTTTAAACCTGTTTTTATTGCAATAGATATTGTAATTGTTGTTGCACTAATATATTTTTTCTGCTCCGGCAAAAGCTCAATTATAATTAACGATTTTCTTGCATCGGATTTTGGCAGAGATTTTGTTGACTATAACCCATACATACAAATGGTGCAAGATGCAAAGCCAACAGACTACAATACAACATACAAAGAAGCTTATTCCCGAACCTTCGATTCATCAGAATGGTAATATTTCAAATCTGACGAAAAAATAGTTTTTACGTTAGCTTCCACTTATTAGGGAATTGTTGATG
>CAZCOF010000172.1:0-1579 GCA_964500095.1 uncultured Oscillospiraceae bacterium
AATTACATTTGAGTTGAACGTGCAGTTATCTGTTTGGATAGGTGCACGTTTTTTTTACTTTATAAGAAATTTCTCAAATCAGAAAAATAGTGTATAATAATTTATGAATAAAAAATTGCATGCCAAAAGAGCGAAGGTGTGGACTTCGCGATGACTTTGATTATGAAGTTTTTTGTTTGTTGGTGTTTGCACTATTTGACGATTGAGAAAATATTATGAGCAAGGCTTCAGCCGTATCCCATAACCTTTCGATATTGTTCAAATAGTGCAGTTTTTTTGTAATAAACTTCCAAGACTAGCATAGAAGAACCACATTTAGGGCATTTGAGCGGATCATAGCCAAAAGACAAAAGGATTGAATTACGCCAGTCCATGATACTTCGAAGATAACGTTTCTTTTCTGGTGAAATACATTTGCGGAGTTTTTTAGAATGTTTATGATGCTTTGCGTAGAGTCCATAATAACGGAGCATTTTAAAATGTTTTTCTGGTATATGAACAATAAGTCGCTTAATAAAATCCATTGCAGGAATACATTCAGTTACTGTCTTATCATCTTCGTGCCGTGTGTAATGAAAAGTCACAAAATCACCATCATATTTATCAATACGAGAAGTGGCAATAACAGGTCTTCCAAGATAACGACTAATGTATTTGATTGTAGTGTTAGGGTCACAAAGATTAGGTTTTGCACGAACATAGAAGCCATCGGCATGATTTTTGTAAATTTCATTTTTGACTTTAGTGAAATGTTTTCCGATTTTCTTGGCAAGTTGTTCGAGAAGAACTTTGCGAAAAGCGTTACGAAGAAAAGTATAATCAAAGTGTTTTACAACTCTCCAAATAGAATGGTTGCCCGTTCCACCTTCAGAGATGAGAGCATGAATATGAGGGTTCCATTTCAGGTCTCTGCCGAAAGTATGAAGAACAAGGATAAATCCAGGGGTAAAGTTTTCAGATTTGTTTATTTTATAAAACATGCGAGAAATAACGTCACGAACAGAATGAAAGAGGCAATTGAGAAGTTTACGATTATGTAAGAAGTAAGGACGAAGTTCTTCAGGGATTGTAAAAACACAATGACGATGAACACAGGAAATAAGTTTACAAGACATAGAAAAAGAACGTTGCAGATTATACATGTTACCACAAGTAGGACAGAAACGAGACTTGCAGCGAAAAGCAACGTATTTCAATTCACCACAATCAGGACAGGCATAGAAAGCACCGCCATAAGATGGATCACCACAATGAATCATCTTGGAGATGTTTTCAATTTCGGTCTGACGAGGATGAAGTTCATAAAGGATATGCTCATAATAATCGATAAAAATGTTTTGTAATATATTACTCATGTAATTATTTTACAATAAATAGAAGCAAAGAAAAACCCCACCCCTCATGAATGAGGGGCAGGGGAGTTGAGAGTGTGTTTACACACTTTTTTATGCGCGAATGAGATACCTGAGTTGTGTTTATAAAAATAAAGATATTTTGCAATAAAAGTTTAATAAAATTAAAATTGACTTTAATTTTATTAAAGTATATAATTAAATTAAGAAAAGGGAAGGTGATTATT